>DASUYK010000065.1:0-15502 GCA_036377415.1 Solirubrobacterales bacterium
GCCCGGCTCGATTCCGGGGGTCGCGCAGCTCGCCCGTCGGCAGTGGCGGAAGTCGACGGGCATGAGCGGGGCTCCGTCGGGGCCGGCCTCCGGCGAGAGATCCGGCGCAAGGCTTCTCACCAGCTTGCCGAGCGGGAACCCGTACGCGAGCGCGAGCGGATGTCGCCCGCACGGCACCGGATACCGGGGAGCACAGGCGATCCGGCGGGCGATCATCTCGCCAAGCTCGCGGTCGGTCCGGCGGGGCGGCGCCGCGATCACGGCGGCGAGCGCGGCGACGATCAGAAGGCCGAGGAGCGCGGCTAGCGCCACGTACTCGACCGAGATCGCGCCGCGCTCGTGACTGGATGGGGCGGACACCGGCGGAGGGTGCGCGTCGGACGGTGTCGGAGGGCGCGCAACTGTGCCCGATCGCCGGACTTTGAGTGACGCGCTCTATGATCGAGTCATGGAAGGCTTCGGCGGACTGTTCGGCGATCCGGAGGAAATGCGCCGGCGCATGGAGGAGCTTCAGGAGCAGATGGCGGGGGCCCAGAAGGTCGCCTGGGCCGACAACGCGATCAAGCTGGCGGTCGAGATGACGGTCGCCGCGATCAACGCGCTGGAGCTGAGCGGATCGAGCGACGAGCAGGCGGTGCAGGTGCGCGACGCGATCCGGATCGTCTTCCCCGAAGCGGTGACCCTGGTCCGGGAGGCCCGGGAGGGCCTGCAGGACTGATGCCGCGCGACTCCTAGGGGTGCCGGGGTAGTGGGGCTTCCGGAACCCTCGGTCAGCAGCATCGCCCTGGTCACCGGCGCCTCGGCCGGGATCGGGACCGCGATCGCCAAGGAGCTCGCGTCGCGGGGCCACGCGATTGCGCTCGTCGCCCGCCGGGAGGAGCGGCTCAGGAGCCTGGAGGCGGAGCTGAGCGCCGACCACGGAGTGGTGGCCGAGACGATCGCGTGCGACCTCGCGGAGCCGGACGAGCGGGACCGGCTCGCGGGCGAGCTTCGCGAGCGTCGCCGGACGGTCGAGCTCCTGGTAAACAACGCCGGCTTCGGTCACCAGGCCGACTTCGCGACCAGCCCGCGCGAGCGGATGGTCGGGATGGTCCGGCTGAACGTCGAGGCGGTCGTCGACCTGACCTCCCGGTTCGTCGGAGGGATGGTCGAACGGAGCCGCGGTGCGGTGATCAACGTCGCCTCGACCGGGGCCTTCCAGCCGCTCCCCGGATCCGCGGTCTACGGCGCGAGCAAAGCGTTCGTCCTCTCCTTCAGCGAGGCGCTGCGGACGGAACTGCGCGGGACAGGCGTCACGGTCACCGCCGTCTGTCCCGGCCCGGTGCGAACCGAGTTCACCGAGGCGGCCGGCATCCCCGGGGTCGAGGAGCGAACCCCCGGAGCGTTCTGGATGTCGGCCGAGGACGTCGCCCGGCACGCGGTCGAGGGGGCGGAGCGGGACCGCCGGGTCGTCGTCCCGGGCGCGATCAACCGCGCGACGGCTCTGGCCGGGCAGCACAGCCCTCGGGCGGTCGCGCTGCCTCTGATCGGCCGCTTCTGGCGCAACCTCTAGCGCGATGCCGGTCCTCGCCGCGCGGGGGGTCGAGCTCGCCTGGACCGAGAGGGGGGAGGGACCACCGGCCCTGCTGGTTCACGAGACCGCGGCCTCGGCCGAGGTGTGGGACGAGGTCGCCGCCGATCTCTCGGCGAGCGCTCGCGCGATCGCCTACGACCGCCGGGGCTGGGGGTCCTCGAGCGCGCCTGACGACTACCGGCGTACAACCGTGGAGGAGCAGAGCGAGGACGCCGCCGCCCTGATCGAGTCCCTGGACGCCGGCCCGGCGGCGCTCTGCGCCGCCGGCGTCGGCGCGGTGATCGCCCTCGACCTGGTCCTTCGCCGCCCAGAGCTCGTCTCGGGCGCCGTCCTGATCGAGCCGCCTCTGCTCCAGCTGCTTCCGACCGCCACCGAGGCGCTCTCCGACGACCGCCTCCGTCTGGAGACCGTGGTGGGCGAGGGGGGCAACGTGATCGACCTCTACTTGTCGGGCGGCCTGCCGGCTCTCGGTGCCGGGGTCACCCGGGTCCCGGAGCGGATCGCCGCCCAGGCAAGGGAGCGGCCGTCGAGCGTGATCGCGGAGCTCGGCCTGCCGGCGGGCTGGCGGATGCCGCTGCCCCGGCTCGCGGGCGCCGAGCGCCCATCGCTGATCGTCGTCTCCCAGTCGACCCCGCCGCTGCTCCGCGCCGCGGCCGAGGCGCTCGCGGGTCGGCTCGCGGAGAGCTCGCTCAGGGAGGTCGACTCGGGCCGGCAGGCGCCGCACGTGGGCGCCCCGGCGATGATCGCCGCGCTCGTGACGGACCAGCTCTAGATCAGCCCGGCTGGTCCGGGTCCGGCAGCGGCTCCGCCTGGAGCTCGATCACGCCGCCCCGCCGCGCGACCACGGCCGCGCTCTCGAGGAGGACGGCGAGGATCGCCGTCGGGACCGCGGCGAGCACGGTTACCGCCGCGTCGATCCAAAACGCGGCGAGCCCGCGGCCGCTCCCCGGACGAAGCCGGCCAGAGACCGCCCCGGAGGCGAAGTCCCGATGAAAGGTGAGGAGGTTGAGCAGCGTCTGCCACATCGAGGCCATCCCGGGCCGGATCAGGTGCCGGATCCGCCGCAGCCCCAGTCCCCGGCGGGCGAGCAGGATCGCAGCGGCCCGCGGGGTGGGCTTGATCCCGCGGCCCTCCGGAGCGAGCGCCGCCCAGTTCTCGGCGCCGAGCCAGGCTTGGAGGCTGGCGGCATTCTGGACCCGAACCGCGATCCGCTCGCCGCGACGGACCCCGTCCGAGAGCAGCTCTTCGACCGCCTCATCGGGGGAGGGGACCGCGTCGCGCGCGACGGCGAGCCCGCAGTTCTCGCAGCGATCGATCAGCTCGTCCTCCCGGGGCCCGAACCCGGAAGTCTCGAGCCAGACGAACAGCGGCTCCCCGCAGGCCGGGCAGCGCGCCGTTCCGGACGCGGCGCCCTCCTCGAGGCTCACCGCCCGTCCCCGCCGGGTTCCCAGACCGATCGCCATCGCCTCCCCTAGGTCTCGACCGGCTCGGGAACGTCCGTCTCCGCGAGGTGCCAGCGGACCTCGAAGCGGTCGAGCGCCTCGAGGAAGTGCTTCGGCTCGAACGCCTGTGACGGAGCCAGGGCCCCCATCTGATCGAACCCCGAACCCGCCGCCAGGATCGCTCCGCGGCAGGCGGCGGCGGCGGTGAGCCCGTAGACGTCCCCTCCGCTGATCACGCCCCTGCGCACGCGTGGGCCGCGCTTCGCCTCGCAGACGATCATCCAGCGCATCGCCCCCCGCTGCTCGGGACTGGGCCCCTCCGGCAGCCGGGACACGAACGCTCTCGCGGCGACCTTCAGTGGAGTGCGCAGCGCAAGCGAGGCCGGGCCCACGGTCGCGGCGAAGAGCGGGCCGAGGCGCTCGCTCGAGAAGGCGGCGGCGTTCATCGTGGTTGTCACGTTGCGGGTGGGGACGTGGCGCGGAACCGTGATCTGCTCGCCCGCCGGGTAGCGGATCATCCGCTGGCGGCCGAATGGGGCGGGGAACTCGAAGCTGCCGCGGTCGAAGCCCCCGGACGCCTTCCGCCACTCCATGTTCCGCCACTCGACCGATGCGCCGCCGAGGATCTCGAGAGTGGTGCGGGCCGTGCCCTGACTCGGGGTGAAGTCACGCCACGCGTATGCGAGGGAGACCTCGTCGAGCTCGCCCATCCCCTCGGCCGTGAGCGAGGTGATCATGTCGCCGGGCACGTAGTCGAAGCCCATCGCCGGGATCACCGCAACCTCGGCCTCGGCGGCTCCCGGTCCATAGCGCTCGAAGACCATCTTCATGTAAGGCTGCTCCCCGGTTGTGTCGAGGTAGTGCGTCGAGGTCTCGACCGCAGCTCGGAGGACCGGCTCTCCGTAGCGGACGAAGGGGCCGGCGCAATCGATCACGACGGCGCAGTCGGAGAGGAGCTCCCGGAGCGCGACGGGATCGTCGATCGTCGCGGGTCGGACCGGGACGTCGAGGCGGAGCTCGTCGCAGAGGTCGTCGAGCTTCGCCCGGCTCCGGCCCGATATGAGGAAGTCGGCATCGGCCTCGGCCAGCTCGGCGACGACCAGCCGGCCGGTGTAGCCCGTCGCCCCGTAGACGGCGATCGGGCCGGTCTGTCGGGAGAGAAGCGGCATCGCGGCCAAGATACAGTCCTCGCATGCAGCTCCGCGAGATCATGACCGCGGGGGTCGTCACGGCTGGTGAGGGGGACCAGGTTCTCCAGGTGGCTCGTCTGATGCGCGATCGAGGTGTGGGCTCGGTCGTGATCTGCGACCCGGGGGGTGCGCCGACCGCGATGATCACCGACCGCGACGTCGCGATCCGCGTGGCCGCGGACGATCGAGCGATGAGCGAGCCGGCCGGCTCGCACGCCTCCCGCCCACTGATCACCGGCGAGCCTGAGATGGAGCTCGAAGAGGCGGCCGCGTTGATGGTCACTCACAAGATCCGCCGCCTGCCCGTGATCGACGGTGGACAGCTCACCGGGATCGTCAGCCTCGACGACATCGCCGTCCGTACCGGCAACCTTGAGGTTGCGCAACGGATGACAGCGGACGTGATCGAAGGAGCCCTCCCGGACTTCTACTTTCACGAGCGCGGCTGAAAGACTGCCCGATTCGTGAACTCTCTGCCAAGCAAGCAGGAGCTGCTCGCATTCCAATCTCGTTGGATGAGGCCTGCCGGGATCCTCGCGATCCTCGGGTCGCTGCTGTTTGCGGTGGGCGTTGTCGTTCAGCAGGCGGGACTGGATGCCACCGACAACGACTACGAGCAGCTCCAGCAGTTCCACGATCACGGCACGAAGCTGGTCGCGGGCCAGGCGATCCAGGGGTTCGGCTTCGCGCTCTTCACCTTCCCGATCTACGTGCTCTTCCGGGCGGCCGCCGGTCGCACCGAGCGGATGCGGAGGACCCTGATGCCGCTCGCCCTGCTCGGGCCCGGGCTCTTCTTCGTCGGCGCGCTGGTGGCTTCGCTCGGCCTCAAGGAGGCCGCCGACCAGTTCGTCGAGGAGCGGCCGGCGATCGAGCGGCAGGCGCGTCAGGAGGCCACCGCAGAGGCCGAGAACCAGTCGGGCGAGCCGAGCCAGGGCAAGGAGAAGGCCGCCACCGGCCGGCAGACCCCCACCACCGGAGCGGCGACGGGGCAGACCACGACCGGGACCGCGACGACCGAGGCCCAGGAGGGAGGAAGCGCCGACGATAGGGTCGAGGACGCCCTCGAGGACAGGGCGGAGGACATCGCCGGCGAGTCCTCCGGGGTGCAGATCGGATCCGGGCTGAGGCTGACGGCGACGCTCGCGCTCGTCTTCGGGCTCATCTACACCGCGCTCTGGGCGATGCGGACCGGCCTGCTGGGCCGCTTCTGGGCGACCCTCGGGATGGCGCTGGGAGTGTCGCTAATCCTCGTCGGATTGTTCGGGCTGATGGGCCTGGTCATCTGGTTCGCCGCGATCGGCCTGCAGCTCGCCGGCTGGTGGCCGGGGCCCCGGCCACCAGCCTGGGATGCCGGAGAGGCGATTCCCTGGCCGAGGCCCGGCGAGGACCTCGGCCCGCCGGGCGGGCCCTCGGGCGGGTCCGGCGGCACGGTCGAGGGCAGCGGCCGAGAGGTCTCCGAGCCGCCCCTTTCTGAGAGCGCCCCGGACCAGCCGACCGGCGAGAGGCAGGGCCAGCAAAGAAAGAAGCGCAAGCGCCGGGGCTAACCCGGCGGCGCCGCCATCAGCTCCACCCGGTGCCCACCCGGGGCGATCGCGAACGCGCGGTCGGCGCCCCAGAGCTGCATCGTGTCCTCGACCTGAAAGCCCGCGTCGCGCAGGCGCTCCTTCGCCTCGGCATGGTCCGGGGAGACGACGGCGGCGTGGCCGAGGACCGGCGCGGTGTGCCCCTCCGTGAGGATCAGGTGGATCTGGGTCCCCTCGCGCTCCACCCAGCGCACCGAGTCGCCGAGGGCCGCGGGTGCCTCGACCTCCTCGAAACCGAGCAGCCGCCAGAACTCGACCGACCGCTCGGCGTCCTCGGGAGGTACCTCGAGCGAGACGTGATGGAGCATGAACGAGGGGTGAGCGGCCCGGCTAGAAGCGCGTGAGCCGGCGGCCGGCCCCGATTTCGGCTGTCCTCCGGCCCGAGTACCTGAGGACCAGTCCCGATGCCACGAGCGCCAGGCCGACGAGTGCCAGGGAGCCAGCCGCCATGCCGCTCATCGGCAGGGTCTTGGAATCGCCGGCGGCGTTCGGTGAGGCCACCGCGTCTGCTTCGGAAGGCCCTGGACTCGAGCTCGATCCCCCCGTGCCGCCTCCTCCGCCGCCGCTGCTCAGAACGCGCACTGTGCCCTTCATGTTCGGGTGGATCGTGCAGATGTAACCGAAGGTCCCCGGCTTGGGGAACATGCGGGAGGCGCTCTGCCCCGCGGCGACGATGCCAGTGTCGAAGCTGCCATCGTCGGCGACGGCGTTGTGCGGTTCCTTTCCGGTGTTCCGCCAAGTGACGAGGTCCCCGACCGCGACGCTCACCGATGCAGGCGAGAAGAAGAAGTCGCGCATCGTCACAGTGGCTGAAGCGGAGGCACGCGCCCGGCGGCCCGAACCCCGGGCCCCGGCCGGCTCGGCCTGCTCGGCGACGCTCGCCTGCTCCGCGGCGGCTTGGTCCTGGAGGGCCGGTTGTTCCTCCGTGTCTGCCCCTCGCTTGGGCGCACCCTGATCCGTGCTCGGTGTGCCGTCCTCCTGCGCCGGCTGCGTGAGGGGCGGGGCCGGGTCTGCCGGCTCGGAGGGATTCGTGGTGGTCGTCTCGGGCGGCGACCCCCGGTCCCTGGCCGCGGAGACAGCCGGCAAGAAGCAAATCGCGGCAAGGACGAGCACCGCGCTCGTCAGAGCTCTTGCTCCCATCATCGATTTCATCCTAAGGGCTCAGCCTCCTCAGGTGGGCACGGAATGAAGTGCCCGCCGCGACTCGTGCCGGGCGGTGCGGTGCCGCTAACCGAGCGCGCTGACGCCCGGCGGGGCGGCGGAGGGCTCGCGCTTGGCGACGCGCTTCCGGTGAGTGCGGATCTCGCTCATGATCCGCTCGAGCCGGGGCTCGGTCGTCGAGTCCACGTGCGTCATCGCCGCTGCGATCGCGGGGTGGACCGAGGCGATCCGCTCGTGCATCGCCTGCGCGACCGCGCGGTAGGTGGGATGGCCCTCGCGGCCGGAGCGGAGCTCGATCAGGTGCATCGCCTCGCGGGCATTCAGGTCGAGCATGTAGCGGATCCGGTAGCCGAGACAGAGCGCGTAGGGCGCGGCCTCGGACATCCCCGCCGCGGCGAGCCGGTCGTGCTCGGTCCTCGAGATCTCGAGGGCGCGCTCGTACTCGTCTCCAGCCCCCGCCTCGCGGACCTCCTCCGGGACGCCGGCACCGAGGTCGGGGCTGAGCCGCTGCCACTGGCAGGTCAGCATTCGGTGGCGCTGGAGGTCGCGGAACCCACCGTAGTCGGAGACGATCTCGAACCGGTACCGGACTGCCTCCCAGCCGCGGCCGGGCCGGTGCCGCCGGTTCGGGCGCTCGCCGGCGAGGTCGGCGATGATCTCCCCCTGCTCGTCGGGCGGCAAGGCGCGCACCCTGTCGAGGATCGCCCGCTCCGAGACTCCGGCCGACTCGAACAGCGACGCCGCGATCAGCTCGTCCTCGGAGCCGTCGTAGTCGATCAGCTCCACCGACGGGGCATCCGACGCCTCGCGGCGATCGAGGCCGAGCCGTCCGACCCACCGCTCGGTCGCCGCTCGGCGTCCCTCCAGATAGTCGATCCACTCCCCGCCGCGGTCGGGCCGCTCGACCCGGGCGACGAAGCTCGGCATCACCTTCTTCAGCTCCTCGAGGATCATCGTCGCGAAGGCGCGCGCCTCCGGCAGCGGCGACACCATCATCCGCAGCAGGAGCTGTTCGTAGGCCTGGCCGGACGCGTAGATCCCGACGTGACTCAGGGTCGAGGCCGGCAGCAGCCCCCGCAGGAGGTCGAGCGCCTTCGCCTTGATCGATCGCTGCCAGGCCGCCTCCGGCTCGTCGCCCCGCGGCCAGCGCTCCGCCGCCCACTCGCGAACCTGGGCGAGTGAGCGTGAGTAGATCGCGAAGAGCTCCTCCATCGCCGCCCCGTACTCGGGTCCGAGCGCCTCGTCGCGATAGAAGCGGTGCCCGCCCCCCGCCGACTGCGGCAGCGGGGTGTCGTAGGGGATGTAGCGGGTCGACTGCTCGAGGTAGGCCGCCAGCCGCCCCCGCTGGAGGACCTTGGTGAGGATGTTCGAGACCCACTCGCAGGCGACGTGTGCGCCGCCGACTTGGGCGATCGAGTCGTCTCCGTATCCCATGAACACCCGCTCGTAGAGCCCCGCCGCCCGCTCCCCCTCCGAGCCCTCGAACGGGCGACCCCCGTCCGGGACGTCCGCCGCGAACTCCTCCAGGTAGAGGCGTCGCAGGGTCCCGGCCCAGCGGGAGTAGCGGGCGAAGAGTGCCCCCTTGATCGTCTCCGGCAGGTTGACCATCGCGAAGACGGGCCGGTCGAGATTGGTGAAGTGCGGGGCGAGGAGCCTCCGCTCCTCATCTGTGAATTCCTCGACCGGGTAGCGCACGGGCTGGCCATCCTAGAACTACCCCCAGATCGACTGGGCAGCGAGCGCGGCGACGACGGCGATCCCGGTGGTCCAGGTGATCGCCTGCGCGGCCAGCTTTCCGTCCAGCCCGTAGACGTGAGCCACCAGGAGGGTGTTGATCCCGCAGGGCATCGCCGCGATCAGCAGATAGGGACCCGGGAGGTCGATGAAGGGAAGGGAGAGGAGGAAGAGGAGGCCGGGAGCGACAGCGAGCCGGAGAAGGATCGCGGCGCCGACAGGCGGATCGAGCGGCGACCCGAGGCTCACCGCCTTCTCCTCGACCTCCTCGGCGAGCACCGCACCGACCGCGAAGAAGCCGATCGGCAGGAGCGCGATCACGACGCCGCGCGAGATGTCGACGAGCAGGTCGGGCGCCATGGAGTCGGGCGCGAGCAGCGCGGCGACCGCGGCGTAGAGCGGCGGGTTCCGGGTGAAGAAGGCGATCATCCGCTCGCGGAAGCCCTCCCCGGCCAGCGTGCCGAAGGCCGCGCCGGTGCCGAACCCGAGAAGCAGAAGGCACGGAGCCGGCACGGCGATGTCGTAGACGACCGCCTCGCCCAGGGCGTCGAAGCCGAGCAGCGAGGCGACCAGCGGATAGCCGAGGTAGCCGGAGTTCGGGACCAGCGTCCCGGTGATCAGCGATCCGGTGGCCGGGCGGTCGAGCTCGAGCAGGCGGCTGCCGACGAGCCAGGCGATCCCCGCGGCCGCGAGGATCGCGATCCAGCCGATCACGAGGCCGCCGCCGAGGTCGGCGTCGATCTCGACCCGGGCGAGGTTGAAGAAGACGACGAACGGGATCAGCGTGTAGAGGGAGATGACGAGTGCCCTGCGCGCCCATCCGACTGCGCTCGCGGGCCAGCGGCGCTCGGCAGCGACCCCGGCTGCGCCGGAGATCGCGATCGCGGCGATCGTGAGGAGGACGCCCAAGCTCAGCCGAAGGCCCGCGAGGGACGCTAGCCGGACAGGACGCCGAGCGAGCCGGCGGCGTGGGAGGCCCAGTCGATCAGCGGCGAGGGGGCGACACCGAAGGCGATCGTCGCCGCCGCGCAGAGGAGGCCGAGCCCGACGACGAGCGCGCAGCGGCTCGCGCCCTTCGGCACCGCATCCGCATCGGGTGAGCCGCCGGCGATCGCTGGCATCGGCTCGGCTGAACGCGGTCTTGGCTCCGGTCGCATCCAGACGGCCGCGACCACCCGCAGGTAGTAGGCGAGGGAGACCATCGTCCCGATCACGATCGCGACGCCGAGCCAGGTGTAGTCGCCGTCCACGGTCGCCTCGATCAGGAAGAGCTTGCCCATGAAGCCCGAGGTCCCGGGCAGTCCGGCGAGGGCGAGCATGCCGATCGTCAGGGGCCAGGCGAGGAGCGGGCGGGTGCGGCCGATTCCGGCGAGCGCCTCGATGTCGTCGCCGCGATCGGTCTCGCGCTCTCGGGCGACGACGACGACGAAGATCGCGAGGTTCATCAGGGTGTACGCGGCCAGGTAGAAGACGAGCGCCTCGAGCCCGGTCTCGGAGGCGACCACGATCCCGGCGAGCATGTAGCCGGCCTGCGCGATCCCCGAGTAGCCGAGCAGGCGCTTGAGCGAGTCCTGGCCGAGCGCACCGAGGTTGCCGATCGCGATCGAGGCGACCGCGAGCGCCGCGAGCGCCGGCTGCCAGTCGTCGGCGATCGGCCCGAGCGCCACCTCGAACAGGCGGGCCAGCGCGATGAACGCGGCGGCCTTGGTCGCGACCGCCATGAACGCGGTGACCGGGGTCGGCGCACCCTGGTAGACGTCGGGCGTCCACTGGTGGAACGGGGCAAGCGAGGTCTTGAAGGCGAGTCCGGTGGCGACCATCGCCGTTCCGATCAGGACGAGCGTCTCGTCGCCCTCGCCGCCCGGGCCGAGGGCCTGGGCGATCCCGGAGAAGTCCATCGAGCCGGAGGCGCCGTAGAGCAGCGCGAACCCGTAGAGCAGGGTGGCCGAACCGATCGAGCCGATGATCAGGTACTTGAGCCCCGACTCGAGTGAGGGCTCGGTCCGGCGGGCGGAGGCGCAGAGGACGTAGAGCGGAATCGAGAGGAGCTCGAGGGCGACGAAGAACGCGATCAGGTTCTGCGCCTGGGCGATCAGGACCATGCCGAGGACCGATCCGAGCAGGAGCGCGTAGAAGGCGCCGTGTTCGGCCTCCTCGGCCGCTGGCTCCCGGATCGAGAGGACGACGGCGACCGCAGCGGCGAAGCAGGCGATCAGGGCGACCGAGAGGCCGAATCCGTCGAGGCGGAGCGCGCCCGCGACCAGGTCCTCTCGCTCGCTCCACTGCCAGATGCAGAGGCCGGCGGTCGCTGCGAGCGCGGCGATCGTCAATCCCGCGCTCGAGAAACGCCCGACGCGCGGCAGAAGCCCGGCCATCAGGACCACGCAGAGCCCCGCGGTCAGGGCGATCACCGGCGAGAGGCCGGCATAGTCGATGTGGGGGGCGTTGAACTCGCTCATCGCTGGGCGACCTGAGTGGGTGCCTGCTCGCCCGTGGCCGCGAGCTGGCCCTTGACGGAGTCCTCGGCCCGGTCGAGGATCAGGCCGGGCCAGAGCGCGAGGGCGACGATGCACGCTGTCAGGGCCGCGATCACCCCGCCCTCGCGCCAGCCGATCTCACGGGACTCGATCGCCTCGGGCTTCCGGTTGTGCATCGCCGCCTGGAAGAGTCGAAGCGAGTAGTAGGCCGCCAGCACGATCCCGACCGAGGCGACGAACGCGTAGACGATCTTCTCCTGGAAGACCCCGTTGAGGATGTAGAACTCGCCGATGAAGTTGGCGGAGCCCGGCATCGCGAGCAGAGCCATCGTCACGATCAGGAACATCGCGGCGAGGACCGGCGCCCGCATCGCGAGCCCGCCCATCCTCGTGATGTCGTCCGTACCGGCGCGCGCGGCGAGGATGACGACGATCAGGAGCAGCGGTGCCACCACCAGCCCGTGGTTGACCATCTGGAGCACGGCGCCGTCTGCGCCGTCGGGCCGGAGGCTGAAGATCCCGAGCGTGATGAAGCCGAGCTGCGCGACCGAGGAGTAGCCGGCGACCAGCCGGGCGCTGGTCTGGGTGAAGGCCATCACCGACCCGTACAGGATCGAGACGACCGCGACGAGCAGGATCACCTCCTGGAAGTGGCTGGTCGCGTCGGGGAAGATCGGCAGGACCACCCGGAGGAAGCCGTACGCGCCGACCTTGGAGAGCACCCCGGAGAAGAGGGCGAGCGCCGGCAGCGGAGCGATCCGGTAGGCGTCCGGCATCCAGCCGTGGAGCGGGAAGGCCGGCATCTTCACGAGGAAGGCGGCGGCGAAGAACCAGAAGATCCAGTACTGGCTGCCGGTCCTGAGCGGGTCGTTCCGCAGGGCTTCCATCGAGTAGGTGAGATCGCCGCCGTCCGCGGCGAGGATCCCGGTCGCGATCGCGCCGGCGAGCATCAGGAGCGAGCCGACGAGCGTGTAGATGATCATCTTGGTCACCGCGGGCTGCGGCCGGATCGGCCCCTCGTCCTCCTCGGCCCGTCCGGGATGCTCCTCGCCCCAGACCCCGAACAGGAAGTAGAACGGGATCAGCATCAGGTCGAAGAAGAGGACGAACAGGATCAGGTCCTGGGCGAGGAAGGCCCCGAGGACCGCCGTCTCGGCGAGGCCGAACATCAGGAGCCAGGTCCGGGCCCGCTCCGGCGGGTTGATCGCGGACCAGGCCGTGGCGGCGACCCAAAGCACCGTGGTGAGCAGGACGAGGAAGAGGCTGATCCCGTCGACGCCGAGCTGGTAGCGGACGCCGAGGTCCGGGATCCAGCTCTCGTCGACGGTGTGCTGGAGGCCGGCGCCGGAGTCGAACTCGGCGACGACCACGATCGCGAGCACCAGCGAGACGAGCGGCCCGATCAGCGCGACCCAGCCGGCGGACCGGCGCGGGAAGGCCGCGGCGAGCAGGCCGGCGGCGAGCGGCGCCCAGAGCAGTACCTGGATCACGGGGCCACCGACCCTTGAGTGGATTCCTCGAGCATCGTTGCGCCATTCGCCCAGTCGCCGGTTTCGAGCACCCAGGTCATGTCTGAAGGAGGAAGTAGAGGGCGAGGCCGGCGAAGCCGCTGACGAGCAGAAGCGCGTAGGAGCGGAGGTACCCGGACTGGGCGCCGCGGACGCCGGCGTTGGCGCCCTTCGTCAGCTGGGTCGCTCCGGCGACCAGGCCCTGGACGACATAGCGCTCGAAGGTCGCGTTGGCCCAGCGGCCGACGGCGAGCGTCGGACGGACGAAGAGGAGGTCGATCCCCTCGTCGAAGTACCATTTTCGCTCGAGGAAGTCGTGCAGCCGGCGGAAGCGGCGGATCAGGCCGGCAGAGACACCCGGCCTCATCACGTACATGTAGTACGCGATCGCGACCCCGACGATCGCGATGACGCCGCCGATCGCGAGCCCGGTCCAGGCGGCGCTCTCGGAGGGCACCGTGTCGTGGTACTTCGACTCCTCGAAGGTGCCCTCGAGGAAGGTCTCGATCACGTCGGTCACCCCGGGGATCTGAAGGAAGCCGGCGAACAGGGCGCCGAAGCCGAGGATGCTCATCGCAACCTTCATCGGCCACTCCCGCTCGGCGATCTGGTGGGTCGGACCGGGGAAGCCGATGTCGGTGTCCTCCCTCTCACCCGTCGCGGGGTTCTCGGGCTCCGCGTGGTGGATGTGCCCCCGCTCGAGCTCGCGGGCCTCGGTGCAGGGCTCGCCGGCGACGACCCGGAACCCGATCCGGAATGAGTAGAACGCGGTGAGCAGCGCGCCGAGGTAGCCGCCGATCACGAAGACCCAGTACCAGCCGCCCCGGTCCGCGGCGAAGACGAGGATCTCGTCCTTGGAGAAGAACCCCGCGGTGAGTGGGAATGCGGCGAGCGAGAGCGCGCCGATTATCAGGAGCGCCGAGGTGAACGGCATCGCCCGGCGGAACCCCGACATCAGGTCGATGTCCTGGCGGTTCGCCATCGCCCCGATCACCGAGCCGGCCGCCATGAACAGGAGCGCCTTGAAGAACGCGTGGGTCAGCAGGTGGAAGAGCCCCGCCGAGTAGGCGCCGATCCCGACCCCGACGATCATGTAGCCGATTTGGCTGATCGTCGAGTAGGCGATGATCCGCTTCAGGTCGGTGACGACGAGGGCGATCGTCGCCGCGATCAGAAGCGTGACGAGGCCGACGACCGCGACGATGTCGGCGGCGGTTGGCGCGAGCTCGAAGACCGGCCAGAAGCGGGCGATCAGGTAAACGCCGGCGGTCACCATCGTCGCCGCGTGAATCAGGGCGGAGACCGGGGTGGGGCCCTCCATCGCGTCCGGGAGCCATGTGTGGAGCGGGACCTGGGCCGACTTCGCGAACGCGCCGACCATCAGCAGGCAGCAGATCGCGATCGCCACTCCCTCGTTGGTCGTGAACTCGTTCGGCGCCTCCTCGAAGATGCCGATCAGGTCGAGGGTGCCGAGCTCGCGGATCACGAATAAGGCGGCGAGAACCATCCCGACGTCGCCGACCACGTTGATCACGAACGCCTTCATCCCGGCGCCGGTCGCGGTCCCGCGCCGGTACCAGTAGCTGATCAGCGCATAAGAGGCGAAGCCGACGAATGCCCAGCCGACGATCAGCAGGACGAGGTTCCCCGCCAGGACGAGCAGCAGCATCGAGAAGACGAAGAAGTTGAGGTAGGTGAAGAACCTCGCGAAGCCGCGGTCCGAGGTCATGTAGCTGACCGAGTAGAGGTGGATCAGCATCGAGACCCCGGTGACGATCAGGCACATGAAGGTCGATAGCGGGTCGACCAGGATGTTCATCTGGATGTCGATCCCGGCCGCGCTCGCGTAGTCGTAGAGGCTCGAGGTGAAGGTCCGCTCGTCGGTCCCGACGTCGAGGACCTGGACGAGCATCCCGAGCGCGCTCAGGAACGAGAGCCCGATCGCGGCGGTTCCGATCCAGCCGGGGCTGCGTCCCGGGAGCCACCTGAAACCGATCCCGTTGATCAGGGCCCCCGCGAGCGGGAAGGCGAGGACGAGCCAGCCGTACGCGGTTGCCGACAAGTCCCTAGCCCCTGAGCGTCCGCAGCTCGTCGACGTTCAACGGGATCCGCCGCCGGTAGGCGGCGACGATTATCCCGAGGCCCACCACCACCTCGCAGGCGGCGATCACCATCACGATCAGGGCGAAGACCTGACCGTCCTGGTCGCCGAGAGAGCGGGAGAAGGCGAGGAGGGCGAGGTTGCCCGCGTTCAGCATCAGCTCGAGGCAGAGGAGGATCACGAGCGGGCTCCGGCGAAGCAGGACGCCGGTGACGCCGACCGCGAAGAGGAGCGCGGAGAGGACGAGGTACCAGGTGATGTCCATCAGCCGGCCTCCGGCGGAGCCGTTGGAGTGGTTGATTCGAGGGTCCTCCGAGGCGAAGCCGAGGAGGAACCCGTTTGATGGGGCCGATGCCGCCCGGCGAGGACGACCGCTCCGACGGCGGCGACGAGCAGCAGCAGCGAGGCGGCTTCGAAGGCGATCAGGAAGCGCTCGAGCAGCAGCCTGCCGATCTCCGAGGGCGACCCGAACCCGAGCTCGACGGTGGGCCCGTCGCTCTCGAGCGAGGAGAGCCCGGAGCCGACGATCGCGATCGCGAGCTCGACGAACAGCGCGATCCCGAGCATCGGCGCGATGAACCGCTGTCCGGCGATCGGCTCCCAGAGCGGCTCGTCGACGTTTCCGACGTAGGCGGCGACGAACACGTAGAGCACCATCACCGCGCCGGCGTAGACCACGATCTGGGCCGCGGCGATGAACTCGCCCTGGAGCAGGAGGAAGAGGCCCGAGAGC
>DASUYK010000066.1:0-2685 GCA_036377415.1 Solirubrobacterales bacterium
GTCCGACCCCTCGAAGGCCGCCGCCGCGCTCTCGGAGGCCCTCGCGCTTTGGCGCGGCGCTCCGCTCGCCGACCTGTCGAACGAGCCCTCGCTCCGGGGCGAGATCGCGAGACTGGAGGAACTACACCTGTCGGCCACCGAGCACCGCATCGCCGCGGAGATCGAGTTGGGCGGGCACTCGACCGTCGTCTCCGAGCTCGATGCGCTGACCGCCCGGTACCCACTCCGCGAACGGATGTGGACCAACTTGATGCTCGCGCTGTACCGGCTCGGCCGCCAAGCCGAGGCGCTCGCGGCGTACCAACGGGCCCGGCAGGTGTTGGCCGACGAGCTCGGCACGGAGCCCTCACGGGAGCTCCAACGCCTCAACGAGCAGATCCTCCGGCGCGATCCGTCGCTCGGGCTCAGCGAACCCGCGCGGCAGACCGTCCGACCGAGCCGCGTGGACCTGCAACCCGGCACCGAGGTCGCCAGCTACCGCATCGTACGCACCCTGGGTCGCGGCGGCATGAGCGTGGTCTACCTAGCCGAGCACGACTGGCTCCAGCGGAAGGTCGCCTTGAAGGTCCTGGCTCCGCAGCTGGCCGATGACGAGCGGTTCCGCGAGCGATTCGTCCGCGAGTCTCGGCTCGCCGCCTCGCTCGATCACCCCAACGTGATCCCGATCTACGAGGCAGGCGCCTCGGGCGGAGACCTGTTCATCGCGATGCGGTTCGTGGAGGGCTCGGATCTTCGGACGCTGCTTCACGAGGAGGGAGCACTGGAGCCCGCACGGGCGATCGGGATCCTCCGCCAGGTCGCGGCCGCCCTGGACGCGGCGCACGAACAGGGCCTCGTGCACCGCGACGTCAAGCCGGCGAACGTACTGCTAACTCGACCGCGCAGCTCCGAGCCCGCCGAGCACGTCTACCTCTCGGACTTCGGTCTGACGAAGCGTTCGGCGAGCGATTCCGCCGTCACCGGGACGGGACAGTTCGTGGGCACGCTCGACTACGCGGCGCCCGAGCAGTTCAAGGGCGAGACACTCGACGCGCGGACCGACGTGTACTCGCTCGGATGCGTGCTGTTCGAATGCCTGACCGGTCGGCCTCCGTTCCGATCGAAGAACGACGCCGGCCTGATGTACGCCCACCTGCAGCAGCCGCCACCTCCCGTGACGAGGGAGCGGCCCGACCTGCCGCACGAGATCGACCGGGTGGTCGGGCGCGCGATGGCGAAGTCGCCAGACGACCGTCCACGCTCGGCGGGCGAACTCGCGGACGGCGCCGCTCGAGCCCTCGGCGCGGAGCTGCCGCCGCGGCAAGCACTGTTGATCGACCCCGGTGAGGGCACCTACAACCCCTACCACCGGTTACTCGCGCAGGGCATCGATCGCGCCATCTCCGAGTTCAGCCTCGACGCGGAGAAGGTCCCCGCTGCCATGGATCTCATGGATCAGGAATTGCGCCGGCTCTCCGAAGACGGTGTCGACCTGATCCTCGTCCCAGCGATCTTCGTCGACGTGAACGCGGTGGCCGCAGAGTTCCCCGACACGCGCTACGTGGCCATCGACTTCACCGGCCGACCCAGCCCAAGCCTTCCTAACGTGTCGTACGTCTGCTTCGCCAACAACGAAGGCTCGTTCCTGGCGGGCGCCGCAGCGGCCCTGGAGAGCCGGACCGGGCGGATCGGGTTCATCGGCGGCATGGACATCCCCATGATGTATGGGGAGTTCCAGGTCGGCTACGAGGCCGGTGCCCGGGCGGTCGATCCGAGCATCGAGGTGCGGTCGACGTACCTGACCCCTTACTTCGACTTCAGCGGTTTCGGCTCCCCGGCGTATGCGTTTCACGTTGCCACGCGCATGTATCGGTGGGGCGCCGACGTCATCTACCATGCCGCCAGCGCCTCGGGACGAGGTGTGTTCCAGGCGGCCGCCGAGATCCAGGACAGGCACGTGTGGGCGATCGGGGTGGACGTCGATCAGTACCAGGAGTTCGCGGCGATAGACCCCAAGGACGCGCCGCCGGAGCTTCACATCGCGGCCTGGCCGTCCCACGTGCTCACCTCGATGGTGAAGAGGGTGGACGTCGCCGTCTATGAGGTGCTCCGAGATTACCCGCGGGGCATCTTCACGTCGGGGGTACGGCAGCTCGGCCTCGCCGAGGACGCCGTCGACATCACCTACAGCGGCGGATTCATCGATGACATCCGCCCGCAGATCGAGGACCTGCGAGCGCAGATCATCGCGGGCGATGTCGTCGTCCCTTCGGAACCTGCCAAGGCTTGAGCGCCATCCAAGCCGTCGCTCCTCCGCGAAGCGCGGATGGTCCGGCTTGATGGTCAACGTCTAGCTCGTCTTCCTGCGAAAACCCATCGGCGTTGTATCGACAGTCGACTCACGGCCCCACGGGGGGCTGTGCGCACCCGCTCATCACATGGGTGCTGGACCCGCTCATCACACGGGTGCTGGACCAGCTCGAAGCAAGCACCACCAAGCCGACTCCCCTTGGGCAGGTAGAGAGGTAAAGCCAGGGGCGTGCGATCGTCGATTATGTCGCCAAACGATGGGCTCGCCGTGCGACGCGGGCACCCGGTGCGCCCAAATGGCGGACAAGATCCTCAGCGGGAACGACTTGACCCGAGATGTCAGGCACCGCACCCGCGATAAAACGGTTGCAATCACATACGGTGTACAAACACCGG
>DASUYK010000067.1:0-7544 GCA_036377415.1 Solirubrobacterales bacterium
GGCACCCAGCTCATGGAGCAGTCCGATGATCTTGAGCGCCGGGGACTCGCGGATGTCGCCGACTCCCGCCTTGTAGGAAACGCCAAGCAGCAGTACCTGCGCGCCCCTGGTCGCCTTGCCCACATCGGTCAGCGTCCTCTCGATCCGGCGGACGCACCACTGCGGCTGGTTCTGGTTGATCTTCCCGGCCAGCTCGATGAACTCGGTGTAGAAGTCGTGCTCGCGCGCCTTGAAGGAGAGGTAGAAGGGGTCGACGGGCAGGCAATGCCCGCCCATCCCCGGCCCCGGGTCGAAGCGCATGAACCCGAACGGCTTCGAGGCGGCGGCGTCGATCACCTCCCAGATGTCGATCCCGAGGGTCTCGCAGAGCATCGCCAGCTCGTTGACGAGCGCGATGTTGACCGAGCGGAAGATGTTCTCGAGCAGCTTCGAGAGCTCCGCGGCGTCCGGGCTGCTCACCTCGACGACCTCGTCGCAGATCTGGGAGTAGAGCTCGACCGCCCGCTCCGTGCAGGCCTCGGTCAGCCCGCCGACGACCTTCGGGGTGGTCCTGATCGTGTAATCGGTGCGGCCCGGGTCGATTCTCTCTGGCGAAAACGCGAGGTGGAATTCGCGACCGGCCGCCAGGCCGGATTCCTCCAGAATCGGCTTCAGGCGCTCCCGGGTGGTGCCCGGGTAGGTGGTCGACTCGAGCACGATCAGCTGACC
This sequence comes from Solirubrobacterales bacterium, assembly GCA_036377415.1. Classification (GTDB taxonomy): domain Bacteria; phylum Actinomycetota; class Thermoleophilia; order Solirubrobacterales; family 70-9; genus DASUPK01. The sequence continues at coordinate 709 of DASUYK010000067.1, forward strand.
TTTCTGCAGCACCGCCGCGAGCGAGGCGCCGGCGTCGACCATGTGGTTCAGGTCGGGCTCGCGGGAGTTCGTCAGCGGGGTGGGCACGCAGATGATCACCGCGTCGCAGGAGCTCAGGTCGGGGTAGCGGCTGGTGACCACAAGCAGGCCATCGAGCGCACGGATGCGCTCCGAGGAAACGTCCTCGACGTAGCTTCGACCCTCAGCGAGTGCGTCGATCTTGCGCGGGTCCGCGTCCAGGCCCACCACCTGATGGCCCTCCTCGGCGAAGGCGACCGCCAGCGGCAGCCCGACGTATCCGAGCCCAATCACCCCGACTCTCATCGCGATCAGTGTAGGGAGAGGGCTACTTCTCGCCGGATGCGGGGTTGCGGACCCGGAGGCCGCCGATTATGTGGTCCACGTACCTGCCGCAGGCCGCCGCCGTGGGGACGTTCTGGAATTCCTCCAGTCGCGCCGCCGTCAGGTTGCCGATCACCGCCTCGGCGTCGACCCCGAGCAGCTTCTGCAGCGATGAGCCCTCGTCCGCCTCCACGGAGACGGTGATCGGCTCCCCCGTGCTGGTCACCGATTCGGCTCGCCAGTACGGCCCCTGATCCGGCCGGTACGGGATTGCGGCCTCAACCCCCGCCGGCAGGCGGGCTTCCGCGCCCGGAGCCCGCACCGACACGCTCGTCACCGGGCTCGCGTACTGCAGCGAGAGTTTCCAGTCCCCCGGCGGCAGCGTGATCTGCTGACTCGTCTCCTCGCCGGGGGCGAGGCGGTTGTCGGCTTCACCGTCCCGCTCCCAGTAGAGCCGCTTCGCGATCACCGGCCGCGGCCAGACCAGGGCCTCGCCTCCCCCCGCCAGGATCTTTCGGAACTTCGGGTTCTCACAGCGAAAAACACGGCCGGGGCGAGCCTCCTCCGCGAGGATCGCCTTCGTCGGGGTCACTCCGGTTCGCTTCCAGAGCTTGTACGACTCGCTCGACTTCGCCAGGGCCCAGCCGGGCGGGACCTGGCTCTGATAGACGGCGCCGGTGGTGACCGCGTAGGGGAACTGGTTCAGCACCTCGTCCGTGACCGAGTCGAAGTCGACCGGCAGCCGCTGGCTCTTCGCCCCGTAGGTGCCGACTCTGTACTCCGCGTTCGCGGCCGGGCTGAAGACCTCGGCGGTGCGCAGCCCATAGTCCGCGAAGCGGTCGCTGGTCAGGGAGAGGACCCTCTGGCCATCGATCTCGTCCCGGAACTCGGAGAGCTCATCGAAGCGGTCGTTCGGCGCCACCACCGTGTCCCGCAGGGCGAGGAATGACGAGTAGGCGGCGAGCGCCACGAAGACGACGGCGAAGGCGCCCTTCGGCCAGGCGCCGCCGGGCGAGAAGAGAGCGAGGAGGACGATCAGCATCACCAGGGAGGCTGGAATCACGACCGCCTTCGCCTGCACGTAGAGGCCCGTGTCGACGACCTGCGTCCCCACGTAGACGACGGTCGCCGCGACGAGGGCGGAGGGGACGGCGAGGTCGCGGCGGACCACCCACCAGATCACCCCGAAGGCGAGCGCGAGGAGGCCGATCGCGCCGAAGACCCAGTAAGCGGTGACATCCTGCGTCCCGTCCAGCCATGCTCCGCTCGGCCAGATCCCGAGGCTCTCGAGCGGTGAGACGACGAAGCGCAGCTTGGAGTTGGTCCCGGTGATCGTGTCCCAGGCGCCGGACCGGAGGAAGTCGATCGCCCTCGGCAGCATCGCGAGCCCGAGCAGCGCGAGGACGACGAGAGCGGGGATCGCGATCGGCCGGGAGCGGTGGACGAGCGCGGAGGCCGCCCCGGGCGGACCGTCGATACGGGCCCGGACGAGCTCGGCGGCGATCCAGATGCCGAGCGTGATCCCCAGCCAGATCACCCCCGGATAGCTGTATGCGGCGATCATCCCCGCCGTGATCACGGCGAGGCCGACGACGATCGCGACCCGGCCGTCATCGGAGCGTTCGATCTCGCGCAGGCCGAGGGCGAAGGCGAGCAGGAACATCGAGGCGATCAGCTCCTTGAACCCGGCGATCCCGAGCACCGACGCGGTCAGGTAGGCGCTGGAGACGAGCAGCGCGGCGAGGATCCGGCGGCCGGGGGGAAGCGCCCGGAGGGCGCCGAGCGAAGTGATCGCGGTCAGCGCCGGCAGCGCGACGAGCAGCCCGAGGAACCCGCGCAGGGGCTCGCTACCGAGCGTCGTCGCGACCGTGACCGCGAGGCTGTGCGGGCCGATCGGATAGCCGATCTGGATCCCCGGGGGCTCGAGGCGGCTCGGGTCGAGCAGGTACTCCCCGTAGATCAGGTGCGAGGCCATGTCGTTGTTGAGTCCCACACCCGGGATCCCGATCTGCCCGCTGGCGATGAACGGAAAGGAGGCGGCGAGCAGGGCGAGCGCGCCGACCGGCAGGGCGATCCCGACAGCGTGCCCGAGGATCGCCTCGCTGCGAGTGATCAGGAAGACGGCGGAGGCGATCACGAGGACCGCCCCGATCACCGCGAAGGTAGTCTCCTCGCCAGGCAGCCGGATCGCGATCGAGCCGACGACGAGCAACAGCGCCAGCCCGACGGCCCCCTCGAGGAAGCTCGCCCGCTTGCGGCCGAACGCAAGCAGCAGGGCGCGCCCGATCAGGAGCGAAGCGAACAGGATCATCCCTGCAGAGAGGTAGGTTCCGAGGAAGGCGCCCAAGAGGGGAGGGAAGAATATGGAGTCGGCCGAAACCCCGGTTAACCGAGCCGGTTCCGCTCCGAGTGACCCCGTTCGCGTCCCAGGGTGAGGAACTGGTCGAGGGGATAGCCCCAGTGGAGGCGGCGGAGGACGTCCCAGTCGGAGCTGCGGCGAAGCGACTCGACGAACCGCCGCCGCTCGCGGAGCCGGTCGCGGTGCCCCGCGATCCAACGGTACGAGCGGAACTTCGCCCTGATGAAGGAGGGCCCGCGCAGAAGGCAGTAGCCCCACATCATCAGCTCCGAGAGAGCGAGCAGCGGTGAGAGAGCGAGCTTCGTTCCGAGGTGGAGGTTGGTGGAGAGCATTGCGCCTCTGTTCCGCTCGAGCAGGAAGAGCTTCTCGGGGAACATCGTCAGGTGGTAGTCGTGGCTGACGGTCGAGGCGGGGACGCAGTGGATCTCGTGGCCGGCGAGCCGCAAGAGCCAGGAGAGCTCGACGTCCTCGTGGTAGAGGAAGCCGCTCTCGTCCCATCCGCCCAGCTCATCGAGGAGGCCGCGCCGGACCATGAAGGCGGCGCCGTGCAACCCGCTCACCGGGAAGGGAGCGTCCCGGGCATGCTCCCGGGGCTTGCCGAGCCAGCGGTTGAACCCGAGGCCGGTGACGTGGACGTTCTGCCCCGCCGCGTTGATCCCGCCGGGGTCGGACTCGAGCAGGATCAGCGGACAGGCCGCCCCGGTCTCCGGGTTCTGCTCGAGGAAGTCCGTGAGCGGCCGCAGCCAGCCGGGGTCGACGACGGCGTCCATGTTGAGGACCGCGATGTAGCGACCCCGCGCCTGGTCCAGAGCGAGGTTGACGGCCCCGGCGTATCCGCAGTTGGTCCGAGAGCGCAGCACCCTGACCGTGGAGCTCCGCTCCGCGATTGCGTCGGCGATCGCGGCGCTCCCGTCGGCCGAGGCGTTGTCGACGACCAGGAGCTCCGCGCTCACGTCGCCCGTGGCGGCGAGCAGCGCCTCGAGACAGCGGCCGAGGGAGTCGGCGCCGTTGTAGTTGACGACGACGACCGAGACCAGCGGCTTGGTCGCGGGCGAACCGGTCAGGCCTCCGGAGCCGGTCTCAGCCGTTCGTGGGGTGCTCATCGTGAGCCGTCTCGTCGAACCGGGTCAGCCGTCCGCTGAATATCGAGATGAAGAGCACCGCCGAGAGGATCTGCAGCCCGAGGACGCCGAAGGTGGTGGCGAGAACCAATGAGCGGGTGTCGGTGAAGACCTCGTCGCCCGCCCACTGGGCGGTGAGCTGGATCAGCTTCGCCAGCGAACCGATGATCAGCAGCCCGCCGAGGGCGGCGACCGCGAAGCGCACGGGCTGCGAGGTCAGCGTCAGCAGCGCCCGCGACGGAGGCTTTCCTGCCTCGACGCCATAGAGGGCGGCGGCGACGCCGAAGACGGTGAGCTGGAAGGCGGCGAGGACGCCGAGCGCGGCGACGATGAAGCTGTTGGTGCTGAGCCCGAAGTAGGGCGTGTCCACCGGTCCCGAGCTGAGCGCGACCGCGCCCGCGAACGAAACCGCGAGCAGCAGCAGCCCAGGGAGGATGAAGCTGACCCAGGGCTTGTAGATGAGCAGCAGCACGATCACCCGGCCGAGGATCCGCAGCCCGTCGCTCCACGGATGGAGCTTCTTCTCGCCGACCCGCGGCATGTAGGAGATCGGGAACTCGGTCACCCGCAGTCCCCGCGCCTGAGCCTTGATCCCGATCTCGGTCTCGATGTCGAAGCCGCGCGCCTCGAGACCGAGCCTGCGGAAGGCGTCCCTGCGGAGGCCGTAGAGCCCGCTCAGGTGGTCGCCGCTCTCGAGCCCATGGGCGATCGCGAACAGCTTGCTGAAGAACCAGTTGCCGATCCGGTTGACGAGGGGCATGTTCTCGCCGCTCGACTCGCGGTTCCCGCGAACCAGGTCGTGATCGGTGAGTAGCTCGACCAGGCTCTCGATCGCGGACACCGGGTAGGTCGCATCCGCGTCCATGATCACCACGTACTCGCCGCTCGCCTCCGCGATCCCCGTCCGGATCGCCACCCCCTTGCCGCGGTTCGAGCGGTGTCGGACGAGGCGGCATGGGCCGCGCTCGGCGACGAGCGCCGTGTCGTCGGTGGATCCGTCGTCGACGACGAGGATCTCGTATGCGTTCCCGAGCTCGTCGTGGAGGTCGCTGAGGACGTGCGGAAGCGCCGCCGCCTCGTTGTAGGCGGGGAGGACGACGGTGGCCTTCACCCGAGCCGTCTCCGGCTTGCGCTCGGCCTCTGTGGGCGTGGTGATCGACATCGCTCGGTCGAGCTGCCTGCCCGCTGATCGGGCATCCAGCATCGGCGCCGCGCTAAGGATAGGAGTGAAGGGCCGCTCGGGTGCAGTCGGGCTGCCTAGTCCTCGGCCGATCGGTGGCGGAGGAGCTCCTCGCGCTCCGCGAGCCGGTTTCGGCGCCGTGTTTCGGCCTCGCGCTGGCGGCGCCGCTCGATCTCCTCCGAGACCGCCAGGGGCGGGACCGGGATCGGCTTCCCGTGGTCGTTCACCGCCACCATCGTCAGGTAGGCGGTGCTCGTGTGGCGCACCTCCCGGGTCACGGCGTTCTCCGCCTCGACCCGGACCCCGACTTCCATCGAGGTCCTCCAGACGGCGTTCACGGAGGCGATGCAGCGGATGAGCTCGCCGACGTAGACGGTCTCGGAGAACGTCATCCGGTCCATTCCGGCGGTGACGACACGAGCGCCGCAGTGCCGGATTGCCGCGATTCCCGCTACCTCGTCGCACATCCGCATCACCACCCCTCCGTGGACGAAACCGGCGCCGTTCGCATCGGTGATGTTCATCCACCGGATCAGCTCGGAGCGGGAGCTGGAGGCGGGGCGCGCCTGCTCCGCTGCGGGCGGATTCGGCTCAGCCATGCGGCGATCCTATTCGGCGATCCAGCTTCGGACCTGCTCGTGTACGAACCCCGAGGCCCAGAGTTCGCGATTCGCTGCGAACAATCGCGAACCGTGGTCGCGGGCCCGCTGGGGCGAGGAGAGCAGCTCGATCGCCTGCGCGCAAAACGCCTCGTCGCTCGCGGTGGCCGACACCGGCAGGTACTCACCGATCGAGCCGATCGCCTCGGGCGTCCCCACCACCGGGAGGCCGTGTCGGGCGGCGTCCAGCACCTTCACCCGGACCCCGCCCCCGATCGGCACCGGGGCGAGCAGGACCGACGAGGAGGCGAGCAGCTCGTCGAGGTCCTCGACGTAGCCGGCGACGGTCACGTTCTCGAGCTGGATCGGGCGCTCCCTCGCGGCCGGGCGGCCGGCGACGACCAGCTCGGCGCCCGGTACTGCCCGTGCGATCGACGGCCAGAGCTCGAGGAGCTTCGTGAGCGCGTACTGGTTGGGCGGCCATCGATATCGCCCTCCGAAGAAGAGGGCCCGCGGGCGCTCCGCCGCGGCGGGACGCTCCGCGGGCGGCAGGATCAGGTCGAGTCGCCGCACGTTCGTTGCCCCCGCGGCGCGCAGGCGCTCCATGTCGTCCTCGCCGAGGCAGGCCGCGGAGCTTGCCGCCCGGACGCAGCGCAGCTCGTCGCGCCAGGTCCGCCGCGCCTCGACCCAGCGCAGGAGCGGGAAGCGGCGCCGGGCGAAGACCGATGACTGGAGGGCGTGGGTGTTGATCAGGAGGCGGGTGTCGTGGTCGGGGAGCCCGGCATCGAGTGCGGGCTCCGCCATGTAGGTGTGCTCGGCGACCAGCACGTCGCCCGGGTCCTCCCGGATCGCCCGGGTCAGCTCCGGGACCCGGAAGTAGCCGTGCAGGAGGCTTCGTCCGGGCGATCGGAGGTTCTTGGCGAGCGCCGTCGCGGGGCCACGCGGCGGCGAGGGAATCGTCCGGAGGGGGGCCGACGAGAATCTCCCCGCTGTCCCCGAGCCCTCGGTGGCGAGGGACAGGGCGCGGACCCCGAATGCCTCGGCGGCGATCTCGATGATCAGGCGGGAGATCCTCGTATCGCCCGCGTCCACCGCGAAGGGGTCGTCCTTGAGCAGGAATGTGACTCGGGTCATGCCTGCCGGGAGCGCTTGCGGCGGTTCCCGGTGAGCGCGGCGTTGATCCTGTTGAGCCCGCGGGGCTCCGGATCGGGCCAGGAGGAGACGCGCGGCAGGAT
>DASUYK010000068.1:0-3415 GCA_036377415.1 Solirubrobacterales bacterium
TCAGTACCGCTCCCCCGGCGAAGGCTTCGATCAGGCCGACCCAGTCGTCATTGGCCCCGTCGAGCAGCCCGTAGCCGATCGCCGCCGCGAGTGCCGAGACGAGCATCACCGCCAGCCAGACGGCGATCACGTGCCGGTTCCCGACTCCTGCGCTCCGCATTTCCGTCGAGGACGAGACCGATTCGGGCAGATTGGAGATGAATACGGCCGCGAGCACCGGCACCGCCACGCCGCCACCGCCGAGCAGGCTGAGCCCGATCACGGCGGACTCCGGGATCCCGTCGAGGACCGCTCCCAGGACCAGGGCGTTGGCATCATCGCTCTCGCTGGCGCCCCGGCCGGCGGTTCGATTCTCCGTGCCTTTGCCGGTGAGGAGCTCGTCCCCCGTGAAGTAGGCGAGCGCTCCCAGAGCGAGGCCGAGGGTGACCGTGTCGGCGCCGCCCAGGGCGTAGGCCTCTTCGGTGAGCTCGAAGGAGACGGCGCTGATCAGGGTCCCGGCGCCGAAGCCGAGGATCAGCCCGATCGCGCGCTCGGGGATCCGCAGAACGAGGCCGAGGATTGCACCGATCAGCAGGGAGGAGGCGCCCAAGAGCCCCCATGCGGCCGCCGAGAGCATGGGGGGACGCTATCCGCTTGACTGCGGCGCCATGGAGGGGAGAGACCTGCTTCGGAACCGGGACTTCCGTCTCGTCGCGGGCTCGGTCGGCCTGTCGGCACTGGGCGACTGGGTCGCGATCGTCGCGCTCGGGCTCCAAGTTAAGGAGATGACCGACTCCGGGTTCGCGGTGGCGGGGCTCTGGATCTGCCTCTTCGGCCCCTCGGTTGCGGTCGCGGGCCACGCCGGGCTGTTGGTCGACCGATTCGAGGCGACCCGTCTGCTGGCCACCGTCTCGCTGCTCGGCGCTGGGGTCGCTGTCCTCCTCGGGTTCATGTCGGCGACCGCCGCCGTCCTCGCCCTCACCGCGCTCCTCGGTCTCGTCCTCGCCGTCACCCAGCCCGCGGAGTTCGCGCTCGTGCCGCTGCTGGCGGGCAGGCGCCACGTCCAGCAGGCGAACGGCTACGTCGAGACCGCTCGCTACATCGGCTTCGGGGTCGGCCCCGTCCTCGGGAGCTTTCTGTTCGCGGCCGGCGGACTCGAGCTGGCGATGATCGTCGATGCCGCGACATTCGCGGCGGTCGGCTGCGCGGCGCTGGCGCTGCGGGTGCGGCGCCAGCCGCTGGCGAGGGAGGCCGGTGAGTCGCCGCGGGCGCGCGAGGGAATCTCCTATCTGTTCCGCGACCGCCTCCTCTCGCTGGCAATGATCGTCGCCTTCTCTTCCCTCCTGTTCATGTCGGCGGTTTGGGTGGGCGAGCTGTTCTTCGTTCAGGACGTCCTCGACAAAAGTGAAGTCGGCTACGGGTTGATGCTTTCGATCTGGACGGTGGGGATGGCGCTGGGAGCGCTTCTGCTCTCGCCTCGGGTAGCCCCGGCGGCCGTTGTCGCCGTCGGCCTGGCCGCGGTCGCCGTCCAGGGGACCGCGCTCGGGCTGCCGGCGCTCTGGCTGAGCTTTGCCTTCTTCCTCGCCTGCTCGTTCATCGGCGGTGTCGCGCATGGCCTCAAGAACGTGATGTTCAGAAGCCTGATCCACGTCCGCGTGCCCGACGATCTGCACGGCCGCGCGTTTGCCGCCTACAACGGGATTCGCAACTCAGCGGAGTTGGGGGCGTTCGCGGCGGGCGGTCTGCTTGTCGCGACGATCGGGCCCCGCGGCACACTCGGGTACGCCGGCGGCCTCTCCGCGCTCGCGGGAATGATCGGCCTGCTCGCCCTGCTGCGCATGTACAGGGGATGGGTGCCGACCGGGCCGGTGGGGCCCCCGGGCCTCGGCGGCCGCGGGAGCTCCGAGCCGCCCGGTCCGGGGCAGCTGGCCCCAGAGGTCGACTAAGGCCCCGTGGCGGTAGATTTGCACTCGCTTGTGTCGGTCAACCCTCGGAGGAGGCTGGGAGAGGGACGGTGATCTCCGCGAGGGACACCTATGAGGACAAATCCTTCTGGTTCGAGGGCGAGCCCTACAGCGAGGCCGAGTCGCTGAGCGGGGAGAATCGCGTCGACGTCGCGATCGTCGGGGGCGGGTTCACGGGGCTTGCCACCGCCCACTTCCTGAAGAAGCTCGAGCCCTCGCTGAACATCGCCCTGCTCGAGGCGCAGGTGATCGGCTACGGGGCATCCGGCCGCAACGCCGGCTTCTCGATGACCCTGTTCGGACTCAGCCTCTCCGTCACCGCGACCCTTTACGGGCGCGAACGGGCGCTGTCGGCGCACCGCTACATGGAGGAGGCGGTCGAAACGCTCGAGCGTCTCGTTCGAGATCACGGGATCGACTGCGACTACGAGCGGCCGGGGTTCCTGCGCGTGGCGACGACTCCCACCCAGGTCCGCCGGATCCAGAACGAGCTCGAGCTCGCGGACCGGATGGGCATTCGCGACGTCGAGTGGCTGGATGCCGAGCGGGTCCGGGCCGAGGTCGACAGCCCCACCTACCTGGGCGCCTGGTGGGAGCCGCGCTGCGGGCTGGTCAACCCGGTGAAGCTGGCGCGGGGGATGCGCACCGTCGTCGAGGGCCAGGGGGTCGCCGTGTACGAGCGCAGCCCGGTTACGTCGCTGCGACTCGACCGCTCGCCCATCGCGCTCGAGACGCCGCAGGGACGGCTGCTGGCCGACCGGGCGGTCCTCGCCCTGAACGGCTATTCGCACCTGCTGCCGCAGCTCCGCGGCCGTCAGGTTCCCGCCTTCACCCACATCGTGCTCACCGAGCCACTGCCGGAGGAGGTGCGCGAGGGGATCGGCTGGCGCGGACGACAGGGGATCGAGGATGCGCGAAGCCTCGTCCATTACTACCGGCTCACCGCAGACGACCGCCTGCTGATGGGCGGTCGTGACGTGACGCTCCCCTACGGCGACGACATGGCCCACGACCGCAAGGAGCGAACCTTCCGCGCCTTGGAGCAGGACGCGCGGCGGACATTCCCCCAGCTCTCCGAGGTGCGCTTCACCCACCACTGGGGAGGCCCCGTGTCGGTGCCACTGCAGCTCGTGCCCGCCCTCGGTCATCTGCCGGCCGACCGGCGGGTTTTCTACAGCCTGGGCTGCATGGGCCATGGCGTCTCTCTCACGCAGCTGAACGGGCTGACGCTCGCCGAGTTGCTGCTCGAGCGCCAGAGCGAACGCACCGGGCAGTTCTTCGTCGACCGGCGAGTCATCCCCTGGCCGGGAGAGCCGTTCAGGATGGGCGTGGCGGCCGTCCTGCGCCAGGCGTTCCGGGCCGATGACGCCTGGGCCGAGCGGCGGGGGGCCGGCCGCTGACCGGCTCCATCCATCCCTGGGAGCGGCCGATGTCGACGCGTCAGCGAAGCCAGGGTCCCGGCCTGAACCGAT
>DASUYK010000069.1:0-9520 GCA_036377415.1 Solirubrobacterales bacterium
GAGATCACGTCCTCGTCCTCACCTGGCTCGACCGCGCCGACCGGGATGTGCGGGTGGTGCATCCCCGCGGGGATTCCTCGAGGCCGGAGCAGGGGGTGTTCAGCACCCGCTCGCCGCACCGCCCGAACCCGATCGGGCTCCACCGGGTGGAGGTGCTCTCGCTCGACGGGCCGAGGATGGGTGTGCGGAACCTCGAGGCCGTCGACGGCACGCCGGTCCTCGACGTCAAGCCCGTGCTGGGCTCGGACGTCTCCGAGCGCTGAGGATGGCCGGCGGCCCGGCGGCCGGGTAGATTGACCGCAATGAGACTGGGCGTTCTCACCGGAGGCGGCGACTGTCCGGGACTGAATGCGGTGATCCGCGCCGTCGTGCGCAAGGGCGTCACCGACTACGAGTACGGGTTCGTCGGCCTCCGGGACGGATGGCGCGGCCCGCTCGAGGGCGACAGCCGCCCGCTTGGGGTCAGTGAGGTGCGCGGGATCCTTCCCCGCGGCGGGACGATCCTCGGCTCGTCGCGCACGAACCCCCTGAAGGAGGATCGCGGACCCGAGCGAATCGCGGCGTACCTTGAGGATCAGGAGGTCGACGGCCTGATCGCGATCGGCGGCGAGGACACGCTCGGCGCCGCGGCCAAGCTTCACGAGCGCGGCCTGAAGGTGATCGGCGTTCCGAAGACGATCGACAACGACCTGAGCGCAACCGACTACACGTTCGGCTTCGACACGGCGGTGAACATCGCGATGGGGGCGATCGACCGCCTTCACACCACCGCTGAGAGCCACAAGCGCACGCTGATCTGCGAGGTGATGGGACGCCACGCCGGCTGGATCGCGTTCCACGCCGGGATCGCAGGTGGGGCGAACGTGATCCTGATCCCGGAGCTCGAGTTCGACCTCGACCGGGTCTGCGACTACATCGTCCGCCGCTTCGAGAGTCAATACGCGCCGATCGTGGTCGTTGCCGAGGGCGCGCAGCCGAAGGGCGGCGTCCCCGAGACGCAGGCGGTCGGCAAGGACGAGTTCGGCCACGTCCGCCTCGGCGGGATCGCGCACTGGCTTGAAGCGGAGATCGAGGAGCGGACCGGGAACGAGGCGCGGGCAACCGTCCTCGGCCACATCCAGAGAGGGGGGACCCCGACCGCGTTCGACCGAGTGCTCGCGACCCGCTTCGGCCTCCGCGCGATCGACGCCGCACACGCGGGGGAATGGGGGAAGATGACCTCGCTGCGCGGGACCGCGATCGAGCTCGTCGATCTCGCCGAGGCGACCGCGGAGCTGAAGACCGTTCCGGAGTCGCTCTACCGCGAAGCGGAGGTGTTCTTCGGTTAGGGGGCGATCGGTATGGCCGGCGGCCTGCCTCGCCGCCCTGACCCTGGCCGCATGCGATGTCTCGAATGGCACCGCAATCGAGGCACCGGTGACCGTATACGTCAGCCTGCCTCTGACCGGTCCGCGGTCGGCGGACGGTGCGGATGCGGCCGACGGGGCCCGCCTCGCCCTCGAGGAGGCCGGGGGAAGGACGGGCTCGGTTCAGGTTCGCGCCAAGTTCCTGGACGACGCGGGCGGCAGGGAATGGGATCCGGTTGCGGTCGGCGCCAACGCCAGAACCGCTGTCCAGGACTCGTCCGCCGCCGCGTACATCGGCGAGCTCGACTCCGAGCCGACTCGCGGCTCGGTTCCGATCACCAACGACGCCGGGCTTCTCCAGGTCTCGCCCGGGGCGGGCGCCGTGGACCTGACCCAGCCGGCAACGGGATATCCGGATTCCCCGGAGCGCTACCAGGCATCCGGAGAGCCGAACTTCGCCCGCACCGTGCCTGCCGACGACGTCCAGGTCTCGGCCGCCGCCGACTGGGCCTCCGAGCTCGGGGTGAGGCGGCTGATGGTGATCTCGGATGGGACCCCGTACGAGACCCTGATGGATCAGGAGCTCACCGATGCGGCGGAGGCGCGCGGGGTCGAGGTGAGCAGTTCGATGCCCGGTCGGCTGGGGTCGGCCGGAGGTGCTGGCGGGCCCGGGCCGATCTACGACGTCGGAACCCAGACCCTCAACCTGGAGAACGGGGGTCCCAAGCTTCGGACCTCGGTCCTGCTCGACCCCGCCCGGTTGCCCGACCCAAGCTTTGTCGGCACGTTTTCGAAGCGATTCGGCCGCGAGCCCGGTTCGTACGCCGCCTACGGATACGAGGCGATGGTGCTCGTCCTCCAGCTGATCGCAGGCGCAGGGACCGAGACGTCGGATTTCCGCGACAACGTTCGCGAGGGGGTCTTCGGTGCCGAGCGGCCGGATTCCGTTCTCGGCAGCTACTCGATCGACTCCGACGGCGACACTACCGAGTGCATGATCCAGCGCTACAGGGTGGTCGGCTCCACCGAGGAGCCGCTTGGCGCCCCCTGCCCGCCGAGCTGATCCGGGATCTAGACGGTCGCCTTCGGGACCTCGCCCGAGATCACCGAGGCGACCCAGTCCCGCATCTCGCCGATCAGCGCGAAGTCGACCGTGTGCTGGACCCGTGCCTCCCGGAAGGCGACCTGCAGACCTCCCTCCTCGAGGAGGTCACGAGCCTTTCGGCCGAAGCCGACGGGGATCACCGGGTCGTAGATTCCATGGGTGACGTACGCCGGCATTCCGCGCTTCGCGTGCGGGTCGAGCTTCCAGCCGCGCACCATCGGATAGAAGCCGCTCATCATCAGCAGGCCGGCGGCCCTGGGCCGCCCCATCCCGAGGGCGACCGCGCAGGACACCGCGGCACCCTGGCTGAAGCCACCGATCACGGTCTTCTCCCAGGGGACCCCGCGCTCGCGGAGCTGATCGTCCAGGAACCGGCAGAGCGAGTTCAGCGTGTTGACGAAGCTGTCGGTGTCCGGCTGCCCGATCCGCTCGATCACGTACCAGTGGCGGCCGCCGGGCGGCTGGTTCGTCAGCGGTGCGCCGGGCGTGATCCCAAGCAGCTTGCGCTCCGGGTCGAGCTCGTCGAGCATCGGGTAGAGGTCGCGCTCATCGACGGCGCGCCCGTGGAGCAGGATCAGCGCTCCCTCCGGCTCGGCGGCCGGTTCGCGGAGCAGATGGTCGAGCTCGGCCACCCGGGCGACCCGGCCTCCGCTTCGGTCGGGTGTGGCCCCTCCCTCAGGCCGGGACACGCGGATTCGTGATCGGCCGCAGGTTGGGCTCGACCTCGTCCCTGAGGTGCTCGAACGCGGGAGGGAGCGAGAGCTTCTCGCCAAGCGATTCGAGCGGCTCGTCGACCGTGAATCCCGGGCCGAGAGTCGCGATCTCGAAGAGGACGCCGCTCGGCTCGCGGAAGTAGATCGAGCGGAAGTAGAAGCGATCGATCACCGGGGTGGGCCGCCCACGGGCCGCGATCACGCGCTCGCGCCAGCCCTCGTGCTCGTCCATCTGCGATGCCCAGGCGATGTGGTGGACGCTGCCCGCCCCCTGCAGGCCCCGCTCCGCCGGCGGTGGATCGAAGCCGTAGCGGCCGCCGCGGCTCGGGCCGCGAGCCTCCCAGCCGTCGTCGGTGGGCTCGAACGCGAGCGCCTCCTCGAACAGGGTCCTGCTCGCCTCCGGGTCGCTCGAGTAGGCCCGTGCCCCGTCGAACCCCTGTAGCGCCATCTCCGCCGGGACTTCCGGGTGCTCCGCGATCAGGGCCTGATCGTCGACGCTGCTCACCCGAAGCTCGTGGACGAGGCCCTCGGGGTCCGCGAATCGCAGCCGCTCACCTTCCAGCCCTGCCTCGATCCCCCGCCCACCCAACCGCTCGGCCCAGAAATCGAGGGCCTCGGCAGAGCCAACGCGCCAGGCGACGGTGTGGATCATTCCCTCGCCGGCGCGCCCCTGCGGCGCGCCCGGGTACTCGAAGAAGGTCAGGTCCGAGCCCGCATCCCCCTGCTCGTCGGCGTAGAAGAGGTGGTACACGCTCGGGTCGTCCTGGTTCACCGTCTTCTTCACCAGGCGGAGGCCGAGCACGCCGACGTAGAAGTCGACATTCCGCTGGGCGTCGCCGGTGATCGCGGTGACGTGGTGGACGCCATCGAGGTTCATCGTCTCTCCATCTTGCCCTATCGGTGCGCCTGACAACCCGCCCGGAGGCGGTCCGCTATCGAAGCGCGCTTGCGAGCGCCTCGTCCAGGTCCGGGTGCCGGAACCTGTAGCCGAGGTCGAGGGCGCGCCTGGGAAGGATGCGGGCGCCGCCAGCCACGATGTCGGCGAGCTCACTGCCGCGTATCGCGGTGACGGCGAGCTTGGGCACCGGCAGAACCGCGGGCCGGCCCAGGGCCCGGCCCAGCGCCTTCGAGAGCTCTCGGTTGGTGACCGGGTTCGGGGCGGTGGCGTTGAGCGTGCCGGAGACGCTCTCGTCATCCAGGGCCCAGAGAATCAGTCCAACCTCGTCGTCGATGTGGATCCAGGACATGTACTGCCCGCCGCCCGCGATCGGCCCGCCGACTCCGAGCTTGAATGGGAGGAGGAGCTGACGAAGGAGGCCGCCGTGCCTGCTCAGCACCAGGCCGGTCCGGAAGATCACCACGCGGGGGACGGTTCCCTCGGCCTCCCTCTGCGCTGCCTCCCAGTCGATCGGGATCTCGGTGGCGAAGCCCCTGTCTCCGGGCGGGGACTCCTCGTCGAGGATCTGGGCGCCGCGGTCTCCGTAATAGCCGATCGCGGACTGCCCGATGAAGACACCGGGCTTTGCGGCCGCGGCCTGAATCCCCTGGAGCAGGTTGCGGGTCCCGATCAGCCGGCTCTCACGGATTCGCACCTTCGCCTGGTCCGTGAGCCGCTGGTTGATCTCCTCCCCGAGCAGATTGACCACCGCGTCGGTCTCCTCGAGCGCCTCCGCCGGGGGCCGCTCGGTGGTCGGCTGCCAGGCGTGCCAGCGGACCGTCGGGTTCTTCGGCTTCGCCCGCTCCGGATCCCGGGTCAGCCCCACGACCTCATCCCCCCGGGCGAGGAGAGCGTCGCAGAGGGCCGAGCCGATCAGTCCGGTCGCTCCGGTGACCAGGACGCGCATCGGGGCGCTACCCGGCGCCGTCCGGCGACGCGCCGTCGCCGTCGACGATTTCGTAGGTTCCGGTCTCCTCGGAGAACCGGGCGAGGCCGGCCTCCTTCGCCTCCTGGACGACGGCGCGAGCAACCGCGGGCGCGACGTCGCGATTGAAGACCGAGGGGATGATGTAGTCCTCGGCGAGGTCGTCGTCGGTGACCACCTCGGCGATCCCGCGCGCGGCGGCGAGCTTCATCTCCTCCGTGATCTGCGGGGCGCCCGCGTCCAGGGCGCCGCGGAAGATGCCGGGAAAGCAGAGGACGTTGTTGATCTGATTCGGGTAGTCCGAGCGGCCGGTGGCCATGATCCGCACGTACGGCTCGGCCTCCTCGGGCATCACCTCCGGCGTCGGGTTTGCCATCGCGAAGACGATCGCGTCGTCGTTCATCCTCTCGAGCGACTCCGGCTCGACCAGGCCGGGACCGGAGAGGCCGATGAACAGATCGCAGCCCTCGATCACCTCGTTCGGCCCGCCGGAGAGACGCTCCGGATTTGAGTTTTCCGCGAACCAGCGCTTGACCGGCGTCATCGAGCCGTCCCCGTAGTCGTCTCGCTCGGTCGAGATCGCCCCCAGCCGGTCGCAGCCGATGATCTGGGTGATTCCCAACTCCTGCATCATCTTCGTGCAGGCGACCCCCGCCGCCCCGGTGCCGAGGACGAGCACCCGCAGGCTCTCGATCGGCTTGCCGACGATCTTCAGCGAGTTGAACAGGGCCGCCATCACGACGACCGCGGTCCCGTGCTGGTCGTCGTGGAAGACGGGGATGTCGAGCTCCTCCTTCAACCGGTCCTCGATCTCGAAGCAGCGCGGCGCCGAGATGTCCTCGAGATTGATCCCGCCGAAGGTCGGTGCGAGCAGCTTCACCGTCCGGATGATCTCCTCGGGATCGTTGGTGGCCAGGCAGATGGGGAAGGCGTCGATCTCGGCGAACTCCTTGAACAGCATCGCCTTTCCCTCCATCACCGGCATCGCCGCCTCGGGGCCGATGTCCCCGAGTCCGAGGACGGCCGAGCCATCGGAGACGACGGCGACAGTGTTCGCCTTGATCGTGAAGTCGAAGGCCTTGCTCTTGTCCTCGGCGATGTACTCGCAGACGCGGGCGACGCCCGGCGTGTAGGCCATCGAGAGGTCGTCGCGGGTCTTCAGGGGGTACTTGTTGTGCTGCTCGATCTTCCCCCTCTTGTGCATGTCGAAGGTCCGGTCCGTGAAGCTGAGCACCCGTGCTCCCCGGGTCGATCCAATCGAGCGGAGGATCTGCTCCCAGTGCTCGGGGCTGTTCGCGTCGATCGTGAACTCGCGAACCCGCTTTCCCTCCGGCCCGGCGCCGGGGATCAGGTCCACGGACTGAAGAGCCCCGCCCGCCTCCGCAATCTGCGCGGTCAGCTTGCCGAGCGGCTCCTGGCGCGCGTCGAGCTCGACGCGAACGGTGACGCTGTATTGGGCGGAGGCAGCCATGGCGGAAAAGAGCATACGGTGGCGCGTGATCACGCCAAGGGGCGGCTGGGGCCCGACCTATGATGGGCGCGTGCCTGCGACGAAGCAGAAAGCGACCCCAGGGAAGCGAAAGAAGAAACCGGGCGAGCTGTTCCTGATCGACGGGAACTCGCTCGCCTACCGGGCGTTCTTCGCCCTGCCGGAGTCGATCGCGACGCACGACGGGCGGCCGACGAACGCGATCTACGGGCTCGCCTCGATGTTCGCGAAGATGCTGATCGACCACGATCCCGCCGCAGTGGTCGTCTGCTGGGACGCCGGCTGGTCGGGCCGGGAGGTCACGTACGAGCCCTACAAGTCCGAGCGGAAGCCGCGCCCCGATCTGCTCAGAGAGCAGTGGCCACACCTGATGCCCCTCGCCGAGGCGTTCGGATTCACGAACATCAAGGTGGACGGCTACGAGGCCGACGACGTGATCGCCTCGCTCGTCAATCGCGCCCGCGAGCAGAAGATTCCCGTGATGGTCGTCTCCGGCGACCGCGACGTCTACCAGCTGGTCGAGGACGGCGTCCGGGTGATGACCACATCGCGGGGGGTGACCGACACGAAGGTCTACGACCGCGAGGGTGTGATCGAGCGCTACGGCGTCCCGCCCGAGCTCGTCACCGACCTGATCGGGCTGAAGGGCGACACCTCGGACAACATCCCCGGCGTCCCGGGAATCGGCGACAAGACCGCCGCCCAGCTCCTCCACGAGTACGGCGACCTCGAGGGCGTCCTCGCGAACGTCGACAAGGTCTCCGGCGCGAAGCGGAAGGAGAACCTAACCAACCACGCCGAGGACGCTCGGATCTCGAAGCGGCTCGCGACCGCGATCACCGACATCGATGTGGAGCTCGACCTCGACGAGCTGATCTCGAAGACGATGGACCGCACCCGCTTGCGCGAGGTCGCGAGGGAGTTCGAGCTGCGGGTGATCCTCCAGCGCCTCGAGGAGGAGCTGGGCGCCGACTTCGTCCCGGAGGCTGCGGCCGAGGAGCGCCTCGACGCGAGCGCGGAGGAGGGCACGCTCGGCGACCTGCCCGGGGGCGAGATCGCGCTGGCGGTCGCCGACTCGACCTGGGCGGCTGCCGACGCGAAGCGGATCGTGAGCGGCGAGGAGCCGGACACGGGGGCCCTCGCCGACGCGCTCCGAGGCCATCCCCTGATCGGCCACGACATCAAGAGCCTCGGGGGCGGCGCCCGGCACGGCCTGCTCGCCGCTGCCGACGACGGGGGGCTCGAGCTGCGCCACGACACCATGGTCGGCGCCTACCTGCTCGATCCGGCCCGGCGTTCCTATGACCTCTCGGAGATCGCGGCGCAGCGGGGCCTCGCGGCTGGCCCGGAGCCAGAGCGGGCGGAGGGGGACGGCCAGCTCGAGCTGGGGGAGGAGCCGCCGCCGGATCCCGCGGCCGAGGCTCGCCTGGTCTGGGAGCTGGCGGAGCGCCAGCGCGCCTCGATGAAGGAGCAGAAGATCGAGCGGCTGATGGACGAGGTCGAGATGCCGCTGATCGAGGTACTCGCGCACATCGAGCAGACCGGCGTGCTGCTCGACCGCAAGCGCCTCGCCGACATTGGCGAGGGGTTCGAGCAGCGGATCGAAACCCTCCAGGCCGAGATCTTCGAGCTGGCGGGCCACGAGTTCACGATCGGCTCTCCCCAGCAGCTCGCCGAGGTCCTCTTCGACGAGCTCGGGCTGACCAAGAAGCGCCGCGGCAAGACCGGCTTCTCCACCGACGCCCGGGTGCTTTCCCAGATCCGGGAGGAGCACGAGATCGTCGCCAAGGTGGAACAGTGGCGCGAGCTCACGAAGCTGAAGAGCACCTACCTCGACGCGCTTCCCGAGCTGATCGATCCGGGCACCGGACGGCTGCACACGACGTTCAACCAGACAGCCACCGCGACCGGGAGGCTCTCGAGCACCAACCCCAACCTTCAGAACATCCCAATCCGCACCGAGGAGGGGCGTCCGATCCGCTCCTGCTTCGTCGCTCCGCCCGGCCAGCGCCTGCTCTCGGCCGACTACAACCAGATCGAGCTCCGGATCCTTGCGAACATCGCCGGTGAGGACGCCCTCCGGGAGATCTTCGCGCGCGGCGAGGACATTCACGCGGCGACAGCCGCCGAGGTCCTCGGCTCCGACCCGAAGAAGGTCACCCCGGGGGAGCGCTCGAAGGCGAAGATGGTCAACTACGGGATCGCATATGGGCTCTCGGCCTACGGTCTCGCCGAACGGCTCAACATCGAGCAGGAGGAGGCCGCCTCCTACATCGAGCGCTACTTCGAGCGGTTCCCCGCCGTGAAGCGCTACATCGAGACGACGATCGAGTCGGCGAGGAAGGACGGCCACGTGAGCACGCTGCTCGGACGCCGCCGCCCGATCCCGGAGCTGGGCTCCGGCCGCCCGCAGGTCCGAAGCCAGGGCGAGCGACTCGCGGTCAACATGCCGATCCAGGGGACCTCGGCGGACATCATCAAGATCGCGATGGTGGCCTGCCACAGGGCCCTCGCGGCATCGGATCTGGGCACCCGCCTCGTGCTCCAGATCCACGACGAGCTGCTGTTCGAGGGATCGGAGGGTGAGATGGAAGCGGCCGCGGAGCTGGTCCAGCGCGAGATGTGCGGGGCGTTCGACCTCGATCCGCCCCTGGCGGTCGACGTCGGGATCGGCAAGGACTGGCTGGCCGCGAAGTGACGTCGCGACCGGCCCAGTTTCAAGCTACGGATCCGACGTTCTGACAGGGGACGAAACGTTCGGACTTGGTGAAGCCCATCTCTGAAACGATCAACGAATGGACAGGGGCTTCGCGGTCCTTCTGATGGCGATAGTCGGCGGCTGCATCGCCCTGCAGGCGCCGATCAACGCCGGGTTGGGCAAGTCCACCGGAAGCTTCGCCGCGGCGACGATCTCGTTCGCGGTGGGAACGATACTTCTCGCGGCGATCGTCACGCTCAGCGGTCGGGCCGGCGGGATCGGCGAGGTCGCGCACGTCCAGTGGTAC
>DASUYK010000070.1:0-17604 GCA_036377415.1 Solirubrobacterales bacterium
CCAAGCGGTCTCGACAAGCACGTCGTTTGCGTAATCGGCCATTGTCCGTGCCTTCCTCTCGCTTCAATTAATAAGTCAATTCGGATCAGACTTTAGCCAATTACCCTCCTGCCCATCCTGCGGCCAGCCGCGATGTGGCCCGCGGGCGGTCGGGCGGCGGTATGTTGCCGCGGGATGGCCGCGGTGGCCACCGTCATCCTCCTCGTGATCGGCAGCCCATGCCGCTCGGTCTCCACCGAGCCGAAGCCGTCCGCCTCCTCAGGCGGAGAGTGACTCGGTGACGGAGGTGGCGGCCCGCTCCGCCCACCGCGTCTCGCTCGGCGAGCGGTCGATTAACGCGACGGGAATCCGCCACCTCTTCGAGGCGTCGAGAACAGCCGTGCGCCCTCGATCGAGCACCCCCGGCTCCACCCCGCCGGAGCTCTCATAGACGAAGGCCCTCACCGGCGTATCGACGAGCTTCTCGAGCAGGCGCTCGAGCCGAGGCCCGTGGATCGCGCGGATCAGCGCGGGTTCGCCGCCGGCGGATCCCAGGAGCCAGACGACCACGGCGACGTCCCCGCACAGATCCAGGATCGTGCCCGGGCGATCCGGATCCGCCCGAGCCGGCTCCAGCCCGGCCGCCGCGATTTTCTCCAGCGTCCCCTCCGCCCTGCTCGTGCCCCGTACCTGCCAGCCGCGGGCGCGTAGCTGCCCCCCGAGCTCCCGGCCGCGGCAGCCGCACCCGACGATCAGGGCGCGGGCCACCTATTCGTCTTCGCGCTCGCCGGGCTCCTGAGCGAATGGCCCCCGGCCCCGGGCCCGGGCGGCCTCGTCCTCGCGGGCCATTCGCGCGGCGTCCTCCTCGGTGATCTCCTTCGCCCCCCGCTTGCGGCGCAGCTCGTTCTGAGCATCGACCATCTGCTGGACGTCGTCCACCTCGAGCTGCGCCTCGACCTCGTAGGAGCGGGTCGGCTTCCAGTCGAGCAGGTCCGCGACGCTGTGGCCCTCGAACGCGCGGGCGAGCACCAGCATGATCACGAACAGCACGGCCATCAGCCCCAAGGTGAGGAGGATGAAGGTCATCTCCCTGCCTCGGAGGCTACTCGGCTTCGCCATGAAAGCCCGTATCAACGTCGGCCACAAATCGGAACGATGCCCCGCGCCACCTACCGTGCGCGACCCTCCGATAGCCTCGCCTGGTGGCCTCACCGGAATTGACGAGTGTCGACGGCCGGATCACCCCCACGGATCAGGCGCGAATCCCGGCCGACGACGACGGATTGCTGCGCGGGGACGGGGTCTTCGAGGTGATCCGGCTCTATGCCGGAAGGCCATTCGCGCTCACGGAGCACCTGGATCGCCTCGAGCGTTCGGCGGCGTCCCTCGAGCTGAGCGTCGAGCGCGCTCTCTTCGCGGATGAGATCGGCCGACTGCTCGCCGAGTTCGGCGCGCACGAGGGTCAGCTGCGGCTGGTGGTCACCCGCGGCGGCCGCCGCCTCGCGTTCACGGAGAACCTTCCCGCGCGAGGCGAGACCGTGAGGCTCGAAAGCGTCACGTACTCGCCTACCGAGGTCCTGAACGGGGTCAAATCGCTCTCCTATGCGGCGAACATGCAGGCGACGCGCGTGGCCCAAGCCCAGGGGGCGGACGAGGCGGTCCTCATCCGCCCGGACGGGGTCGTGCTGGAGGCGCCGACCTCGACGATCTTCTGGGTCTCCTACGACGGCGTCCTGCTCACCCCCGCGCTCGACGTCGGCATTCTGGAGTCGATCACCCGGGACCGGGTCGTCCGCGAGCTCCACGTGGAAGAGGGCGCCTTCCAGGTCGAGGACCTGCGCAGCACGCACGAGGCCTTCCTCGCATCGACCGTCCGCGAGGTCCAGCCGGTGTCGGCGATCGACGGGCGGGCGCTGCCGGACTGCCCGGGGGAGCGCACGCGGGACGCGATCGCGGCGTTCGGATCGGTGCTCGCCAGCGAGCTCGATCCCTCACCCTCGAGTAGAGCCTGAGACTTGGACCTGCAGCTGACAGACGAGCAGCGGCTGATCTCGGAGAGCGCCCGCGAGTTCTGCGACAAGGAGATCGCGCCCCGCGTCCGGGAGAACGACCGGGCGGGCCGGTTCGACCGCGAGCTCGCGACCAGGCTCGGGGAGATGGGCTACCTCGGTGCCCCCGTCTCCGAGGAGTACGGGGGGCGCAGCCTCGACTATCTGAGCTACGGCCTGATCGTCGAGCAGGTCGGCCGGGTCGACTCCTCGGCTCGCACGGTCGTCTCGGTCCAGACCTCGCTGGTCGCCGGATCGATCGAGCGCTGGGGCACCGAGGAGCAGAAGCGCCGCTGGCTGCCACGCCTGTGCTCCGGTGAGTCGCTCGGCTGCTTCGCGCTCACCGAGCCCGACACCGGCTCGGACGCCGCCAACCTCCGCACGAGGGCGAGGAGGACCGACGGCGGCTGGTCGATCAGCGGGAACAAGATGTGGATCTCGCTCGGGAACGTCGCCGAGGTCGCCCTCGTCTTCGCCCAGACCGATCCGGAAAGGAAGCATCGCGGACTCGCCTGCTTCCTGGTCCCGACCGAGGCGGAGGGCTACTCCTCGCAGGAGATCCATGGGAAGCTCGGCCTGAGGTCCTCGGACACGGCCGAGATCTCACTGGACGAGGTCGAGGTACCCGACGATGCGATGCTCGGCGAGATCGGCGACGGCTTCAAGGTCGCGATGAGCGCTCTCGACAACGGCCGCTACAGCGTCGCCGCCGGGTGCGTCGGGATCTGCGACGGCTGCGTCGAAGCGTCCGTCTCCTACGCGAAGGAGCGGAAGCAGTTCGGGGTCCCGATCGCCCGGTTCCAGCTCGTCCAGGAGCTGATCGCCGACATGATCGTGAAGCGGGACGCGGCCCGGATGCTGGTCTGGCGCGCGGGTGACCTGAAGGACCGCGGGGTCCGGAACACGGTCGAGACCTCGATCGCCAAGTACTACGCGACCGAGGCCGCGGTCGAGTGCGCCAATGCCGCGATCCAGGTCCACGGCGGCTCCGGATACGTCGACGACTATCCGGTCGAGCGGCACCTCAGGGACGCGCGGGTGACCACGCTTTACGAGGGCACCTCTCAGATCCACAAGCTGATCATCGGCCGGGACGCGACCGGGATCAACGCGATGGTTCCGCCCACTGCGGAGGAGTGAGCTAGGAAGCCTCGATCGCCTCCGCCACCTCGCCCGGCTTCCCCCAGTGGGCCTCCGGGTCCGGGGGCGTGTCGCGCAGGTACCACTCCGCATCCAGCGCGCCTCTGCATCCGGATCCGGCGGCGGTGACCGCCTGGCGATAGGTGTGGTCGACCAGGTCCCCGACCGCGAAGACGCCGGCCAGCTTCGTCCTCGTCGACGGCTCCTCGACCTCAACGTAGCCGTTCTCGTCGATGCCGACCTTGACCTCGACCAGCTCCGACCGCGGGCGGTGGCCGATCGCGATGAATGCGCCACCGACCTCGAGCAGCCTCTCCTCGCCGGTCTCGGCGTGCGCGAGCCGGACCTTCGCGATCTTGCCGTCGTCGCCGGCCACGAACTCCTTCGGCACGTAGGGAGTGAGGAACTCGATGTTGTCTCGGTTGCGCGCACGCTCGAGCATGATCTTCGAGGCGCGGAACTCGTCCCGGCGGTGGACGATCGTCAGCTTTCGGGCGAACTTCGAGACGAAGATGGAATCCTCCATCGCGGAGTCGCCGCCCCCGATCACGACGACGTCCTCACCCTTGAAGAAGGCGCCGTCGCAGACTCCGCAGGTGGAGACTCCGCGGCCGCCGAGCTCCATCTCGCCGGGCAGGCCGAGCCGCTTCGGCTCGGCGCCCATCGCGAGGATCACCGCCTTCGCGCGGTGCTCGTCCTTGCCGACGCGAACGGTTTGGATGCCGCCGTCGGTGAGCTCCAGCTCGGTCGCGTCGTCGGTGATGTACCGGGTCCCGAACCGCTCCGCCTGCGAGCGGAACTCGCTCATCATCTCGGGGCCCATGATCCCCTCGGGGTAACCCGGATAGTTCTCCACGTCGGTGGTGTTCTGGAGCTGGCCGCCCCACTGGAATCCCTCGATCACCAACGGCTCGAGCTCGGCTCGAGCCGCGTACAGGGCAGCCGCGTACCCGGCGGGCCCGCCGCCGACGATGATCACGTTCTCGATACGGCCGTTCTCGGTTTGTTCGTCGCTCACGCCTGCTCCTTCGAGGAGGCTATCTCCGGCGGCGGCGCCTTGTATGCCGCATCCGCCATTACTTTACTTTTTATAGTAGCGCGCGGCATGAGCGCCGCGCCGAGCTCAGGAGCGCGCCGGCGCCGTCTCCGCGTCGCCCACTCCGATCCGGTCGGGACGCTCCCGCCCCTCTCGCTCCCACCGGCGCACGGTGTTGCGAAGCTGGAAGAAGGCGATGATCCCCGGCGGGATCGGGAGCCAGAAGGCGATCACCCGATAGGTGAGAACCGCGGCGAAGACCTCGGCGCTGGGCAGCCCAAAGAGCACGAAGGCGCCGATCATCCCGGCATCGACGGCACCGACCCCGCCGGGGGCGAGCGGGAACAGGTTGGCGATCATCCCGAGGAAGAACCCCTGAATCACGACGCCGAGGGGCACGGAGACGTCGAAGGCGTGGAAGCTCGCCCAGAGAATCGCGATGTTGGCCGCCCAGAACCCGATCGCGCCGCCGATCGCGAGGGCGCCGCTCGACGGGTGGCGGATGAAGGCGATCGCCGTCCGCGTCCCCTTTGCGAGGGTCGCCGGAGCGGTGGCGAGTCGCTTTGCGAGGCGGCCGAAGCGCCCCGACGTGTGCCGTTCGATCCGCCGCTCGATGTCGTCGGGGAGCAGCGCGATCAGGAGGCCGATCACGATCACGGCGCCGGCGAGGGCGGCGGGGATCACGGTCCCCGAGAGCGGGGCCTCGC
Organism: Solirubrobacterales bacterium; assembly: GCA_036377415.1. Taxonomy (GTDB): domain Bacteria; phylum Actinomycetota; class Thermoleophilia; order Solirubrobacterales; family 70-9; genus DASUPK01. Next base: position 4,911 of record DASUYK010000070.1, read on the forward strand.
CGGAGATCACATGCGTCCGGAGCAGGATCCCGAACACCACCAGGGCGACGAGGTAGACCGAGTACAGGACGACGAGGAAGGCGAGCATCCGGCAGACGGACTGACGCCGCTCCATCCCCGCCTTTCGCAGCGCCCAATAGGTGAGCAGGATGCCGCCGGCGCCGCCGGCCGAGAACAGCCTGGTCGCCGCGAGACCCGCCATCGTGATCTCGTAGCTCTCGCGCCACTCGAGGTGGATCACCTTCTCACCGACGACACCCCGGAAGAGAGCGACGTATGCGGCGAACATCGCGATGCAGCAGAGGATCCCGACCACGATCCAGATCGGGTCCCCTTCCTTGATCTTGCCGATCGCGTCCTGAAGGTCGAAGAGCCTCGGGATCAGGACGTAGATCGCGACGAACAGCAGAACCACCGCGATCGCGGTCTGGATCAGGCGCTTCGGGTCTGCGAAGAAGCTCGGCTCGGCCTCCGCGATCATCTCGCGGGCCGTTTCGTGGTGCCGATCCGAAGCGCTCTTTGGGCGCTCCTCCCTCACGCCCGGGATGTTCGCAAACGAGGCTACTCGTTCGCCAGGCGCTCCAGTCGCTGCAACCCCCCACTCAGGGCGAGCGCGACCGGCTCGACGTAGCGCTCCCCGCGCCTCACCGCGATCACGATCGCGGCTCCGACGAGCAGGTCGATGAGATAGTGCTCCCCCAGATAGACCAGCGCGAATCCCAGGGTCCCGGCGTACGCCCAGCCTGCCGCTCCCGGGGCGAGTCCGGACTCGGCCAGCAGGAGCGCGGCCATCAGCGAGGTAGCGAAGTGCAGCGAGGGCATCGCCGCCCAGGGGTTGCCGCCGAGGGCGTCGTAGAGGACGGGCCACGCCCTTCCCCACTCCTCCTCTCCCACCTCCTCCATGATCCGGCGGACCCCCGCGTCCGTGTAGCCCTCCTGCGAGGCCCACCACGGAGGCGCGGTCGGAACGGCGGCGTAGACGATGCAGCCGAGGTCGAAGACCCCCGACATCTGGCGCGCGGAGCGCGCGAAGTGCTCCGGATCGCGGGCGAGGATCCAGGCAAGGCATGCATGGGGCTCGATGAACCACGACCAGTGGACCCAGGAGAGGAACCGGTCGACCACGTTGCGGCGGCCGAGTCCGGCGAGCGCCCTCTGGACCCTGACGTTCGGGAGCTCACCACCGCCGATCGCGCGATCGGCCCGGAGCGGATAGGCGACCCGGAGACGACTGCGAAGCCTCTCAGGATCGTCGTAGGGAAGCTCGTGGCCCACCAGGAACATCCACATCTGAAGCGCGTACATCCCCGCGTCGCGGAGCCGGGTGCGGGGCTTCACCACCGCGAGCGCGGGCGGACCCGCGGCGAGCGCGGCAGTCGTCACCGCGGGATGGATCCGGCATCTCCTGCGGAGCAGGGGTACCGCGACGGCCCCGCCCAACGCGGCCGCTGCGACGCCCTTCACCAGGGGTCGCCACGGCGACGATCCTCCAGCTCCGGGACGCCTGCCGAGCACTAGGTCCTCGTGAGCCGCTCGAGCGGGACCAGGATCGACTCGTACGCGGCCCCCGTTCCCTGCTGAAGGCCGATCTCGCAGGTTCGGTTGGTGGACACGTAGGCGTCGTGGGTGGCGCCGGCGAGCTCGGCCGCCTCGTTCCGGGTCGCCGATGCGGTCAGCTCCGGGTGGAGCAGGCCGCGATCGCCCGCCATCCCGCAGCAGGTCGACTCGCGCGGCTCGATCACCTCGTCGGCGATCTCCCTCGCGAGCTCTCGAAGCTGCCGCTCCAGCCCGAGGTGCCGGGTGGAGCAGGTCGGGTGCACGGCAACCGATCCGAGCTTTCGCCGGATCCGCAGGTTGGGCAGCAGGCGCTTCGCCCAGCCCACCGAGTCGAGGACGTCGATCCGCGAATGCCGCTCGGCGTTCTCCTCCGTCAGCAGCGGTCGGACCTCCGAGGCGAGACCGAGCGCGCAGGAGCTCGCGCAGGTGACGACGGGCAGCCCGCCCTCCTCGCTCCAGCTCCAGAGCGACTCGACAGTGCGGTTCGCCATCAGCCGGGCGCCGTCGGGGTAACCCTTCGAGGTCCAGGGGACCGAGCAGCAGTGCCCGGCCACGTCGTCGGGAATCCAGACCGGCAGCCCCGCACGAGCCGAGACCGCGACCATCGCCTCCGGCAGGGGCGCTCCGGATCCTCCGTCCCTCGGCGGGCCGAAGATCCGGTTGACGCAGGCGGGGACGTACACCGCCGCCGCCCCGCCGCGGGAGGTCTTCGGGAGACGCGCCGGCGCCGGCGGGGGCATGTTCCGTGGCCAGGTCGGGATCAGCTCGTCGCTCAGGATCGATCGCGCCGCCCGCGCGCCCGCGCGGATCAGCGGACCGGCGAGGGAGCCGGCGCGAAGGCCGGCGCGGGCGAGTCCCTCCACCCGTCCCCAGCGCTCGGCGATCCGTCTTGCCCGTCGCTGCGCCCCCTCGCCGTGCTCGCGCTCCCGAAAGGCCTTGACGAGTGCGCCGGTGTCGATGCCCAGCGGGCAGGAGATCGCGCAGGTGCTGTCCGCCGCGCAGGTCTGGATCCCGTCGTATTCGTACTGATCCATGAGCGCCCGGCGGACCGGCGAGCCCGCGGGCTGCCTGGCGATCTCGCGCCGGATCACGATCCGCTGACGCGGGGTCGTCGTCAGATTCCGGCTCGGGCAGACGGGCTCGCAGAACCCGCACTCGACGCAGTTCGTCGCGACCTCCTCGATCGGGGGAGTCGTCTTCAGGTTCCGCAGGTGGGCGCCGGGGTCGCGGTTCAGGAGAACGCCGGGCGCGAGCACCCCATCCGGGTCGGCGAGCTCCTTGATCCGCCACATCAGCTCGGTCGCCGGCCGGCCCCACTCCCGCTCCAGGTACGGAGCCATGTTCACGCCGGTGCCGTGCTCCGCCTTCAGCGAGCCGTCGTACTTGTCGAGGATCAGGTCGACGAGCCTCTCCATGAACGCCTCGTAGCGTTCGGTGTCCTCGGGCTTCGAGAAGTCCGGGGTGAGCATGAAGTGGAGATTCCCGGCCGATGTGTGGCCCGCGACCCCGGGGAGGAAGGCGTGCTCGGTGAGCAGCGCCTGGATGTCGCGGGCGGACTCCGCGATCCGCTCCGGCGGGACGCAGACGTCCTCGATGATCAGCGAGGTCTCCGGCGGCCGCAGGCGGCCGATCAGGCCGTGCAATCCCTCCCGGACCGTCCACGCGACCTCGATCCGCTTGGGATCCCGGGTGAAATCAGCCGGCCGGATCAGCTCGTGCTCACGCAGGATCTCCTCGGCGCCGGCGACGAGCCGGTCGAGCTCGCCGTCGGACTCCGCGCCGAACTCGACCAGGAGCGCGGCCGAGGTGGGCGGCAGCTCCAGCCAGTGCTGGGGCGCGCCGGCGATGTTCTGGGCGGCGACCATCAGCGCCGGTGCGACCATCAGCTCGACGGCGGTGGCGCCGGACTCCACGAGCGCGGGCACTGGCTCGGTCGCCGACTCGATCCCGTCGAAGTGGTGCCAGGAGACGGTCGTCCGGGACGGCTGCGGGACGGTCTCGAGGACGGCCTCGGCGATGAACCCGAGCGTCCCCTCCGAGCCGATCAGCAGCCGGCGGAAGATCTCGAGCGACTCCTCCGCGTCGAGGAAGGCGCAGAGCCGGTAACCGGTGGTGTTCTTGATCCGGAACTTCCGGCGGATCCGCTCTCTGAGCTCCACGTCCGCGCGGATCTCGTCGCGGATCTCGGCGAGACCGCGGGCGAGCTCGGGCTCCTCCGACGCGAACCGCTCCTCGGCACGCGGCGCGGCCGTGTCGATCGTGGTACCCGACGGCAGGACGAAGGTCAGCGATCGGACGGTGCTGTACGGATCGGCGACGACACCGCAGCGCATCCCGCCCGAGTTGTTGGCGAGCACTCCGCCGACGCAGGCGATGTCGGTGCTCGCTGGGTCCGGACCGAGCTTGCGCCCGTACGGGGCAAGGACCCGGTTGACATGGCCGAGGATCGTCCCCGGGCGCACCCTGACCCGAGCGCCGCCATCGAGGACCTCGATCCCAGTCCAATGCCGGCGGACGTCGACCAGGATCCCATCTCCCTGGGCCTGCCCCATCAGGCTCGTCCCCCCGGCTCGGAACGTCACCGGGACTCCGGAGCGCCGTCCGTAGTCGAGAATCTTGGAGACGTCGCCGGCGCCCCTGGCCATCACGACCGCCCTCGGCACCAGCCTGTACGGGCTGGCGTCGGAGGCGTAGCGGACGAGGTCGATCACCCGCGTCAGCACCCGATCGGCACCGAGGAGCTGGATCAGCTCGCTGCGGAGCGGCTCCGGTGTGCCGGCTGCCAGCCCCTCCTGCACCCGGTCCTCGGCCGGATCTCCGTCGTCGTGAGCGATCCGCATCACGTCGGGCGTCAGAAGATCCATCCGTGCCAGCCTAAGCGGCGACGGCCCTACGGCGGGTCAGACTGGGCGAGCGGGGGGCCGACCACGTCCACGTTCTGCCAGCCGTGCGGCAGCCCGCGCGGGATGAAGACGAACGAGCCCGCCGACGTCGTGCTCAGGTCGTCCCCGAGCTTCCAGCGGAATTCGCCTTCCAGGATGTAGACCGTCTCGTCCTCGCGGTTGTGCACGTGGAGGGGCGGTCCCTCGCCGGGGGGAGCCACCGCCTCAATTGCGGCCAAAGCTCCGTTCGACTGCTCGCCTCGGACGATGAACCTCAGATCCCCACCGAGCGGGCTGCGGCTGCGCTCCCCTTCATCGGGACCGACGGTCATCCCCCCATTCGACGTTCCTACCATCGGACTACTCCTATCAGAGCTGGTCAGGACCCACGGCCACAGCGCGCGTCTCGTCTGGCATCTACCGAGTACTACCAGACTCCATTCCGAAGCGGTCAAATTCGCGATCGGGACCTAGCTCCGCAGAGCTGATTCCAACGCGTCGACGACGCGAGCGGCATATATGCCGTTGGCGTCGCGGTCCGGATTGAAGTCAGCTACGGAGATTCCCAGGAGGTTGGGCGCCGCGACGAGCGGTCGGGTGAGCGCGACGAGCTCATCCCAGAAGAGCCCGAGCGGCTGCGGATAGCTGACGGCGGGCAGCGTGCGTTCGTCGAGGACGTCGAGGTCGAGATGCAGCCACGCCGGGCGCTCCGCGAGTCGCCCGGCAGCCTCGGTCCCAACCCGGGCGGCGCCGCGCTCGCGCACCTCGGGTGCGGTGATGGCGAGGATGGCCGGGTCGAGCCGGGCGTTCTCCCTGGCGACATCGGGGTGAAGCTCGGGGGGGCGATGCCCGAGCAGCACGACGGCGGCCGGCTCGACCAGCGGTCCCTCTCGTTCGAGCAACCCGGGCGGGCCGTGGCCGGTGAGAATCGCGAGGTCCATGTCGGCCGCCTCGCCGGTTGGCGAGCTCTCCCCGTCGAAGAAATCCGCGTGCCCGTCGACGAACCAAAGGCCGCTGCCGGCGGGCAGTGCCTGAAAGACGCCGAGCAGCAGCGTGCAGTCGCCCCCGAGGACGAGCGGACGTTCGCGAGCGTCCAGCACCTCGCGCACACCCGACGCGATCGCCGTCGACGCCCGGCGCACCTCGACCGCGCCGACTACGCCGGTATCCGGGTCGCGTCGCCTGTCCCGGATGCGCCCGTCTGCCTCTCCGGCATCACGCGCACCAAGGCGCTCGACCAGTCCGGCCGTGCGCAGGGCTGCGGGCGCGTGTTCCTCCCCTCGTCCCGCCCCCGAGCAGTCAATCGGGGCGTCGAGTATGGCCAGGCGAGCCATTCTCGAGCGAGGCGTCAGAAGAGAGCCATCCCCGGCGTGACCGGGACCTCGACCAGCTCCGGCTTCGGTGAGGAGATCGCGGACTCGAGCGCCGCGTGGAGATCGGCGCGCCCGGAGATCGCCTTTGCCGAGACTCCGTACGCCGCCGCGACCCGAGCGACATCGACCGCGGGGAGATCGAGCCCCGGGGCTCCCCTCACCTCCTCGACGTCGGCGAACCACTTGAGAATCGCGTACTCCTCGTTTCGGAGGACCAGGAAGGTGACTGGGACCTCGTAGGCGGCCGCCGTCCAGAACCCGGTGATCGCGTACTGCGCCGAACCCTCCCCGAGGACGCAGACGACCGGCCGGTCCGGCTGCGCGAGCTGGACGCCGATAGCGGCGGCCAGCCCGAAGCCGAGGCCGCCGCCCGCGCCGAAGTAGTAACTCCCCGGCGCAGAGAGGCGGAGCTGGTTGCGCAGGGACAGGGTGCTCGAGGGGGACTCGAGCACCACGATCCCGTCGTCCGGGAACACCTGGCCGAGGGTGTGGTGGACCATCGTCGGCGTGAGCGGGTCCGTCTCCTCGCCGGGCGCGGGATCCGGCAGCGGCGTCGGCTCGGCCCGGTTCGCCTCCCCGACCTCCTCCACCAGGGCGCGGAGCGCGAGGGCCACGTCCGAGAGGATCACGTCGCCCATCGGGGCGCGGGCGGCCTCATCCGGGTCGCTGGTGATCGCGACCAGCTCGGCCCCCTCGGGAAGGAGCGGTCCAGGGATGTGCGGGTAGTAGGGGAAGACCGAGGAGCCGATTACGAGGATCAGGTCCCGGCCCTTGAGCGTCTCTGCCACCGGGCCGATCGCCGGCGGCAGCACGCCCTGGAAGAGCGGATGTCCCTCGGGGAAGCCGAGCCTGCCGCCGCCCGGGGCGGGCGAGGCGAACACCGGCAGCCGTTGGCGCTCGGCGAGCGCGACGGCGTCGTACCACCCTCCGCTCGCGTCGATATCCGGACCGGCGACCAGCGCGGGGGAGCTCGCCTCGCCGAGGCGTCGGGCGAGGGCCACGATCGCGTCGGGATCCGGACCGGAGCGCGGCTCGACGGTCCGCGCCCTCACGTGGCGCGCTTCGGCCTCCTCAGCCTCCTCGGTCCAGTCGTCCATCGGTAGGGAGACGAACGCCGGCCCCTTCGGCGGGAGGGACGCTGTGTGGATCGCGCGAGCGAGCGCGTGCGGGACGTCAGCCGCCCGCGGGGGCTCGAAGCTCCACTTGACGAACGGGTGGACGACGCGGGTCGCGTCGCGGTTCGTCAGGTTCGCCTGCATCGTGATCTGGGCGCGGACCTGCTGGCCGGCGGTGACCAGCAGCGGCGAGTGATTCGCCTGCGCGTTGAAGATCGCCCCCATCCCATTGCCGACCCCGGGGGCGGTGTGGAGGTTGACGTGGGCCGGCCGGGCCGAGGCCTGGGCATACCCGTCCGCCATCCCGACCGCGACGGCCTCGTGCAGCCCGAGGACGTAGCGGAAGTCGTCGGGGAACTCCGCGAGCATCGGTAGCTCGGTCGAACCCGGGTTGCCGAAGATCGTGGTCATCCCGTGCTCGCGAAAGAGCTCGAACGCCGTTTCCCGGACGGTCGCCATCGGGCGGGAGCCTATTCGGCTTGATTGAGCTCGGCACTAAGGTAGTGCCCCATGAGGCGGGCACTCTGGATCGCACTGGTGATCGTGATCTCGCTGGTCGGGACAACCGGTGCGGAGAACGCCGGCGCCCGGTCCAAGGCGGTCGCGCTCACCTTCGACGGGGGACCGAGCGGCTTCACGTCCAAGATCGACCGGATCCTGCAGCGGAAGCACGTCCGGGCGAGCTTCTTCTGGGTCGGAAGCCGGATCTCCGGCTTGGAGAGGATCGTGCGGCGAGTCGCCCGCCAGGGCCACGAAATCGCCAACCATTCCTGGTTCCACGACGACCTCACCCGCCTTCCGGCGGAGGAGGTGCGCAGGCAGTTGGCCAGGACCAACCGGCGCCTCTCCCGACTCACAGGAGAGCGCCCGCGGGTGTTCAGGCCCCCTTACGGCGCCGTCAACGGCCAGGTGCGGGCGATCGCGGCAGACCTGAGGATGCGGACCGTGCTCTGGGACGCCGACTCACTCGACTGGACCAGCCCGGGCTGCGAGACGATCGCCGCCAACGTGCGCGAGAGGGTCCGCCACCGCTCGATCGTGCTACTGCACGATGGGGGCGGTAATCGCACGCAGACCGTGTGCGCGCTTCCGCGCATCATCCGAGACCTGCGCTCCCGGGGCTATCGCTTCGTCACCGTGTCAAAGCTGCTGCGGAAGAGACCTCGGCGAGCGGACGCCGCGCGGAGTCATGCCGTCGCGAGCCCTGGATACAGATGGATCGTGGGTCATCCCGTTCATCCGGTCCGCACTGGAGGTGAGCAATGAGAGTGGGTACCTACAGGAGGCCTAGCGTCTCGGAAGGGATTTCTAGGCGACGATCCGTCAGAAGTTGCCAGCGAGCCAGTTTTCGCGCGTAATAGACTCACGCCGCCTTGATTGCGCTTCTGAGCCCGGAAAGCGGCCACTCGCCGAACGCGGACGATCTCAACGCCCTCTACTGGATGATGTTCGTCGTCGGCGGGATCCTGCTGATCGCGGTCAACGCCGCGCTGGTCGGCGTGATCGCCCGCTTCCGCGCGGCCCGCGGCAAGGAACCGCGGCGGGTGACGGTGAGGCGCCCCGCGCAACTCGCGATCGCGGGCGCCCTGTCCGCGCTCGCCGCGGTGGTCTTCGTAGTCGGCGTGATCGTCACCGAGAACGCGAAGCAGGTGGAGGCCTCCGGCCCGGACGGGCTCCAGGCCGCCTCCGTCCGCACCGCCCAGCGCACACTCGAAGTCCCAAGCGGGGAGACGGCGCCCCTCGAGGTTCGAGCCTGCGGCCAGCAATGGCTGTGGCGCTACGAGTACCCGGACGGGACCTACTCGTACTACGAGCTCGTCGTCCCCGTCGACACCGCCGTGGTCGTCAATCTGTGCTCGACCGATGTCGTCCACCGGTGGTGGGTCCCCGGCCTCGGCGGCAAGTTCGACGCCGTGCCCGGTGAGAGCAACAAGACCTGGTTCAAGGCGGATCGCACCGGCGAGTTCGACGGTCAGAGTTACGCGTTCTCCGGTGCCGGCTACGCCGCGATGCGGACCCGGGTGACGGTCGTCGAGGTGCCCGCCTATGAGGCCTGGCTCGAGGAGCAGGCCGCAGGGATCCAGGAGGCTCAGGCATACGTTCAGGAGAGGAACGCGGGGGACTGATGAACGACGGCCGGACACTCGCCCCGCAGCGGCCCGAGCTGGTCACCGAAGGGGTGGCGAGCGAGCGCCCGCGCTGGCTCGAGCTCGCGATGAGCGCCGACCACAAGAACACCGGGCGGATCATGATCGGCGCCGCGCTCTCCTTCCTGCTGCTCGGGATAGTCGCCTTCCTGCTGATCCGCCTGCAACTGGCGATTTCGGAGAACACCCTGCTGGAGCCGGTCACGTTCAACCGACTGCTCTCCGTCGGCAGCGTGAGCCTGGTGGTCCTGTTCGCGCTCCCGCTCGCGTTCGGGCTATACACGTACGTGGTCCCGCTCCAGATCGGATCGCGCACACTTGCGTTCCCGCGGCTCTCCTCGCTCGCCCTCTGGCTCTACCTCGCCGGGGGCTCGATCCTGTTCGCGAGCTTCGCGTACACGCCGCCCGAGACCGGCTTCAACAACTGGCCTCCCCTCTCCAGCGAGATCTTCGTCTCGAACAACGGGCCGGACGTATGGATCACCGCCGTTGGGGTCACGGTGCTCGCACTCACGCTCCAGTCGCTCAACCTGGCGGTGACGATCGCGAAGCTCAGGGCGCCGGGAATGGCATGGCGCCGCCTGCCCGTGTTCAGCTTCTCGGGCGCCGTCGCAAGCTGGGTGATGCTCGTCGTGGGCCCGGCGATGCTGGCCGCCCTCGTGATGCTGGGGATCGACCGGACGTTCGAGGGCGTCTTCTTCGACGCGGGCGAGGGCGGGGCGCCGATCTACTACCAACACCTGAGCTGGATCTTCTTCACCGGCTGCTATCTGATCTTCCTGCTACCGGCATTCGGGGCGATCTCCGAGATCCTCCCGGTCTTCTCCGGCAAGCCGCTGCTCTCGCGTGGAGCGGCGATGTCATCGCTGGCCGCGATCGGGGTGATCGGTCTGTTCGCCTGGATGCAGAACATGTACTCCGCCTCGATCCCGATCGGATGGCTCTACATGGCGATGGCGGCGGCGCTCCTCCTCGCTGTTCCGATCGGCGCGATGTTCGTGAACTGGATCGCGACGGTCGCGGGTGGCGTGATCAGGATGCGCGCCCCGATGGCGTTCGCCCTCGCCGCGGTCTCCACGCTCTCCTTCGGCCTCCTGGGCGAGCTCGCCCTGAGCGTGATCCCGGTCGGGTGGGAGCTCTCAGACACCACGGCGGCGACCGCCGCGAGCGGCTACGTCCTCGTCGGAGGCCCGATCCTCGGTGGGCTCGCCGCGCTCCACTACTGGTTCCCGAAGATGACCGGCCGGACGATGGGCGAGGGGCTCGCGAAGCCGTCCGTCGCCCTGATCGTGCTGGGCGCACAGCTCACCTTCATCCCGATGTTTCTCGCCGGACTCGAGGGACAGGCCGTCGACATCTACAAGTACTTCGAGCCCAGCGACGCGATCAACTCCCCGGAGTCCCTCGACACCCTCAACCTGCTCTCCACGATCGGTGCCTTCGTCCTCGCGCTCGGAGTGATCCTCTCGCTCGCGAACGCGTACCTCAGCGTCACCCGCGGCAACCGTGCCGGGCACGATCCGTGGGGAGGCGAGACGCTCGAGTGGTTCGCGCTGTCTCCTCCTCCGCCCCATAACTTCGACGTGGTTCCCGACGTTCGCAGCGACGAGCCGCTGCGCGACATCCGTGAGGCGATTCGTCGTCGCGACGCCTCCTCCACCGCGCCAGCGGAGACCACTGAGCCGGTAGCCTGATCGGCATGGATGCACCGCGCGCCGGCGGTGGCGGTGATCAACTCCGCCGGTTTCGCCGCCTGGCAGACCTCACTGCTCTGATCACGCTTCTCCTCGTCGTCGTCGGCGGGGTGGTTCGCGTGAGCGACTCCGGGCTCGGCTGTGGCCCCGGGGGCAGCGGGACCGAGGGCTGGCCGCTGTGCGGAGGCGCCGTGATCCCGCTCGTCGGCGACGAGAACCGCCTGATCGAGTTTGCCCACCGCGCGCTCGCCGGGGTCGTGGTCGTGTTGATCGCGCTGCTCTGCTGGCGGGCGTACCAGGAGCTGCGAAGCAGGCGCTGGGCGGTCCGGGGCTCGGTGGCCGCAGGAGTCCTGGTGCTGGCTCAGGCCGGACTCGGCGGACTGACGGTCGAGCACGGCCTCGAGGACGAGCTCGTCGCTGCGCACCTGGGCCTGGCGATGCTGCTGCTCGGCCTGCTTCTGTGGCTCAGCGCGAGGGCACGCGCGGATGCCGCCGAGCAAGTCCCGGATGGTGAACCCTCCGGGCGGTCGATTCACGCCAGGCAGGTGCCCGCCCTGAAGCCCTTCGCGACGGTCGCGGCGCTCCTGCTCCTCTCGGCGATCGTCGCCGGCGGCTACATGGCCGGCACCGAGAAGGAGGGCGTGCACGGCGACGGGAGGAACGTGGCCGGCGCCCACCTCGCCTGCGGCGAGCAGTTCCCGGAATGCGGCGACGGCCGATTCCTGCCCTTCGGCGACAACCGGCTCACCGACATCCACCTGACCCACCGAGCCCTCGTCTACGCCGCCACGCTCGCGATCCTCGCGCTGCTCGGGGTTGCGCTGGCCCGTGGCTCCCGCGACCGCTGGCTGGCGATCGCCGGGCTGTTGCTGCTCGTCCAGCTGCTGCTCGGTGCGCTCAACGTGTGGCTCGGGGAGCACGCGACGCTGATCGTCGCCCACCTGACGACGGGGACCCTGCTGTGGATCGCGGTGCTCGAGATCGGCTATCGGCTGGCGTGGTTCCCAGTCGCCACCCTCGCGCACCGGCCGGCGCCACGCGCCGAGACCTCGGCGGCGGCGGCATGAGCGTCGAGCTGAGAGGCGGGTCCGGGCGGATCGGACACGCGCGCCGTCCCGGAGGAAATCGGGTCTCCGTCACGCCGGGCGACGCGCGCGCGCGGACGATGCGCGCCGCGATCGCGGTCGCGAACGACTACGTCACCCTGACGAAGCCGCGGATCATCTCGCTGCTCCTCCTCACCTGCGTGGCGACCATGTTCGTCGCCGACCCGTCCGGGCCCCCGCTCTCGAACATTCTCTGGACGATGCTTGGCGGCTACCTTGCGGCGGGCGGCGCCGGAGCGATCAACCACTACATCGAGCGCGAGCCCGACTCCCGGATGGAGCGGACCGCCGGGCGCCCGCTGGCGAGCGGGCGGATCGAGCCGAGGCGCGGCCTGATCTTCGGCATCGCCCTGGGGGTCGTCGCGGTGGCCCAGCTCGCGATCACCGTCAACGCCCTCACCGCCGCGCTCGCCGCGGCCGGGTTGCTCGGCTACGTCTTCGTCTACACGCTCTGGCTCAAGCCCCGCACTCCCCAGAACATCGTCCTCGGCGGAGCCGCGGGAGCGATGCCCCCCCTCGTCGGCTGGGCGGCGGCGAGCGGCGAGCTCTCGCTGCAGGCGCTGTGGCCGTTCGCGATCGTCTTCTTCTGGACCCCGCCCCACTTCTGGGCGCTGTCCCTGCTGATCGCCGACGACTACGCGAAGACCGGCACCCCGATGCTGCCGGTCGTGCGCGGCGAGCGCGCGACCCGCCGGCAGATCGCAGGCTACGCGGTGCTGCTGGTGGCGATCAGCCTCGGCCCCGTCGCCACCGGCCTCTTCGGCACGCTCTACCTCGTCTCCGCCCTCGTGCTGGGCGCGGTCTTCGTGGGACTGGCGGT
>DASUYK010000071.1:0-6264 GCA_036377415.1 Solirubrobacterales bacterium
TCCCAGAACTTCACGTAGGTCTCCCAGTCGAAGCCCGAGTACGGCTCGTCGAGCAGAAGCAGCTCGGGCTCGTGCATCAGGGCGAGGGCGAGGTTGAGCTTCTGGCGCGTGCCGCCCGAGAGCTCCTCGATCCGGAAGTCGCGGTATCGCTCGAACTGGAACTCCTCGAGCAGCGAATCCCGTGCGCGCTCCCCCGCGTCGTCCTCGAGCCGATAGGCCTCGGCGAAGAGCCGGAAGTGCTCGGCGATCGTGAGCTTCTCCCAGACCATCGGGACCTGGGGGCAGTAGCCGAGCCGGTCGGGGCGCTCCACCTCCCCTCCGTCCCGCTTCAGCAGCCCGACGACGATCTGCATCAGGGTGCTCTTGCCCGAGCCGTTCTCGCCGACTAGGCCGACCAGCTCGCCCGCGCGCACCTCGAGGTCGGCGCCCTTCAGGACCTCGATCGTCCGCCGGCGAGGCGGCAGGCCGCGGTGGAACGACTTGAGCAGTCCGGTGATTCGAAGGACGGCCGAACCCTTCCGGACGCGGGGCTCCTCTCCGGGTTTGGATACCGCGATGGCCCGCGGATCAGCCGTGCCCACCGCGATGGCCCGCGAGCATCCCCATCGCCACCATCATCAGTCCCATCATCAGGACGCAGCCGGCGACCGGGATCAGCACTCCCACGCTCGTTCCGGTGGCGATCAGCACGATCGCCAGAGCGATCATCGGAGAGCACATCAGGAGATGCTTGAAATGGCCTTTCATACGGTCGAGTCTCTTCCCTGGTTGAGCGCCTGGCATCGGGGCAAAGCAACCGAGTCGCATCCGTGCTGACCACCTAGCAATGACCAGGGGCAGGCGCCGATGCCGACCGCGCCGACAATCTCTACGTTCGTCCCGCGATGGCACTACCAAGTCCCGTTCGCGTTGGTTGGGTCGCGATCGTGGTCGGCGTACTGCTCGCCTGGCAAGCCGGGGCGACACCCGCTTCCGCGCAGAGCAGCGGGAACTGCGCCGATCTCAGCAACGAGGACTTCGAGCGGGCCGGCGAGAACTGGATGGAGCGGATCCTCGGTTCCGTGCAGGCCGATGAGGCGATGGACCAGTTGATGGTCTCGATGATGGGCTCGGGCGGCGAGCGGCAGATGCACGAGTACATCGGCCGGCGGATCAGCGGCTGCGGCGGCGGCAACCAGCCATCCGGGTTCGGTCAGATGATGGATGGCGTCGGCGGGATGATGGCGATAATGGGTGCCGGCTCCGGTTCGGCCGGGATGATGGGCGGCCAGGGAGGTGCCGGCGGCTACGGGCCCGGATCGATGATGGGCGGCTATCCCGTGTCGCGAGGAGACGAGGATTCGGACGACGACGGGCCGACCGCGGCGGCGATGGTGGGAATGATGGCCGTTCTGCTTGTGGCGGCGGCGATCGCGGTGTTCCTGCTCAGGCCGAAAGGCCGCTCCGGCGGCGCCCGCGAGACGCTCGACCGCCGCTTTGCGAGCGGGGAGCTGAACGCCGAGCAGTACCGACGAGCGAGGTCAATTCTCGAGGGAGGTTGAGCGATGATCGATGCGATGACGCTGCTTCTGGCGGACTCCGACTGGGACTCGCACATGGGCGACTGGGGGGCCGGCTGGTGGATCGTGATGATGATCGGGATGGTCGTCTTCTGGGGGCTGGTGATCCTCGGCGTCGTCTGGATCGTTCGCGAGCTCGGGAGCGGGTCGCACCGCGGGTCACACCATCGGGGTGGGGGGGCCGACGATCCGCTCGCGATACTCGATCGCCGTTTCGCGGAGGGAGAGATCTCGGCGAAGGAATACGAGCAGCGCCGCAAGATCCTGAGCGGCTAGGTCACGGCGACTAGTGGGCGCACGCTCTGGCACGAGAGGAGGGTTTGGAAGAGAGATGGAGTCTGGAACCGCCTCACCCGCCCAAGGTCCCGGTTTCTGGGGGTGGCTCGACGACCGGCTCGGCATAGGCGGCCTGCGCTATCCGGTCCCCGAGCACGCCAACACGCTCGCCTACACGCTCGGCGGGATCACCGTAGTGAGCTTCCTCCTCCTGGTGATCACGGGGATCTACCTCGCCCAGTTCTACGACCCGACTCCCGAGCAGGCGCACGCGAGCGTCGCGTACATCACCGACACCGCCTTCGCGGGCGCCCTGGTACGCAGCCTCCACTACTGGCTGTCAACCGCCTTCGTCGTCACCCTGATCCTGCACATGGCGCGGACCTTCGCCACCGCCTCCTTCAAGGCGCCCCGCGAGTTCATCTGGATCACCGGCGTGATCCTCTTCTTCCTCGCCGCCGGGCTGCTCTTCAGCGGCACCGTGCTCAAGTGGGATCAGGAGGCGGTCGAGGCGCTCGAGCACAACAACGAGGTGGCGGATCTGTTCGGGTTCCTCGGCTTCTGGTTCTCGGCGGACTTCACGGACAATGTCTCGATCCTGACGCGTCTGTACATCGCCCACGTCTCGATCCTGCCCGTCCTCGTGGGGGTCGTCCTCGCCGTCCACATGCTGCTGATCAAGCGCCACCGGATCTCGGGGCTGCCTTGGGGAAGTCCCGACGAGGTGGCGGCGCGCGCCGGTTCCGAGCGCGAGGTGTCTTTCGCCAGCCACCTCAAGCACATCGGCGTCTGGGGCCTGGTCGTGCTCGGGGTGACCTTGCTGCTTTCGGGCCTCGCGCCGGCGGGCCTCGGGCCGGTCGGGGTGGAGGGAATCGAGATCACCAAGCCGCCCTGGTACTTCCTCTGGCTCTATCCCTGGGAGGACTGGATCGGGCTGAAGGCGCTCTACATCCTCCCCGGAGTGCTGGCACTCGCGCTGCTGGCGGTCCCCTTCCTCGACCGCTCGCCGGAGCGCGACCCGCGCCGAAGGAGGGTCTGGATCGCGCTCGGGGCGATCGTCTTCCTCGCCTGGCTTGCGCTGACGATCTACGGAGCAATCACCGTTCCGGCCTCGCACACGGAGATGGGGGGATAGCGTGACCCGGCGACGGTTCCTGACCTTGTTCGCCCTGACCAGCGCCGCCGGCGCTCTCGCCCTTGGCTTACTGGGCTCGGCTTCGGCAAGCCCCGCGACCCTGGCCGCTGGGGGGATCGCCGCCGTCACCGCGGTGGTCGGGATCTGCCTGCTGGCGAGAGTCGTCGTGCTCACCGAGAGGGCTCAGCGATGAGGCCCGAGCGGATCGCGCTCGCCCTGACGGCCGCGGTGATGGCGGCCGCGGTGCCGGCCCTTCCGGCATACGGCCACGGGGGGGAGCCCGAGGCCGAGGAGGAGGCCCCGGCGGGCGAGCAGGCCGTCCCGGGCGGCGGTGCGGTCACGGAGGAAGAGGTGGAGGAGGCGGAGATCGCCGAGCTGGCGAGGCAGCCGGCGCGGATTCTGGCCCAGCAGGCGCTCGCCCTGCTCGAGGTCCGTGACGACCACGAAGAGGCGATGATTCGCCTCGACGCGGCGCTCGAGAGCGAGGATCAGAGCGACGTCGACGTCGGGCTGCTCACCGAGGCCACGGAGACGCTCGACGGCGGCGATCCGGAAGGGGCGGTCCCCCTGCTCGACCAGGCGCTCTCCCGGCCGCTCGGGGCGGAGAGCGGAGAGGCGCTTCACGAGGCAGGACGGGAGTTTCAGCCGGCCACCGACACTCAGGAGGTCGTCGGGATTGTTCTCGGCGGTGTGGCGCTGATCCTCGCTGCCTTCCTGCTCACGCGCGGCAGGCGCACGCGCGCTCCCGCCGCATAAGGGGCGGGGAAACCCGATGGCCGGAAGCGAGACCGCTGGGGAGTCGAGCACATTCGTCTTCGCCGACCTCGCCGGCTTCACGGCGCTGACCGAGGCCCACGGGGACGATGTCGCGGTCGGGATCGCCCTCGACTTCACCTCGCGGGTGCGCGAGCTGCTCCCCGAGTACCGCGCCGAGGAGGTGAAGACGATCGGCGACGAGGTGATGATCCGCGTCTCCGATCCGGTGGATGCGGTGAGGCTCGGAATGCGGATCGTGGACGAGCTCGCCTTCCACGACTCACCGCCGGTGCGCGTCGGCATCCACTCGGGCCCCGCGACGAATCGCGGCGGCGACTGGTTCGGCGGCACCGTCAACCTCGCCTCGCGGGTGACCGATGCGGCGAAACCCGGCGAGGTGCTGCTCACCGGCGCGACCCGGGGGCAGCTCGATGGATCCCATGGCTTCGAGCTCGAGGAACGCGGCCGGCGTCACTTCAGGCACTTGGTCGATCCGATCCCGGTTTACCGGGCGATCGCGGCCGGGGCCGCGGGCGGAGTGCTCGAGGTGGATCCGGTCTGCCGGATGGCCGTCGATCCCGCGCGGGCCCACTCGGTCAAGCGCCGGAGGGGGCTCTCCTACTACTTCTGCTCGGAGAGATGCCGGCGCGCTTTCGACGAGCGGCCGCTCAGGTACATCGTCACCACGCCGGCGGGAAGGCTCGCCCGACGGGGATTCCTGATCAACCTGGCGGTCTTCCTGGTGGTGGGCACAACCCACGTGATTGCCTGGCTCGGACCGAACGACGCCGAGCCCTGGCCGCCGCCGATGCTGTTCCTGTTCATCGCCTGGGCCGTCCTGCTCGGCTTCCACTACCGAGCGGTCCGGCGCGTGCTCTGACCGAACGCCGCTCCTACTCCTCCAGCGAGAAGGGCGGGTACTTGTCGGTGGTCAGGATGAAGGCGTAGGCAGTCACCCTCAGGGCCCAGCGCTGGACGCCCATCACGAAATCGAACAGCGACTGCGGGTAGCGACCGGTGAACAGGATCGCGAACCAGGCGATCACGACGCAGAAGAACGCCGCGATCCCCAGGAAGATCAGGACGATGTAGTGCGGGATCGCCAGGAACCACTTGACCAGTGGCATCCAGCGGTTCAGGTCGGTCTCGGCATTCGGGTAGTCGACCTCGAGCCGGACCCACTGCTGCTCGTCGGTCGACGGGTACTCGTCGTTCATCAGGACGACGTAGGTGTGGACCCTGGCCCCGAAGCGCAACAGCTCCCGGTTCCAGTCGTACCACCAGCGCGGGTACTTCTCCCGGAACAGGATCATCAGCAGCGGCGCCGCGATCAGCACTCCTCCCGCGGCCGCAATTGTGGTCGTCGCGTTGTTTACGTCGTAGGAATACGTCCCTCCGGCGACCGTTCCGAGCACGATCGCGATCGGGATCACGGTGAAGATCCGGAAGAACGTCGTGAGCCGGTTGAGCTCGCGGTCCGGATAGTCCACCGAGTACCTCAACGGGTACCTCTCGTCCATTTCTCTCTCCCTCGTCGGGTTGCCGTCCCTCGGCTAACCCTAGGGCGGGCGACGGAGCGCGAAGCACGATCATGTGCGGATGGCCCACCCGATCTCCTTCCTCGACGTGTTCGCGGAGCGGCCCCTGGCGGGCAACGGCCTCGCTGTGGTGGACGGGGCCGACGATCTCGATGAGCGGACGATGCTCGCCTTCGCGAAGGAGACGAAGCTCTCCGAGACCGCCTTCGTGCAGTCGCCCGGCGCTCAGGGGGCCGACTACCGGAACCGGATCTGGGATCCGCACGAGGAGCTTCCCTTCGCCGGGCACCCCTCCCTCGGGACGGCGGTCGCGGTGGCGCGCTGGCAAGGGCTCACCGAGGCGAGCTTCGTCCAGGAGACCGGCGCCGGCCTCCAGCCGATCGAGGTCCGCTCCGAGGGCGCCCGCTGGCGCGCCGACATGCTCCAGAACGAGCCCGAGTTCGGCGCGGAGCCCGATCGGGACTCAGTGATGGGGGCCGTCGGCCTCCGGGCTTCGGACGGCCACCCGGGGCTCCCGCCGCAGATCGTCTCCACAGGGCTGCCCACCCTGATTGCGCCCGTGGTCGAGGCGGAGGCGCTCGCCCGCGCCCTCCCGGACTACGCGACGATCTTCGAGATCGTCGAGCCGTACGGTTCGATCGTGATCTACCTCGCCTGGTGCGATCCTGAGCGCGGGACGGCCCGGGCCCGATCGTTCACCCGGACGCCCGAGATGGGGGAGGACGCGGCGACGGGTTCGGCGGCGGCCCCGCTCGGCGCCTATCTCGCCGAGCGGACCGGGTGCGAGCGCCTCGTGATCCGCCAGGGCGAGGAGATGGGCCGGCCGAGCGTGCTCGAGGTCGAGATCGCCGACGGGCGGCCGCGGGTGGGCGGCGGGGTGATCCCGGTGATCGACGGGACCGTGGAGCTGCCCCGATGAGCACCTTCTGGCAGGCGGTCCTCTACCTCCACCTGGTCGCGATGGCGTTCTTCCTCGGCGGCCAGCTGCTTCTCGCCGCAG
>DASUYK010000072.1:0-3966 GCA_036377415.1 Solirubrobacterales bacterium
GATCGCACTTTCGAAGCATTCGCTGTGTTAGACACGACCAGTAGCGAAAGGGCCGGCCCTTCCTCCCAAGGGTGGCCCGAGGTGCACCCAGACAACCGGGAAAGGAGAGGTGTATGCAAGCGCGCAAATACCTGATCGGGATGATCGCCGGCCTGGCAGCTGCCGTCGGCTTCACCAGCGTCGCCTCGGCGGCGGTCACCGGCCTGAGCATCGAGTCGACTTATGCGCCTACGAAGGGGGACAAGAAGATCCGCAACGGGGTGTCGGTCTTCTTCGCGAGCAACGACACGCATGAGGGCGAGCTGCCGTGCTCGAACGCGCTGTCGGTTTCGTGCCGTGCGTACCCGCCGTCGACCCAGTCCCTGATCACCTTCACGAAGAACCTCAGGTTCAATCCGGGCAACCTGCCGGACTGCAACCTGTCGCAGCTGATCGGCAAGACCAGCGCCGGGGCCCTTGCGGCCTGCCCCCGGTCGCACGTCGGGGAGGGAGCCAACACCCAGCTGTTCTCGGACGGTCGGCGGCTGAACGGGACGATCACGGCGTTCAACGGATCGCCCTCGGGCGGCAACCCCTCGCTCTATCTGCACGTGGAGTTCCCGGGTGTGACGACGAAGCCGATCCTGAACGGGGTGATTCAGGGCAATCGGCTGACGGTGCAGATCCCGCCCGTCCAGGGTTCGGTGATCGAGCGTTTCGCCGTCAACCTCGACAAGATCGTCTCCGGGAAGAAGAGGGACAAGCGGACCGGCAAGGTGAAGAAGACGTTCTACCTGATGGCCAATTGCTCTGAGCGGAACTTCACGACCCGCGAGGACGTCACGTATCAGGATGGTTCGACGCTGTCGGCGACGACGCCCGGTAGGTGTACCCGGAAGAAGAAGAAGTAGAAGCTTCTCTTCTTCAGCACCTGTTGCGTGCAGGTCTGAGAGGGGCGGCCGAGAGGCCGCCCCTCCACGGCGCCGGGCTGCGGGAGGTCCCTTTTTGCTCTTGCCTGCCGCCGCGCCGCGGTGGACGCCTCGCGGCATAGAATCGGCTTCCGGATGGGAGAGACGGTCAAGTTCCAGCTCGCCGAGGAGGAGATCCCCACCCACTGGGTGAACCTGCTGGCCGACCTGCCCGGCGAGCCACCCCCGCCGCCGCTCAGCCCGCAGACCGGGGAGCCCGCCGGACCCGAAGACCTGGCCGCGATCTTCCCGATGGGCCTGATCGAGCAGGAGGTCTCGGCCGAGGCCGAGATCGAGATCCCGGAGGAGGTGCGGGAGATCTATCGCCTGTGGCGGCCGACGCCGCTGCTTCGAGCGCGCCGGCTCGAGCGGGAGCTCGATACGCCCGCGCACATCTACTACAAGTACGAGGGGGTCTCACCGGCGGGGTCGCACAAGCCGAACACCGCGGTCGCGCAGGCGTTCTACAACCGCGGGGCGGGGATCCGGAAGCTGACCACCGAGACCGGGGCGGGGCAGTGGGGCTCCGCGATTGCGCTCGCCTGTCAGCTCTTTGGCCTCGAGTGCGAGGTCTTCATGGTCGGCGTCTCCTACGACCAGAAGCCCTATCGCAAGGCGATGATCGAGACCTGGGGCGCGACCGTCCATCGGAGCCCGTCCGACCTCACCGAGGCGGGACGCTCTCAGGCGGAGCACACCTCGGGGAGCCTCGGGATCGCGATCTCCGAGGCGGTCGAGGTCGCGGCCGGCGCCGAGGACACGAACTACTCGCTCGGCTCCGTGCTCAATCACGTCTGCCTGCACCAGACCGTGATCGGCGAGGAGTGCATCAAGCAGATGGAGATGGCGGGCGAGGCCCCCGACGTGGTGATCGGCTGCGTCGGAGGTGGTTCGAACTTCGCGGGGGTCGCGTATCCGTTCCTGCGCCGGCGGCTCCGGGAGGGAGCGGAGACCCGCTTCCTCGGGGCGGAGCCCGCCGCCTGCCCGACCCTGACCCGTGGCCGGTACGCCTACGACTTCGGCGACACGGTCGGAATGACCCCGATGATGCCGATGTACACGCTCGGGCACGACTTCGTCCCGCCGCCGGTGCACGCCGGCGGTCTCCGCTACCACGGCGATGCGCCGAGCCTCTGCGCGCTCGTCAAGGAGGGGCTGGTCGAGGCGAAGGCGATCGCCCAGACCGCCGCGTTCGAGGCTGCGGTCCTGTTCGCCCGCACCGAGGGGATCATCCCCGGGCCCGAGCCCGCCCACGCGATCCGCGCCGTCCTCGACGAGGCCGACGCGGCGAAGCGGGCGGGGGAGGAGAGGGTGATCCTCTTCAACCTCTCCGGCCACGGCCACTTCGACATGTCCGCCTATCAGGCGTACTTCGCCGGCGAGCTCGAGGACCTGGAGATGCCCGAGGAGGAACTCGAGGCGGCGCTCGCCCGCCTCCCGGAGGCGCCGGCCCTGGCCTAGCGGGACCGGAGGCGCTTGATCGTCTCGAGCGCGGCGATGTCGATGCGGTCCTGGGGCCGTCCCGCGGCCTCCTTCATCGCGATGATTGCGTCGGGACTGGCAACGAGGACCGAGAAGTCGCCGAGGCTCAGGCGCTCGGCGTCAGCCCTGATGCGCGTGTAGCTCGGCACGCCGGCGGGCAGCCGATGAATGTCGAACCAACCCGCGGATGTCTCCAGGGTCAGCAGCTCGACTCCCTGAAGGGTTCGCTTGTCGGGCCTGAAGTCGACGTCGGCCTCGACACCGCGGAGACGCGCCCTCAGCTCGATCAGGACCCGAGCGAGCGCTTCCAGGTTCTCGTCGTCGTATGCGTAGACGATGTCGAGGTCGCGAGTGACCCGTGGATAGCCGAGGAGGACGATCGCGATCCCACCGATGACGACGAAATCGACACCGGCTGCGGTCAGCCGGCGAAGGATCTCGCGAGCGTCCAGGGCCGGCCATTCCGCCGGGATCCGGTCCTTAGGGTCCACCCGCCCGGAATGCCCTCCCCCCGAACTCCCTGGCGAAGTCGTAGAGGGACTCGAAGCCGCGCAGTCGCTCCGCGGGGCTCTCCCGCAGGCTTGCAGCGATCAACGTCTCGTCGAGCCCGAAGTCCTCGTCGAGATCGAGCCTCAAGGCGTGCCCCGTTGCCGCCACCACCCGCTTGAGCGTCGAGAGCCTCGGGTTCGCCCTCGCCGATTCGAGCCGGGCGATCTCCGGCTGGTTCGTCCCCGCTCGCTTCGCCAGCTCGGCCTGGGTGAGGCCGGCGGCCTTGCGCGCCCGCTTGATCAGCGTAGAGTGCTCCATGGATATAGCTTAGAGCCTATATAGGAGAACAGCTATATTGCCGGCGGCTTGTACCTGGCGTTCAGGTGGGTCAGGCCTCGGCCTTCTCCGTCTCGGCGGGCTCCCCGTTTGCGAAGCCGTAGGCCTCGGCCAGGTCGGGGTCCTTCTTCGCAAGCATCTCGGCGAGCGTCACCATCACCTTGCACTGCTTCCAGGTCGCGTCGTCCTGCATCTTTCCGTCGATCATGTGGACCCCTGCGCCGTCCGGGATCGCCTCGAGCACCTTCTTCGCGAACTGGACCTCGTCGGCCGGGGGGCTGAACACCTTCTTGGCGATGTCGATCTGGACGGGGTGGAGCGACCAGGCTCCGACGCAGCCGAGCAGGAACGCGGCCCGGAACTGGGTCTCGCATCCCTCGACGTCCTTGATGTCTCCGTAGGGGCCGTAGAACGGCAGGATCCCGGCCGAGGTGCAGGCGTCCACCATGCGGGCGATCGAGTAGTGCCACGGGTCCTGCTGCGCGGTGGGCCGCGGGGCGTCGGGGGCGTCGGGGTTGGGATCCTCGATCACCCGGTAGGCCGGGTGGCCGCCGCCGACCCGGGTCGTCTTCATCCGCCGGAAGGCGGCGAGATCGGCCGGTCCGAAGCTCATCCCCTGCATCCGCGGGCTCGCGGTCGCGATCTCCTCGAGGTTGACGACGCCCAGAGACGTCTCGAGGATTGCGTGGATCAGGAGCGGGCGCTCGAGCTT
>DASUYK010000073.1:0-25692 GCA_036377415.1 Solirubrobacterales bacterium
GTGTTATCTAACGTAAGTAATTACTGCTCGAGCTAGAACAACGAACATCGTCTACCTCCCGGTTTCGCGAAGGAGATAACCCGGCCGAGGCCCCGTTGGGCCCCGGCCGGGAACATCGGAGCTAGCGACCGTTCCGATCGCTGTGCTCGAGACTCTCGGTGTACGGATCGCTCGAACCGGACTTGGCGAGACCGCGACCGATGAAGTAGGCACCGGCGACGATGGCGACGTAGAGCCATGCCTGACGAGCGATGAACTCGTCGGTGCCGCCGCCAGTGTCGCCGCCCTTGATCACGGCGGCGCTCACGAGAATCGCGGCTATGACGCCGACCATCCCCCAGAACTCGGTGGTCTTGAACGCCTGCTTGGTTTCCGTCGTCAGGCGGCGAATGCGGCCTTCCCGACGGAGGGAATCGGTGCGCACGGCACCGGGCTTCGTTGCAGCTTCCATGCGTTTCACTTCCTGTCTGTTGGGGTGTCCCGCCTGGGCCGTGCAAGGTGACCGCAGTCACGCTCGCCCCTTTGCTCCCAGACCGAATGGCAGGTGCTTCGCGTTTAGCGAAGCAATGCTGCCCTCACTTCCTTCCCTCAATGTCTACCCGCTGAGACACCGCCCAAACGAGTGTTCGGGCAATGCCAGGTGCTGCCCGCCGACCGACCCTTACCGACGCGGGTTGACAATGCGGACAGGCGGCACCTGCGCCGACGCTGCCGCGTAGTGCTTGCACCAGCGGCCGTTAGCGGCGGCGCAGGGGTCGAATCCGCTTGCGGAACCCGTACTCGCTGGAGACGGTGACGCCGTTCAGGTCGGAGGAGTCGACCGGGGTGCCCCGGACAGCGGCCACCCCGATCTCACGGAAGCGGGCCCGAAGCAGGTTGGCCCGATGGGGTGGGCTGCCGATCCAGTCATCGACCATCGCCTGCGGGGTGCTCTCGGAGCCGCGACCCCAGATCAGGTTCTCGCCGAGCAGCCAGCGGCGGGCGCGCCGAGTGTACCCAGTGGCGTTGATTCGATCGACGAAGGTCTTTCCGCTCGGCGATGTGTGCTCGAAGTAGCCACGCCGGACCATGTCGTGAGAGTGCCTGAGGGCGGCCTGCCGGAGCCTGCCGCTGGAGCGGACGGAGCGCAAACCTGCCTTCGCCCTTTCTTCGTTGATCAGGCAGGTGAGGCTCGCCTCCAACTGAGTCGGGCTCAGGGCCTGCGCTTCCGCCTCGGCGCCCGCGCAGTTGGAGGAGGAGGCGGGGATCGCGGAGACCAGGGCAGAGCCGCTGACGAGAAGGGCAGCTGCGGTAAAGAGGCGAACTCGGGGCACGAGGCCCTGTTCTTCGACACCGCGTCCGTTTTCCCGCCCCCGCTGCTTGGAAGGGTCGACCGGCGCGTGCGCGAGGGGCTAGAACCGCCATGTCGCTCGCCGCGAGAAGCTCCGAACTATCGAGGCGGTTTCCGAGGATGTGCAACGCCAGTTCTCGAGATTTCCGGTGCGGCGCCGCCATCCCAGCTGTTCTGAGGGCTAGTCCGCGCCGGAGGGGCCGAGGGTGGCGATCCGCCAGTCTCCGTCCTCGCGGACGAGCGTGATCGTCAGCGGGACCGGGGCCCCGGTCTCGTCGGTCGTCTTCAGCTGCGCGGTTGCTCGATCGCCGTCCTCGGTGACCTCGACGACCTCAAAGCCGCCCGCCGGCCGTCCTGAGGTCTGCTCCTCGACGAAGCCCTCGCAGCTCTCCTCGATCGCCAGCGCCCGCTTGAGCTGGTCGCTGTACAGCTCGCACACCATCGCGGTGTCCCCCTCGTTGGTGGCATCGACGTAGTCCTCGGCGGCATCCCGGGCGCCCTCGTTATCGTCCCCGCAGCCGACGGCGCCGGCTAGAGCGACGGCACAGACGAAGGCGGCGATGGATCGACCAATGGTCCGAACGCCCACGGGGAAGAGTCAATCATCTGAAGCCGCTCGACACAGCGGGCAGCGGCCTCACCTCGGGTGACCCTCTAGGGTCCACCCGATGGTCGCGAATCCCCCCAGGGAAGAGGACAGGCTGCTGGAGACCGACCTCGCCTATCGGCGGATCGGACACAAGGGCGCGGACGCAATCCGGAAGGGCAACACCCTCGAGAGCTTCGAGGTGGCGGTGGAGTGCGGGGTGGACGTGATCGAGCTCGATGTCCTGCGCGCCCGCGAGGGAAGGCTGATCGTCGCGCATGACCCGGAGGACGCCCTCCGCCGCCGTCCGCTCGACCTCACCGAGGCGCTCGACGCCTTCCTGGAGCCGCCCCTCGACAAGGTCGAGATCGACTGCGATCTGAAGCTTGCCGGCCGCGAGGCAGAGCTGGCCGGCTCCCTTCAGGGCCGCGGGCTGCTCGAGCGGGCGATGGTCTCGACGATGGAGGTCGAGAGCCTGCGGAAGCTCCGGCAGATGGAGCCCGACCTCCGCCTGGGGTGGACGTATCCGAAGACGAAGCGGGACTGGGCCCAGTACGGCTGGGCCTCGCTGGCGCTGGGTGCCGCCCTCTCCGCGATCCGCCGCCGCTTCCCCGCGACGCTCGCAAGGCAGGGACCGGAGCTGGGAATCGACGCCGTCTGGGCATATCACCCGATCATCACGCCGAGGCTGGTGTCGGTCTCACGCGACATCGGCGTCGAGCTGATCGCGTGGACCGTCGACGACGTCGCCCGGATGCGGGAGCTGATCGCGATGGGTGTCGACGGGGTCTGTTCGAACGACCCGCGGCTCTTCGAGGTGGCCGAACGCGAGCCGCTGCCCGCGGAGGATCGGGCCGAGCCGGATGCGGAGGAGGAGCCAAGGCGGCGCCGGCTCTTCGGGATCGGGCGGAAGAGGGGGGGCTAGGCCGAAACGGCCGAGGAGGCGGGCTAGACCCGGCTCCGGAGGCCGGGGGTCTGCATGGTGCCGCGGCGCTCGAAGTAGCGCCATTCCGCCTCACCCAGCACCGTCGAGGGTGAGTCCGCGTAGACCCACTCACGCATGATCCGGTGCCAGTTGGCGGTCGCCCGCAGCTGCGCGAGGACGGCCAGCAGGCCGGTCTCCATCCGTCGCCCCATCAGCTCGTCGGCGGGAAGGCTCTCCCGCCGGACGAGGTCGTAGAAGTCCGAGCGCGGATCGGAGGTGACCTCGATCATCTTCATCACCCGGCGCGGGGTGATCCGAACCTCGCCGTCCTCGAGGTACCAGCCGCCGACCAGCCTCACGTGCTCCATCAGCCGCTCCGCGTCGATCTTGCTCGGATCGTTGACGAACCCGAGGTCGTGAAGGGCGTCCCGCAGCGCCTCCGGATCGTCGCGCCCGGCGGCGTCGACCGCGCGCTGCTCGAGCTGGATCTGCTGCGAGGTGAGGCGCTTGGTCATCCCGAAGTCGAGGAAGGCGACGCGCCCGTCGTCCATCAGCAGATAGTTCCCGGGGTGGGTGTCGGCGTTGAAGTGCTGAAGGTGGTAGATCGATCCGAAGCAGAAGCGGAAGACGATCTCCCCGAAGATGTCCCGCTCGTACTGCTCGAGATCCTTCACCTCCTCGAAGCCGCGGCCCTCGACGTACTCGCTGACCAGGACCCGCCGGCGCGAGTGGCGCGAGTGGACCCTCGGCACGTGGATGAAGGGATGGCCGTCGTAGGCGCGCGCGAATGCGCGCTGGTTCTGCGCCTCGAACTCGTAGTCGAGCTCCTCGAGAACCCGCTCCTTCAGCTCGGCGGCGACCGCCTTCGCGTCGAGCCCCGGCGCCAGCGCCTTCGCCAGGCGAACCAGGATCCCGGCGTTGGCCACGTCCGACTCGAGCGCGTCGGCGATCCCGGGGTACTGCACCTTGACCGCGACCGGGCTTCCGTCGTGGAGGGTCGCCCGGTGAACCTGTCCGATCGAGGCGGCGGCGAATGCCTCCTCCTCGATCGAGGCGAAGACGCTCTCCGGACGGTCGTCGTACTCCTCCGCGAGCACCTCCGCGACCTTCTGCCAGGGCATTGCGGGCGCGTGGGTCCGGAGCTTGGCGAGCTGGCCCTGGTAGATCTCGCGGTACTCCGGAGGCAGGAAATCGACGTCGATGAACGAGGCCATCTGGCCGATCTTCATCGCGGCACCCTTCATCTCGCCGAGGACCGAGGCCATCTTCAGCGCCGACTCGAGGTGCCTCGTCTCGAGCCGCTCCTGGGCCCTCTCGGGCGAGCGGGCGACGTTCGCGGCGACGGTCCCCGCATAGCGGGTCGCCTCACCGCCGATCGCCGTGCCGAGCTTGGCGGACCGCCCGATCCTGGTCTGGGGGATCTCCCGGCGCTGCTGCTCCGGCTCCTCCGGCTCCCTGCGGGCTCGGCTGCTGAGGTCCGCCCTGAGGATCTCGACGCCCCAGCTCTGGCTGTCGGGGCCCTCGCCCTCCGGCGCCTCGCTTTCAGTCAGCTCTTCGTCGCGCTCGTTTTCTCTGTCTGTACCCATCGCCTCCACACATTTTCTATCCTGGCCACCGAGCGTAGCCTGCCGGGTCGGCTGGTCCGGTGCGCACGGTCACTCAGCCATGGCACAGGATCGCGCCAAACTCAAGGTCTCACACCGTGACGTATTCGGCTCCCGGGCGACCCGGCGCCTTCGCCGCGAGGGTCTGATCCCCGGGGTGGTCTACGGACAAGGCGGCGAGGCCCGCCCCTTCCAGGTTTCCGCACGGGAGCTCCGGACCCTGCTCACCGAGGGTCACACGCTGCTCGATCTCGAGCTGGATGGCTCCAAGGCCGTCCCCGTCGTGATCAAGGAGGAACAGCACCACCCGGTCCGCGGTGACGTCCTCCATCTCGATTGCCTCGAGGTTCGCCTCGACGAGGAGATCCAGGCGGAGGTCGCGGTCGAGCTCGAGGGGGCCGATCAGGCGCCCGGCGTCCGCGAGGGCGGGGTCCTCGAGCACGTCACCCGGGAGATCACCGTCGAGGCCCTCCCGACCGCGATACCCGAGCAGATCACCGTCGACGTCTCGGAGATGGATATCAACGACACGATCTCCCTGGCCGGCGTGACCCCGCCGTCGGGAGTGAAGTTCATGGCGGAGGAGCCCGAGGAGATCACGATCGCCACCCTCAGCCCGCCGCGTGTCGAGGAGGAGCCGGAGCCCGAGGTCGAGGAGGAGGCCGAGCTCGTCGGCGAGGGTGAGGAGGTCCCCGAGGGCGAGGAGGCCCCGGAGGCCGCCGAGGGCGAGGGAGAGGCCGCCGAGGGCGAGCGCGGCGGCGAGGATTCGGGCGGGGAGTAGCAGCTGTCTCTGTTTCGCCGCCGCTCGCGGCGTTCTCGCGATGGCGTCGATGTGAGGGCGCGCGAAAGCGCGACCCGTGAGATGAAGGCCAGGGCGGATGCCCTGATCGTCGGACTCGGCAACCCCGGAAATCGCTACGCCGGCACCCGCCACAACCTCGGCTTCGAGGTGGCCGCGGAGCTCTCCAGGCGCTGGCAGATGTCGAAGGCGCACAAGCGCTATGGCGGCCTGATCACGGAGGGCCGAATCGGGGCCGGCGGCCCGCGGGTTGCCGTTCTGCTGCCGCAGACCTACATGAACGAGTCCGGGTCGGCCGCCGGGCCCGCCCGCGGCGAACTCGGGCTCGATCTGGACCGCGTGATCGTCCTTCACGACGAGATCGATCTTCCGTTCGGCGAGGTTCGCAGCAAGCTCGGCGGCGGCGTCGCCGGCCACAACGGGCTGAAGAGCCTCGCCGACGGCCTGGGCGGCCGGGAGTTCTGGCGCGTGCGCGGGGGCGTGGGGCGGCCCGACAGCACCGACCCCGAGATCGTCTCCGGCTACGTCCTCTCCCGCTTTCGTGAGTCGAAGGACGACGTCGGGGCGCTGGTCGCTGCCGCCGCGGACGAGGCCGAGCGGCTGGTCGGGCGGGTCACCGCCGCTGATCAGAGGGCGCTCCGCGGGCGAGGCCGAGGAGCGAGCGGTGATCTGGGCGGACCGGACTGATGCAACTTACGAGCTTCACGGTCGACGAGAACGGCGTTGCCCTGCTGCGACTCGAGCGGGGCGAGGCGCGGAACGCGATGAACACTGCGATGCTCGAGGAGATGCTCGGACATCTCGCCGCCGCCCGCGAGGACGATGGGGCGAGGGTCCTGGTGATCTCCTCGAACGACCACCTCGGCCTCTCGGCGGGCGCCGACGTCCACGAGGAGCTCGACGAGGAGGGGCGGTTGAGGCGGATGGAGCTCTTCGCCCGGCTCTACGACGAGCTCACCGCGTTCCCGAAGCCGACCGTCGCCGCCTGCCACGGCTCGGTCGTCGGAGGCGGCGCCGAGGTCGCGGTTGCCTGCGACCTCCGGGTCGGCGGCTCCAACCTCCGGATGCGCTTCCCGGGCGCCGCCCTGGGCGTCCCGGTGGGTCCGGCCCGTCTGGTGACGCTCTGCGGGTTGTCCACGGCCAAGTACCTGCTGCTCACGTCCCGGAACGTGAGCGCGGACGAGGCGCTCCGGATGGGCATCATCCACCGGGTCGCCCCCGCCGCCCGCACCGAGGAGGCCGCGCTCGAGCTCGCCGCCGAGGTCGCGGAGCACCCGCCGGAGGCGGTCGCCCGCCTGAAGCGGATGCTCCACCGCTGGGACGGAGTCGTCGAGCGCTCCGCCGACGAGGGCCGCGGCCAGGTCGAGTGGCAGCGCTCGGGCCCGGGGTTGCCGTACCGGAGCTGACTGGTTAACTTCGGCCCTAGCCGTGGCCGGGCCGCTCGTCTATGTCGACACCTCGGATGTGCGTGAGGGCGCACAGGAAGAGCTCAGGGGCGCGATCGATGAGCTCACCGAGTTCATCGAGGCCAACGTGCCGGAGATCCTCGCCTACAACATCTACCTGAGCGACGACGGACCTGAGATGACGGTGGTCCACGTTCATGCCGATCCGGCCTCCCTCGACCGGCACCTGAAGGTCGGGGGCCCCGCGTTCCGGAAATTCGCAGACCTCCTGACACTGAGGTCGATCCACGTCTACGGCGAGCCGAGCGAGTGGGCGCTCGGCCAGCTCCGCGAGAAGGCGGGGCTGCTCGGAGCAGGAGAGGTCGTCGTTCATCCGCGGGTCGCGGGTTTCAGCCGGCTCGGCCCGATCGCGAAGCGCGATTGAGCCGTGCGACTCGGCGACGACGCTCGTGCGCGATCGAGTCGAATCTGCGCGAGATGGTCGGGCGATGTACCGTTCGCTACTGTCGGCGGGTGCGCTGATCGGAGTGGCTGTTCGCCGACCGGTCTCGCCCGATTCCGGGAGACTGTCCGGACATGGAAGTCAGAGCAGTCGAGGTCGATCGGGTTGCCCTGCGTGAGCTGAGCGCATCGTTCAGGGGCGAGCTGCTCGGTCCGGGCGACCGCGCCTATGACGAGCACCGCAGGGTCTGGAACGGCTCGATCGATCGGCGCCCCGCACTGATCGCGCGCTGCGCGGGCGTTCCCGACGTGGTCGCGGCGGTGAGGTTCGCGCGGGAGTCGGGCCTCCCGGTCGCGGTGAGGAGCGGGGGACACAGCTTCCCGGGTCTCTCGGTCTGCGACGACGGCGTGGTGATCGATCTCAGGCCGATGAGCGAGGTCCGGGTCGATCCCGAGGCGGGCACCGTGAGGGCTGAGGCCGGCGTACTCCTCGGAGAGCTGGACCGGGAGACCCAGGCGTTCGGCCTCGCGGTGCCGGCGGGGATCGTGACGCATACGGGCCTCACCGGACTGACCCTGGGCGGGGGAATCGGCTGGCTCCAGCGCAAGCACGGGCTCACTATCGATCAGCTTCTCTCCGTGGACCTGGTCACTGCGGACGGCGAGCTCGTCAGGGCGAGCGAGGGCGAGAACGCCGAGCTCTTCTGGGGCCTCCGCGGGGGCGGCGGGAACTTCGGCATCGTCACCGAGTTCGAGTTCCGCCTCAACCCGGTCGGACCGATGGTTCTCGCCGGGCCGATCTACTGGCCGATGAGGGAGTCTCCGCGGCTCCTCCGCTTCTACCGCGACTGGATCGCCGAGTCGCCGGACGAGCTGATGACGATCGTGATCCACCGCAAGGCGCCCGCCGTCTCGTTCATCCCGCCGGAGATGCAGGGGGAGCCCGTGGTCAGCGTCGTCTCCTGCTGGTGTGGATCGCTGGAGGAAGGGCAGAAGGTGATCGCGCCCCTGCGCAAGTTCGGCTCGCCCCTCCTCGACCTCTGTGAGCCGAAGCCGTTCCTCGAGCACCAGGCGATGTTCGACCCCAGCTTCCCCCACGGCTGGTGGTACTACATGAGGGCCTGCGACGTCGCCGAGCTCTCCGACGAGGTGATCGACATCGCCGCCGAGCACTCGAGCCGGATCGTCTCGCCGCTCACCGCCTTTCCGATCTGGCAGATGGGCGGAGCGGTGGCGAGGGTCGGCGAGGACGAGACGGCCTTCGGCGGCCGTGCTGCGGGCCACACCTTCAACATCACCTCGATGACCGAGGGACCCGAGGGCTTCGAGGCCGAGCGCGACTGGGCGCGCGGGTTCTGGTCCGCGCTCGCGCCCCATCACACCGGCGTCTACGTGAACTTCCTGATGGAGGAGGGCGAGGAGCGGGTCCGTCAGGCCTACGGGGCCGAGAGGTACGACAGATTGGCGGCGCTCAAGCGACGCTACGACCCGGAGAACCTCTTCCGGCTCAACCAGAACATCTTGCCCCGCTGAGCGACGAGCGTTGACGCGCGGCTGAAGTCCGTCGCTAAGCTCGACTAGGGCCGGGCCAGTGCCCGGACGACCGACCCGGATCGCCGATCCGGGCGTTCGTCGTGCCCAATCGACGAGACGAACGAAGCCAGGCTCGCATGACCCTTAGGCCGCTACTCGAGATCGCCTCTGAGAACGAGCGCGTGAGCGCGCTCCGCTCGGCGCTGCGCTCCGGGGCCAGCGTGGACGCTTATGCCTCGGCCTCGCTTCGCCCCTACCTGCTGGCGGCGCTGATCGGCGCCGACGATGGGCCCGCACCCGGACCGGTCCTGGTCGTCGCGGCCGACGACCGCTCGGCGCGGGATCTGGCCGGGGACCTGAACGCCTTCCTCGCGCCACGCCGCGTGCACATGTACCCATCCAGAGGGACCACGTACGAGTCGCACCTCGACCCGCCCCCGCACCTGGCCGGCCTGAGGATCGCGGCGATGAACGCGCTCGGATCGGGCGGAACGCCGATCGTCGTCGCCAGCGCGATCGCGCTCGCCGAGAAGGTTCCGAATCCCAAGCTCAGGCCGGAGAGCCTTGCCCTCCACACGGGGGAGAGCGTCGACCTCGACGACGTCACCGTGCTTCTGGCGGACGCCGGCTACGACCGCACCGATCAGGTCGAGGAGCGGGGTCAGTTCGCGCTCCGCGGCGGGATCCTCGACGTCTACCCGGCGACCGAGGAGCAGGCGATCCGGGTCGAGCTCTTCGGCGACGAGATCGAGTCGATGCGCCGCTTCTCCGTCTTCACGCAGCGCTCGCTGGGCGACGCGGAGCGGGTCGAGCTCGCGCCCGCGGCGGAACTCTCCGCCGAGCATCGCGACGAGATGGTGCGAGGGCGCGCGACAGCGCGACGCGTTTACGAGGCCTTTCTCGCCCCGCTCGATCTCGTCCCGGATGAGGCACTGGTGGTGATCGCCTCGGCTGAGGAGATCCCAGGTGCGCTGCACGATCACTGGGAGGACGTCACCGCCTCGATCGAGGAGGAGGACGCGCGCCGGCTCTACGTCGACGTCGCCGAGCCGCTCCAGGCGCGGGCGCGGCTCTCCCTGGGGCCGGACGCAGGGCAGGAGCACTCGTTCCGGGCCCAGCGCGCCGAGTTCCCGTCCCGCACCCTCGGGGAGGCGGAGGGGGAGCTCGAGAAGCTCAACCGTTCCGGCTACCGGACGGTCGTCGCCTTCGAGGGACGCGGCGAGGCGGAGCGGACCCGGTTCAACCTGAGCCGGCTCGACGTCCCCTTCCTCGGTGAGTCGGCGCCGAAGGAGCCCGGGGTGAGCTTCGTCCAGGCGCGGCTTCGTGAGGGATTCCTCTCGCCTGAGCTCGGACTCGCCGTGATCCCCCAGCGCCGCCTGATCCATCGTCGCCGGAGCGGCGCGGCGCCCGTCTCCGCCCGAGCGAGGCTCGCGGCGGCGATCGAGCTGCGGGTGGGCGACTACGTCGTCCATGAGGACCACGGGGTCGCCCGCTTTTCCGGTTTCGACACGAAGACCCTCGCCGACGTGACCCGTGACTACCTCGAGCTTGAGTACAGGGGCGGCGACCGAGTCTTCGCGCCGACCGATCAACTGGCCCGGATCAGCCGCTACGTCGGCGCGGACGGGGACGAGCCGCAGCTGAGCGCCCTTGGAGGCAAGCGGTGGCAGAACATGAAGTCCCGGGCCCGGAGGGCGGCGAGCGCGATGGCGGGCGAGCTGATCAACCTCTACGCAGAGCGCCAGGTACGCAGGGGGCACGCGTTCTCGCCGGACGGCGAGCTCCAGCTCACTTTCGAGGCCGCGTTCCCGTATCGCGAGACCGCCGATCAGATCGACGCGATCGACGCCGTCAAGGGGGACATGGAGTCGGAGCGCCCGATGGACCGGCTGATCTGCGGCGACGTCGGCTACGGCAAGACCGAGATCGCGCTTCGTGCCGCCCACAAGGCGGCCGCCGACGGCAAGCAGGTGATGATGCTGGTCCCGACCACGATCCTCGTCCAGCAGCACTCCGGCACGTTCCGGGAGCGGTTCGCCGAGACCCCCTTCAACGTCGAGATGGTGTCGCGGCTCCGCAGGCCGGCCGAGGTGAAGGAGGTGCTCGAGCGCTACGCGGAGGGCAGGGTCGACGTCCTGATCGGCACCCACCGCCTGCTCTCCAAGGACGTTCGGGGAAAGGACCTGGGACTGCTGATCGTCGACGAGGAACAGCGGTTCGGGGTCCGCCAGAAGGAGCTGCTCCGCCAGCTCAAGCTCAAGGTCGACGTCCTCTCGCTCTCCGCGACGCCGATCCCGCGGACGCTCCAGATGTCCCTCGCCGGTCTCCGCGACATCTCGGTGATCGAGACGCCGCCCGAGGGACGCCGGCCGGTTCGCACACACGTCGGCCCCTACGACGAGGACCTCGTCCGCCGGGCGATCATGCGCGAGAAGGAGCGCGGCGGGCAGGTCTTCTTCCTCCACAACCGGATCGACACCCTTCAGGAGACGACCGAGCGGCTCCGCGCGCTCTGTCCGGGCGTTCGGTTCGCCGAGGCGCATGGGCAGATGGACGAGCTCCAGCTCGAGGCGACGATGCTCGCTTTCGTCCGCGGGGAGCACGACTGCCTCGTGGCGACGACGATCATCGAATCCGGCCTCGACATCCCGGCCGCGAACACCCTCCTGGTAGAGAGGGCCGACCAGCTTGGTCTCGCCCAGGCGTACCAGATCCGCGGAAGGGTCGGTCGGAGCCGCGAGCGCGCCTTCGCCTACCTGCTCTATCCCTCGGCCGAGTCACTCACCCCTGAAGCCGCCGCCCGCCTCGCGACGCTCTCCGACAACACCGAGCTCGGCTCGGGGTTCCGTGTCGCGATGCGGGATCTCGAGATCCGGGGCGCTGGCAACCTGCTCGGCGACGAGCAGTCGGGTCACGTCGCGGCGGTCGGCTTCGAGCTCTACTGCCAGATGCTCGAGGACGCGGCCGAGGAGCTTCGTGTCGGCGAGGAGGGACCCCTCGAGCTCGAGCCGCGCGAGCCGGTCCGGATCGACGTCGACGTGGACGCCTACATCCCGGCCGACTACGTCCCGCTCGAGGCGGCGAAGATCGACGTTCACCGCCGGCTCGCGGCGGCCCGCGAGGCGGGAGAGCTGAGGGCGCTCCGGGACGAGCTCGAGGACCGCTTCGGGTCGCCCCCGGAGCCGGTGTCGAACCTGCTCGACCTCCAGCGTGCGCGGATCGCGCTCGGCGAGGCCGGCGCGCGAGCAGTCGAGTTCCGCGCGGGCCGCCTGCGCGTCTCGCCCGTGGAGCTCGATTCCGAGCAGGTGAGCGCGCTCAACGAGCGTGTCCCCGAGGCGATCTACCAGTGGAGGGAGAGGACGGTCGCAGTGCCCGTACCCGAGGATCCCGGGGCCCGGCTGGGTGCGATCCTCGCGCTGAGCGACGGGCTCGGGATGGCGACGGTGGCCCGCGCCCCGGCCGCGCAGCACCCTTAGCGCCGACTTAGGAGAGGCCGGTTATGCTGCCGCCCCTGTGAGGAGTCGATTCCTGTCCAAGAGGAACCTCGCGATCATCTTCGGCGGGGCGTTCGTTCTCTGCGTCGTGATCGTGGCCGCCGCCGTGGGCATCGGCAGCCCGGACGTTCCGGACGACGACGTGCTGATCGTCGACGACGAGAGCATCGACGTCCCCGGGATCGTCGAGGAGGGCAGGGTGTCGAAGGAGAACTTCGACAAGCTGCTCCAGCAGACCGCCAAGCAGCAGGGCCTGGACGCCGCTCCCGCGCCGAGCGACCCGCAGTACGAGACGATTCGGGACCAGGCGCTGAACGCCGCGCTCGATGTCGCCTGGATCACCGGGGAGGGCCAGAGGCGGGATGTCGAGGTGACCGATACCGAGATCCAGCAGACCTTTCAGCAGACCAAGGATCAGAACTTCCAGAGCGAGAAGGAGTACCAGAAGTTCCTCACCGAGCAGGGACTCACCGAGGAGGAGGTCCTCGAGCGAGTCAGGCTTCAGGTGATCAGCACCAAGATCGAGGAGGCGCTCACCGAGGACGCCGAGGAACCCTCGGAGGACGACGCGCGGGAGTACTACGACGCGAACGAGGAGAGCTTCACCCAGCCGGAGCAGCGCACGATCCGGATCATCCAGAACGCGGACGCGGCGAAGGCGCAGCAGGCCCTCGACGCATTGAGCGCCGATTCCTCGCCGGAGAACTGGAAGAAGGTCGCCGCCGAGCTCTCGACCGACCCCCAGTCGAAGGACATCGGCGGCCTTCGCGAGAACGTCGTCCCGGGCACATTCGAGCCGCCTCTCGACGGCGAGATCTTCGACGCCCCCCAGGGCGAGCTCCAGGGCCCGGTCGAGACGTCGAGCGGCAACTACGTTTTCCAGGTCGAATCGGTCACCCCCGAAAGGACCCAGACCTTCGACGAGCTCAAGGACCAGATCACCCAGCAGCTCACCAGCTCGAAACAGCAGGAAGCGTTCGCCGCTTTCCTCAACAGCTACCGCAGCTACTGGAGCGACCTGACCTTCTGCGCCGAGGACTACACGATTCTGCGCTGCGACAACTTCAGCGGCGAGGTCAACCCCTGCCCCGATCCGAGCCTGACCGCCGAGCAGCAGCAACAGCAGCTGGAGGCGCAGGGGTGCCCGCCGCCGGTGCCGTCGCTCTCGCCGGCACCGCCCGGCTCGATCGAGCTCTTCGCTCCGGCGGGCGAGACCCAGCCCCAGAGGCCGCATCCCCCCGGTGAGGGGGCCGCCCCGCCCCCGGGTGGGATCCCCGGCGGCGGCATTGTCCCGACCGGCTAGCGGTATAGCGGCGGAGCGGAACCTCGAAGCACTCCGGCGCCTCGACGAGGTCACCCGCCGGCTCCGGCGGGAGTGCCCCTGGGACCGTGAGCAGGACGCGCGCTCGATCGTGCCCCACACCGTCGAGGAGGCCTACGAGCTCGCCGACGCCGTCGCCCGGGACGACAGCGAGGCGACCGTGGACGAGCTCGGCGACGTGCTCTTCCAGGTCCTCTTCCTCTCGCTCCTGCTCGAGGAGCGCGGTGAGGGCGACCTGGAGGCGGTCGCCGAGTCCTGCGCCGCGAAGCTGATTCGCCGCCACCCGCACGTCTACGGCGAGCGCGAGCTGGAGAGCGCCGGCGAGGTGCTCGCCCAGTGGGAGGAGATCAAGCGCGAGGTGGAGGGCGGTGGCGGGCGGGAGCCGCTCGCGGGGCTGCCCGAGAATCTCCCCGCGCTGCTGTACGCGCGCAAGGTTCTGAGACGCGCCGATCCGGAGGGCTCCTCGGGCGCGGAGAAGGAGGGCGGTCCCGGCGCGGACCCCGAGACCCGCGCCGAGGCGGAGCGCGTCGTCGGCGAGCTGCTGCTCGAGGCGGTGGCGGTCTCGCGGCAGCTGGGCGTGGATCCCGATCTGGCCCTGCGCGCCGCGACCCGCCGGATGGCGGGGGAAGACGGCTGACAACCGGCACCTCCCGATAGCGTTTCCCCCTCGATGGCAACTATCGAGAGCCTCCATGGGCGACAGGTCCTCGACTCGCGCGGCAACCCGACGGTCGAGGTCGAGGTGGTGCTCGACTCCGGGGCGCGCGGGCTGGCCGCGGTGCCGTCGGGGGCATCGACCGGCGAGTTCGAGGCGGTCGAGCTCCGCGACGGTGGCGAGAGCTGGGGTGGTAAGGGCGTCGGCAGGGCCGTCAACCACGCGAACCGCGAGATCGCGGATGCGGTCAGGGGCACCCGCGCGGAGGACCAGTCGGCGCTCGACCGGACGATGATCGAGCTCGACGGGACCCCGAACAAGGGGCGACTCGGCGCCAATGCGATCCTCGGGGTCTCGCTCGCCACCGCCAAGGCGGCGGCCGCGGACGCTGGGCGGCCGCTGTACGAGTACCTCGCCGAGCTCTACGCGGCGACGGGCGCCAGGGACGCCGGATCCGCGGGCGTGCTCCCGGTGCCGATGATGAACGTGTTGAACGGGGGCGCTCACGCCGACAATGCGGTCGACTTCCAGGAGTTCATGATCGTTCCGGCCGGGGCGGGCAGCTTCTCGGACTGCCTCAGGATCGGTGCCGAGGTGTTCCATGCGCTCAAGGAGACCCTTCGTCAGAAGGGGCTCTCCACCGCCGGTGGCGACGAGGGCGGGTTCGCTCCCGACCTCGAGTCGAACCGGTCGGCGCTCGACTTCCTGATCGCGGCGATCGAGTCCGCGGGCTACGCGCCCGGAGTGGACGTGATGATCGCGATGGATCCCGCGACGAGCGAGATCTTCGACTCCGGCAAGTACGTGCTCGAGCACGAGGGGAGGACCCTGTACTCGGCCGAGCTCGCGGACTACTGGCACGAGCTCGTTGACCGCTTCCCGATCGTCTCGATCGAGGACGGGATGGACGAGGAGGACTGGGATGGCTGGAAGCTGCTCACCGAGAAGCTGAGCGCCCACGGCACCCAGCTCGTCGGTGACGACCTCTTCGTCACCAACCCGGAGAGGCTGCGGCGGGGGATCGATCTGGGGGTCGGGAACTCGATCCTGATCAAGGTGAACCAGATCGGCACGCTCTCGGAGACGCTCGAGGCGATCCAGATCGCGCGTGATGCCGGCTACACGACCGTGATCTCCCACCGCTCGGGGGAGACGGAGGACACGACGATCGCCGACCTCGCGGTCGGCACCGGAGCGGGCCAGATCAAGACGGGCGCCCCATCCCGCTCGGACCGGGTGGCGAAGTACAACCGCCTGCTGCGGATCGAGGAGGAGCTGGGCGACGGGGCAAGCTTCCCCGGCGCCTCCGTCTTCAGGATGGGCTAGGAGGAGATCACGGCCGGGAGGCCGAATCTCCAGGCATGAGCAGCAGGGCATATGCCGCGCCGACGCGCCGACGGGTGCGGAGGCGGATGGGGCCAAGCCGGGTCCGTTGGGACCGGGTCGGGCGGATTGCGCTCGTCCTCGTCCTGTTCGGCGTCCTCGTCTCGTACCTGAACCCGCTCGTCAACCTGCTCGACGCCTGGCAGGGGTCGAGGACCAGCCAGGAGAGGCTGGTGCAGCTTGAGCAGGAGAATGCCGAGCTCACGCGGGAGCTCGAGGACGCCTCCAGCCCCGCCACGCTCGAGCGCGAGGCGCGGCGCCTGGGGATGGTGAAGCCGGGCGAGCACGCCTACGTCGTGCACGGGCTCGGCAACTGACGCCGGATTAATCCCCGCGGATATGATTCCGCGCTCGCGCGCGCAGGCCCGAAGGCTGCGCGCTTTGTGCGAGGGGGCTCCGTAGGCGAAGGCGAGGGGCCAACGGGCTCCCTAGGCGAAGCCGAGGAGCCACCCGTTTATGACGATGAGTACCAGCGAGTACCTGCTCGGCGCGGCGGAGCTGGCGGTGATCGCCGCCGCTCTGGGCGTCGGCGCGTACCACGTGCGAGCCCTGCTCGCCCCGGCGTGGATGGGGGCGCTGGGACGGCTCGCCGAGATCGTCCTCGGGATCAGCGCCCTGATCCTGATCTCCGAGCTCCTCGGCCTGGTCGGGCTGTTCGAGGAGGTCCCGCTGGTCCTCGCCTGCGTGGCGGTCGGGCTCGGTGGGACGATCTGGGCGCGCCGACGTGGGCTCCCCGAGAGGCCGGAGGCGCCGCTGGTCCGCTCCAACCCCGTGATGGTCGCGATCGGGATCGCAGCCGCGGCGGTGGTGGTCTTCCATTGGGCCCAGCCGAGCGAGCAGGCCCTCGACGCCGGCATGTACTACCAGGACACCACCTGGTACCACATGTCGTTCTCGGCACGGTTCGCCGACACAGGCGATATCGGGCCGCTCCACTTCACCGATCCGCTCAAGCTAACCGCCTGGTTCTACCCGCAGAACTCGGAGCTCCTCCACGGGGTCGGGATCGTCGTCTTCGACAACGATTTGATCTCCCCGCTCGTCAACCTGATGTGGGTCGCGCTCTGCATGCTCGCCGCCTGGTGCATCGGCAGGCCGTACGGGATCGGCGGCGTCACGGCGCTCGGGGCGGCCGTCGTCCTCGACTCCGAGATGCTGGTCGGGTCGCAGGCAGGGCAGGCCCCGAACGACATCGCGGGCCTCTTCTTCCTGATGGCGGCGCTCGCCTTCCTGGTGGACGGAGCCGCCACCGCGCACGCCCGTCCCATCGCCGATGCGGGCGATGGTCGAGCACACGGGCCCCCGAAGGAGCAGACGACTGACGAGATCGGGGTGGTCGAGGACGTCCCCGTGGAGGGCGATCCGAGGGCGCTGGCGACGGTCGGCGCCGGCCCCCTGTTCATGGCGGGGCTCGCCGCCGGGCTCGGGATCGGCACCAAGATCACGCTGCTCGCGACGATCGGCGCACTCACGATCGGTGTCGCGATCCTGGGCGGGCGGCGGCACTGGTTGAGGGCAGTCGCGATCTGGCTCGGGGCGATGCTGATCACGAGCGGGTTCTGGTACGGGCGAAACCTGGTCAACGCGCTCAACCCGTTCCCCCAGGTCGAGAAGATCGGCCCGATCAACATCCCGGGCCCGGATCAGCTCGACCTCTACCCGCGCGAGCCTCACAGCCTCAGCGAGTACTACAACGACCCGAAGATCTGGGACATCAAGCTGTTCCCGGTCC
Organism: Solirubrobacterales bacterium; assembly: GCA_036377415.1. Lineage (GTDB taxonomy): Bacteria > Actinomycetota > Thermoleophilia > Solirubrobacterales > 70-9 > DASUPK01. Next base: position 17,210 of record DASUYK010000073.1, read on the forward strand.
TCGAGAACCGGCTCGGGCCGCTGTGGCCGGTGATCCTCGCGATCGTCGTGGTCGGCCTGGTCTGGGCGCTGTCCCGGGGAGGGAGCGCGCTGATGCGGATCCTTGCGGCCACCGGCCTCGTCGCCGGCCTCGCCTATGTCTTCACCCCCCTGACCGCCTCGGGCTCGCTCGGGGATCCGACGGGCTTCGACGCGAACCTTCGCTACGTCGCACCGGTTCTGCTGGTCGGGATGACGCTCATCCCGTTGATCCCGTGGATCAGGCACGGCAGGCGGCCGTGGATCCTGATCGCGCTGTTCACGCTCCTGCTGGTTCAGGGGACAATCACCCAGAGCAACTGGAAGCTCCCGCATCACGACGAAGCGCTCGAGCTCGCCTTCCTGCTCGTGGGAGTGCCCGCCCTGATCGTGTTCGGCTTCCGGAAGGGCCTGTCGCGGGGACCGCTGATCGCGTTCGGCCTCGCCACTCTGATCATCACGGTTGCGCTGGGCAAGACCCAAGCCGACCAGTACCTGGAGAACCGCTACGTGACCGCGAAGCGCCCCCCGCTCGCCGGCGGCTTCCGGTCCACGCCGGAGTGGCAGCCGCTCCAGGACTGGGGAAGGGAGGCATCCGGCAAGCGGATCGGAGTGGTTGGGCGCGCCGGCGCCTTCGGCCAGTACTTCTTCTACGGCACGGATCTCTCCAACCGCGTCCAGTACGTCGGCACCGAGCTTCAGCGCGGCACCTTCCGCCCGATCGCGAACTGCCGCAACTGGCGGAGGACCGTGAACGAGGGCGACTACGACTTCATCGTCACGACGCCAAAGCTCGGGCAGCTCGAGATCACCGCGCCCCCCGAGAACCTCTGGACGGAGCGTGACGAGAACGTCAAGGTGATCATCAAGTCCGGTCCCGCGGCCGTCTACAGGATCGACGGTCCTCTCGATCCGGCCGCTTGCGGGAAGCTCGGCGACGCCGCCTTCACATGAGCTTCGGCGACTACCTTCAGGGATCGATCGAGCTGATCGCCGTCGCGGCCGCCCTCGGCTACGGCGCGGTTGCGCTCCGTGGACGGTTCCTCCCGGGATGGTCGGGCGCCCCTGCCCGGCTCGCCGAGGTGGTCCTCGGCCTCTCGCTCCTGGTCGTGATCCTCGAGCTGGTCGGCGTGGTCGGCCTCTACCGGCCCGGCTGGGTGCTTGCCGCGACCCTGATCGCCGGGATCGGGATCGGCCTGGCTCTCCGCCCCAGCGAGGGAATCGTCCTTCCCGCCCCGCCGGTGGCCCCGATCGCTCTCGCGGTGGCCGTCGCCACGGCGCTCCTGGTCGTCGCGCATTGGGCGATGCCCACCCAGACCGGGCTGGACATCGGAATGTACCTGCCGAACACCACCTGGCACAACGCCCCCTTCGCCGCCCGCTTCGTCCAGGACGCGCAGATCGGCTCCCTCCACTACACCGAGGTCCTCGACCTGACCGTCTGGTTCTACCCGCAGAACTCCGAGCTGCTCCATTCGGCGGGGATCCTCTTCCTAGGCAACGACTTCCTCTCGCCGCTCCTCAACATCGGCTGGATGACACTCTGCCTGCTCGCCGCGTGGGCGTTCGCGCGTCCCTACGGCAGCGGCCCGGTCGCCGTCGTCGCGCTCGCGCTGGTCCTGAACGCGAACATGTTGCTGCTGTACCAGCCTGGTGACGCGAAGAACGACACGATGGGGCTGTTCTTCCTGCTCGCCGCGGCGGCGGTCCTGGTCAACGCCGAGGCCCAGCGGCGGGCGGGAGACGCGGCGGAAGCCGGCACTCCTCGGGCTGGGTCCGGTCCCGCGCTCTCCGGCGGGGCACTGATCGTCGCGGGCCTCGCCGCCGGATTGGCCCTCGGCACCAAGCTCAACCTGCTCGCCCCATTCGGCCTCCTCACCTTGGGCGTGATCGCCGTCGCCGGCGCTGGGCGGCGGGTCCGAACCGGCGCGATCTGGGTCGCCAGTTCACTCGTCACCGGCGGTTTCTGGTTCGCGAGGAACCTGATCGAATCCGGCAACCCGCTGCCGTGGATCAACGCAGGGCCGCTGCCGGGCCCTGAGCAGCTCGACATCAACATTCGCGAGCCCCACAACGTGGCCGACTACCTGCTCCCTCCGGACGCCGAAGTGATCACCGACGACTTCGTCCCGGGGCTGCACGAGAGCTTCGGCGACCTCTGGCCATTTGTCCTCGTCGCGGTGATCGGCGGCTTCGTGGCGGCGATATTCCGCGGCCGCACGCCGGTGATCCGGATGCTCGGGGTCGTCGCGCTGCTCAGCGGGATCGCGTATCTGTTCACGCCGCTCACCGCCGCCGGGCCGGAGGGCAACCCCACCGCGTTCACCACCAATCTGCGCTACGCCTCGCCCGCGATCGGGCTGGGGGCGCTCCTGCTCGCGGTGGACGCCGGCCTCACACGGGCACGGGTGCAGAACTGGCTGCTCGGCGGGCTGGCGGTGCTGCTGCTCGTCCAGGCGGTTCCGGTGTGGGACCTGGGCGAGGAGTGGGAGCGCGACTTCCTGCTCGGCGCGATCGGCCTGGCGTTCTTCCTCGTGACCGTTCCGGTCTCGCTCGCGCTCGCCGGGCAGCGCGGGGCGTCGCGCGGAGCGCTGGTCGCGGGGATCGTCGCCGCGCTCGCGGCCGTGGTCGCGATCGGCTGGCCGACCTCGGACGACTACATCGGCGACCGGTACCGCGCGGAGACGGCGCCGTCGGACTTCCCCGAGGGGTTGAAGGAGGCCCTCGCCTGGTTCAACCGGGAGGACCCCGACGACTCGCGGATCGCCGTCGTCGGCGGGCGGCCCGGGTTCAAGCAGTACGTCTTCTACGGCGACGACCTCTCCAACCACGTCCAGTACGTCGCTCGGAAGGAATCGCATGGCGCGTACGTCCCGATCGCGAGCGAGGCCGCGCAGAACGGGGATCGGGCCGATGCCGCCGCCGAATGCGAGGAATGGCGTCGCGCCCTCAATGACGGCGGCTATCACTACCTGATCGCGGGTCCCGACCAGCGGACGCAGTCGCTCCCCCCGGTCGAGGCGTCCTGGACGAAAAGCGACCCCGCGGCGGAGAAGCTGGAGGCGAGCGAGGACGTGTTCGTCTTTCGGCTGAGGGGCGAGCTCGATCCGGCCGGCTGCTCCCGGCTCCCGTCGCCGGCGCAACCTAAGTGAGCTTCGGCGACTACCTCTTCGGAGTGATCGGCCTTGCCCTCGTGGCGATCGCGATCGCGCTGGCGGCGATTCGCCTCCGCGCTCGCCTCCTTCCCGGCTGGGACGGGGCCCCGGCGAGGCTTGCCGAGGCGCTGCTCGGGGTGTCGGTGCTCACGATCCTGCTCCAGGTCCTCGGGGCGATCGGGATCCTCGTCCCCGGCGTCCTGATCGCCGCGGCGCTGGCGATCGGGCTCGCTATCCACCTCGGCCCCTGGCTCCGGACCGACGGCGCGAGCGGCGCGGAGCCTCCGCCCGCCCCCCCGATCCCGGTCATCCAGACCCTCGTCGCGCTCGCAGCGGCCACCTTCGTCGCCGCCCACTGGGCGACCGGCCTCCAGGACGTCTGGGCGAGGGGGATGCTCACCTTCGACACCCTCTGGTACCACGGGCCGTTTGCTGCGCGAATCGCCGAGGAGGGATCGGTGTGGGGCATGCACTTCACCGATCCGCTCTATCTCAACTGGTTCTATCCCGAGAACTCCGAGCTCCACCACGGGGCCGGGATCGTCCTCTTCGATCGCGACGTCTTCTCGCCGCTGATCAACTTCGGCTGGCTCGGGATCACGTTCCTCGCCGCATGGTGCATCGGGCGGCCCTACCGCGTCGCCCCGCTGTCGCTCGCCGCCGTCGCGATCGTGATGGACACCGGCCCGATGGTCCCCCGCGAGGCCGGCACCCCCGCCACGGACACGGCTCCCGTCGCGCTCCTCCTTGCGGCCGCCGCGATCCTGATCAACTACTGGGCCTCGAGGCCTCGGGAGAGCCGCGAGCCCGGGGGCGGTCTCACGGGCGCTCTGCTCGTCGCCGGTCTGGCGATCGGGATAGCGGTAGGGACGAAGCTGACCGTTTCCGGGGCCGCCGCAGTGATGGCCGCCGGGATCCCGTTCATCGTCCCTCCGGGGCTCCGTCGCAGGGGGTTCCTGGTCTTCCTGGGCGGGGTCTCGGCCGTGGCCGGCTTCTGGTTCCTGCGCAACCTGATCCACTCCGGCAACCCGCTCCCGTGGATGCGGGAGATCGGCCCGATCGAGCTTCCGGGGCCGAACCGTGGCCTCGAGGGACGGGACGACTACACGGTCTCGCATTACATCCTCGAGAACCCGAGCACCGCGATCTGGAGCTCCTTCTTCCTCACTGCGCTCGAGAACCTTCTCGGCCCGCTCTGGTTCCTGATCCTCGGCGGAGCCGCGGGCGGTGGGGCCCTCGCCGTTTGGCGGCCGCGCTCGCCGGCGGTCCGTCTCGCCGGGGTCGTGACGATCGCCGCCGCGATCGCCTACCTGTTCACGCCGCTCACCGCGGCCGGCCCGGAGGGTCAGCCGCTCGCCTTCGGGATCAACCTCCGCTACCTCGCACCGGGGTTCGCGCTCGGCCTCGCCCTGCTGCCGCTCGAACCGCGGCTCACCCCGGAGCGATTGCGGCTGCCGCTCCTGATCGGTGGTCTCGCCGCGCTCCTGCTCACCTCGTTCTACTCGGACGCCGACGTTGCCTGGGACGGGGACTTCGCATCGGTGCCGTGGGCCTTGCTGATCGGGATCGTCCTCATCGGCGCCCCGATCGGGCTGGCGCTGGTGGCCCGGCGGAGCGCCGTGCTCGCCGGCATTGCGGGCGGCGTCCTCGCGGTCGCGATTGCCGGCGCCGGATGGGAGCGCCAGGACGACTACCTGGAGAGCCGCTACACGCGCGCCGATGACTTCCGCTTCCAGCTCGATGAGGCCGTCCGCTGGGCGAAGCCGACCTCCGACCTGCGCATCGCGGTCGCCGGGACCAGCGGCGCCTACAACCAGTACGGGTTCTACGGCGACGAGCTCACCAACCACGTCCAGTACGTCGGTCACCGCCTGCCGCAGGCCGATTTCCGTGCGATCGAGAGCTGCCAGGACTTCCGCGACGCGGTGAACGAGCGCGACTACGACTACCTGGTGACGACGCCGAAGCTTGACCTGAACGACCCCGCCACGGCCACCCCGTCGCCGGAGGGCGGCTGGGTGGCGGGGGACCCTGCCGTCGAGCGGATCCTTCACGCGGGACGAACGTCCGTCTACCGGATCACGGGCGATCTCACGCCCGAGGGCTGCGCCGAGGGTGCCGATCGGCGCAAGTCGGGGGCCGAGGCGGGAGGATCAGCCACGGCGGATCAGTGAGCGGAACGGGCGACTACATCCTCGGCGTGATCGGCCTGTTCGGGGTCGTCCTCCCGATCGCGATCGCCGGCAGGACCGCCCGCCGGGCCGCGCTTCCAGGATGGACCGGGGCGCCCGCAATGCTCGCCGACACGGTGCTCGCGATCGGGATCCTGATCGTCCTCGCCGAGCTGCTCGGGCTGTTCGGCATCCTCGATGGAGTCCTCCTGTTCGCCGGCTGCCTGATCATCGGCGGCGGCGCCCTGCGGCTCGAGCCGATGCTGATCCGGGCCGGGGCGGCGGTGATGCGAGGGCGCGCGACAGCGCGACCCGTTTCAGACTGGGGGAAGGCCGAGGAGGCCGCCGAGCGGGAGGCCCCGGCGATCGGCCGGATCGAGATCGGCGTGGCGGTAGCGATCGCGCTTGTCGTCGCAGCCCAGTGGGCGGGTCCGACCCTGCTCGCGCTCGATCGCGGGATCTACGGCGGCGACTCGCTCTGGTATCACATGCCGCTCGCGGCGCACATCGCGCAGGACGGATCGGTCACCGGCCTGCTCTACACCGATCCGCTCTATCTGAACTGGTTCTATCCGCAGGTCTCCGAGCTCCTCCACGGCGGCGGGATCCTCCTCTTCGGCAACGACTTCCTTTCGCCCCTCCTCAACCTCGCCTGGCTCGGCCTCGCCCTGTTCGCCGGATGGTGCATCGGCCGCCCGTACGGCACCGGCGCCACCTCGATGGCCGCGGTGGCCTCGGTGATGGCCGCCGACCTCCTGTTCAGCCGCCAGCCCGGGAACGCGAACAACGATGTCGTCGCGATCGCCCTTTTCCTCGCCGCGGCCGCGATCCTGCTCAACACCCGCTGGCCCGATTGGGTCCCGAGACGAGCCTCGACCGAGGACGAGGAGGAGGATGTCTCTCCTGCGGCGGAGCTCCCGGTCGGCCCTCTCCTCGTAGCCGGGCTCGCCGCGGGACTCGCGCTCGGCACGAAGCTGACGGTCGTTCCTCCGGTGCTGGCCTTGACGGCCGGCGTGATCTGGATAGCGGGCGCCGGATCACGGCTCCGCGCCGCCGCGACCTGGATCGGAGGCCTGCTCCTCGGCGGCGGGTACTGGTACATCCGCAACCTGATCGTCTCCGGCAACCCCTTCCCCTGGCAGGACATCGGCCCGATCTCTCATGCGGAGGCGCTTCAGGGCCGCGACCCGCACTCGATTGCCCACTACCTGACCGACACGGACGTCTGGGGCCGCTTCTTCACCCCCGCGCTCGAGGAGCGCCTCGGCGACCTCTGGCCCGCTTACCTGGTCTTCGCGGTGACCGGCGTCGTGCTCGTCCTCTGGAGGGGCGGCCGGGTGGAGCGGATGCTCGCCCTCGTCGCGGCGCTCTCCGCGATCGCCTACCTGTTCATCCCGCTGGGCGCATCCGGCCCGGAGGGATCGCCGGTCGGCTTCAGGCTCAACATCCGCTACCTCGCTCCGGGCCTGATCCTCGCGCTCACCCTGCTCGCGATCCCGCCTTCGTTCGCGCGCGGCGGCGAGCGAATCTGGGGACTCGTGATGCTCGTCGTCTTCGTCGGCCTCACCGTGGTCAGCGCCGGGGTCCTCGAGGCGATCGACACCGACCGGATCGCGGGCACGATCGCGCTCTCGCTCGCTCTCGTCGCCCTGCCGCTTCTGCTCGTCCTCCTCTTTCGTCTGGGAGTGCCGCCGGTCCCGCTCGTCGGCGGCGCGCTCGTCGCGGTGATCGCGCTCGCCGTCTTCGGCCGGTTCGCGCAGGAGGACTACCTCGACCAGCGCTACTCCTCGACCGCGCCGCACTATCCGCGAACCGAGCATCCCTCGGTCGAGCTCGGTCAGGGTCTCGGCGCCGCGTACGACTGGGCGCGGGGGGTGAAGGAGGAGCGAATCGCCCTCTCGGGAACGCTCGGCGCGCTCTTCCAGTACGGGCTCTGGGGAGAGGACGGGAGCAACGACGTCCGCTACCTCGGCCACAAGGGCGAGCGGGGCTCCTTCGAGGAGATCCCGGAATGCCCCGAGTGGATCGCGGCGATCAACGCGGGGGCCTTCGATTACGTCGTCACCACCCCGGCCTACGACCAGGACGACCCCGCCGGGAGCACGGTGCCGGTCCAGCGGAGCTGGATCGAGCACGGCGGCAACGTCCAGCGGGTGGCGGGCGGTGGGCTGGTCGACATCTGGATGATCACGGGACCCCTCGACCCGGCCACCTGCGCCGAAGCTTTGCCGCCTGCCTCCGGGTAGGCCCCAGCCGGGCGTCTCGCCCGCCGCGTGCTACACGTAAGGGGGTGGCGTATCCGCTCGACAACGCCCTCTTCCAGTGGGAGGAGGGAGCGAACCGGCTGCGGGACCTGTCGGCGGACCCGCGGACGTCCCGATCCGCCCTCCGGGCGGTCGAGGCGATTCGCGACGAGCTCCGTCGCCGGATCGGCCCGACGTTCTCGGCCCAGGACCTCGCCGAGCTGTACGGCCGCGGAACGGACTGGTGCCTCGAGGCCGCCCGCGACGCCGCTCCGATGGAGGCGGTCGACCTCGATCCGCAGGCTGTCGTCGACGGCGCCTTTTTCCTCTACCTGCGCGGCGCCAGCGACTACTCAGGGGGCCGGGTCCTGCCGGTCGAGTAGCGTCAGTCTTCGACTCGCTCGAGGACGATCCGCTCCGGCTCGATCGTCACCCTGAGCGCCTTCCGGCCCGCCCAATGCTCGGCGTAGATCGGGTCGTCCTTGATCGAGGGGTCGAACCAGATGCCGTAGCCCTCCTCCTCGCCCTGGTCGAAGGTCGCCTCCAGCGGGCGCTTTCTGCCCCGGCCGCGTCCCCCGCGGCGGCGGCGGCGCCGTCGCCGGCGGCCGCCGGCGCCCTCCTCGGCGTACTCATCGCCCTCGCCCTCGTCGGTCGCACCCTCTTCTTCCTCGGGCTCCGGCTCGCCGAGCTCCGCCTCGATCTCGGCCTCGATCTCGTCGCGAAGGTCGAGATCGGCCGACGGCTCCTCGCCCTCCTCGGTCAGCCCGTGCCGCTGCCGGAAGTCTCGAAGCTCCGATGCGGGGACGCCCAACTGATGGGCGATCCAAGCGTCGGTCCGTCCCTGGCGGACCCAGGCGCGGATCTGGTTGAGCTGCGGGCGCAGGGACTTTCGGGCCA
>DASUYK010000074.1:0-12433 GCA_036377415.1 Solirubrobacterales bacterium
CGGCGCGCTCGCCGCAGCGGCCGTCGGCGTGATCTGCGGGGTGGTCGGCTGCTACGTGATCCTGCGCGGGATGGCCCTGATGTCGGACAGCCTCGCCCACGGGGTGCTGCCCGGTGTGGCGATCGCGTTCGCCCTCACCGCGGGGTCGGCGGGGCAGGACCCCGATCAGACCGCGATCTGGATCGGCGCCCTCGCCGCCGGGCTGTTCACGGCCGGCGCGACGAGCTTCGTGCTCCGACGCAGCCGCGTTCGCGAGGAGACCGCGGCCGCCGTTGTGTTCGTCTTCATGCTCTCATTAGGGGTCGCAATCGTCTCCGGCGTGGAGGGATACTCGGTCGACCTCACGTCCTTCCTCTTCGGGGACGTCCTCGGGGTCTCCGGCGGCGAGGCGACCTTGAGCGTCGTCTTCGCCGTCGCGATCGTCGCGCTCGTCGCCCTGCTCTACCGGCCGTTCCTGCTGCTCTCGTTCGACCCGCAGCGGGCGGCGGCGCTCGGTCTCCCGGTCGAGCGGCTCAACCTCGCGATGCTGGTTCTCGTCACGCTCGCGGTCGTGATCGGTTTCCGGGTGGTCGGCGCACTGCTGGTGCTGGGCCTGCTGATCGCGCCGGCGGCCACCGCCGCCCTGCTGAGCAAGCGCCTGCCGGTGATGATGGTGCTCTCCGCGGCGATCGCCGCGGGCAGCGCCCCGCTCGGCCTGGTGATCTCGTGGAACCTCGACCTCGCCGCGGGGGCGTCGATCGTGCTGGTCGCGGTCAGCACCTTCGTCGTTGCCTTGGCGTTCCCGCTCGCGCGACGCTAGCTCTCGTTCTTGGCCGCCATCTCACGCTCCCGCTGCTCTCGCCGCTGGTGTGCGAACGCACGGATCGACGCGGCGAGAACGATCACGACGGGGATCAGGTACGGGACCCACTCGTACCAGTGGCCGCCGTGCGCGAGTGGCGGGACCGGGAGCACCGCCTGAGAGTATTGCGCCGATGAGGACGCTCCCCTCGCTGCTCGCCCTGGTCCTCGTCGTTGCGATCGCCGGCGGCTGCGACTCCGGCGGCGACGGCGACGGTGCCGCGATCTCCGCCACCACCGGGATCTGGGCGAACGTGACCGAGCGGATCGCGGGAGAGGACGCGACGGTCGAGCAGGTGATCCCGGACGGGACCAGCCCTCACGACTTCCAGCTCAGCGCCCAGGGCCGCGCGGAGATCGAGGACTCCATCCTGCTGGTCTATAACGGCGCCGACCTCGAGGCTGGCATCCCGATCGACGAGCTCGACGTCCCGACGTTCGCGGTCGCGGACCACGCCGGCGAGCTCGAGCGCTTCCGGCCGGCGGGCTCCGTCGAGCAATCTGACTCCGAGGAGGAGGAGCACGAGGAGGGCGGGTTCGATCCGCACGTGTGGATGGACCCGGCCAGGGTCGCGGCGGCGGTTCCTGCGCTGGCGGAGGAGCTGGCGGCGGCCGACCCTGAGCACGCTGCCGGATATCGCGCCCGGGCGAGGGCCTACGCCGCCGAGCTGCGGGCGCTAGACGACGAGATCCGGACCACCCTCGACGCCGTCCCACCGCAGAACCGGAAGCTGGTCACCTCTCATGACGCGCTCGGCTACTTCGCCGAGGCGTACGGACTCGAGGTGATCGCGACCCCGTTCCCGGCGAGCGGTCCCGAGGCGGAGGCGAGCGCCCAGACGATCTCCGAGGTCGAGGATGCGATACGCGGATCGAACGTCCCCACCGTGTTCGCGCAGGACACCGACAACCCGGAGATCCTCGAGGGAATCGCCTCGCGGACGGGCGTGCGAATCGAGGACGCCCTTCCGGTCGAGGCGCCAGCGGAGTCCGGGAGCTACGTGGAGATGCTCCGCAAGGACGCCCAACTGATCGCCGCCGGGCTGCGCGGCCCGTGACCTCGCGGCGCCGCGAGGCGGAGTCTGACTACGGACCCGCCGCCGAATCTACGCGTTCGCCGCTGACAGCAGATACAGCCCGAAGCAGGTGAAGCCGACCATCACCGCGAGCATGAAGTACTGCGAGCGGGACGCGTCGCGGACGTTGTCGTAGACGGCGAGCGCCCGGTCGTGGGCGAGGGTCAGGGCGACCACATGGCCGATCACGAGTGAGGCCACCTGGACGTACCAGACCGTGTTCGAGCTGATCACCCCGTAGTCGATCCCGTACCCGGCGGTGCCGAACAGGTCGGAGCCGTCGCCGAGCGGGTCGGAGAGGATGTAGGTGAACTGAGCCTGCTCCTGGTAGACGAAGGCGCTGAAGTAGTGAGCAACCAGGTAGGCGAGCGCGATCGGGATCAGCGTGTGGGCGAATGAGCGGCCGAGCTCCCGCGCCTCGGGCGAGCCCCTGACGGTGTGCATCCCCCGGACGCCGAGCCAGTAGAGACCGGAGACGCCGGCGAAGACGATCGCGAGCCAGATCGAGTCGGCGATGCGGATCGAGTTACTGAGGCTGAGGCCGATGTCACCGGCGCGCTCGATCGTCCAAGAGATCGCGCCCTCGAACGCACCCTCCTGGGAGCCGTCGAAGCTCGTCACCGCGATCGAGGCGAGCACGAGCGCCGCCGCGCCCGGCACCCCCGCCCACGATGGGGGCCCCGTCAGGAACTTCCGGATCCCGAGCCGCCCGTCGCGAACCTCGAACGGGGCGAGCCTGGAGAACATCTCGAAGTAGGCGGAGAACGCCTCGCCGCGCCTGATCCATTCGTCGACCCCGAACAGGGCCATGCAGGCGAAGGTGATCGCGCTGTAGACCGCGGTGGCAATCGCCACGGTCTGCGGACTCGGCGAGGATGCAACCCCGCCCGAGACGAGTTCGAGCCAGACGAATCCGAGCACCCCGACCACCGCCGGCCAGCGGCCGAGGCGATCCGGATACGTGAAGGGCGCTGGAGCCGGCTGCCCGGCGACCATCCGGAACGCACCCGAGAACACCCTTCCCACCCCACGCCACGGGTTGAACGCGCGGAACACGTCACCGAAGAGGACGCTGACCAGGACCATGCCGAGCCAGAACGTGTAGAAGACGAAGACGATCGCGAAGTTGTAGGGCGGGTCGTCGGTGCCGCTCACCCCCGCGTAAAGCACGAGCACCCAAAGGCCGACGCCGATCAGGCCGCAGAGGAACTGCGTCACCGGACCGGTGAGCGTCCTCGAGAGGGCACTCGACACCGGGCGCCAGTCCTCCCTCTGCAGCCTCGCCTCGGTCCAGGCGACCGAGAGCAGGGCGAAGGAGACGATCAGGACGAGCGAGGCTCCCCAGGCGAAGAGCCAGGTGGGGACCGGCAGGTCCTGGCGGCCGACCAGGGCGTGAGCCGAGGCGACCTCGGGAAACGCCAACGCTGCGAAGGCCCCGGCCGCGAGGGCGACCGCCCAGCGACGGCCGCCCGCCGGCGTCGAACCTGCCGCCCTCATCGCGACTAGGGATTCACCCGCAACTCGGCGATCTGGACGTCACCGCCCGCGCCGTGGACCTCGATCTCGAAGAGGCCGTCGATGTCGGCATTGAAGTCGAGCCGGACCGGGTTGGTCTCGGCCGGCTCCTCGATCTCGTATCCGTGTACGTGGACGTACTCGGCGGGTTGGTCGAGCCGCACTTCGATCCTCACGCGGTCACCCCTGTTGTAGGTGAGCCTCTGGACTCCGCCGACCGGCTCACCGTTCTCGACCCGGATCAGATCGGGGGCTTGCGGGCCCGTGATCGTGTTCGAGATCGTCGTCGAGCCCGTGGTCGCCCCGGTGGTCGAATCATCGCCGCCGTCGTCATCGCCCCCGCTGAGCACGACGAAGAGCACGACGGCGGCAGCGACGACCGCAATGAGGATTCCGATTCGGGCCGCGTTCGATTGCATCTCTTACCTTTGCACCGTCCGGGCGGGCCGCGTCTGGGTCCGGTCCGGCCCGTCGGAGAGGGATGGCGCGTCGATCGTCTCCTGGCTGCCGAGGAACAGGAAGGCCAGCAGGATCGCGAGACCGAGGATGATCCCGAGCAGGACCCCGATCAGACGATCGCCGAGCCTCACCTCCAGGACGTTCAGCTGACGCCGTCGAGCAGGCGCCAGTTCGCTCGCAATGCCGACTCGGCGGCCGCGACGAGCTCGTCCTCGTCCTCGGGCCGCATCGCCTCGTCGATCAGCCGATGCGATTCCTCGGCATGGGCGTGGTCGACCTGCTCGTGCACGCGGAAGTACTCGCTTCCCGCTCCCCCGTCGATTCCGTAGAACCGCGAGAGGCCCTCGCGCTTGACGCGCGCGATCTCGGGCTGTCCGCTCTCGATCGCGTACATCCGGGCGAGCTGGCTGAGATAACCGTCGGGGGCCGTCCACTCGGTGACGCACTCGGCGGTCTCCGGGGTCGGCTGGGCGCCGATCTCCCCGCCGATCGCCTGGACGAAGTCGTCCCACAGCCCGACGTGGAGCTCCTCCTCTTCCACATGCCGGGCGATCTCGGCGCGGTTCTGCTCGGGGGCCGCCTCGGCGGCCTGACCGCAGAGACGGGCGAGCGCCTCGGTCGCGTGGCGATACTGACCGGCATATCCCGCGAGCTCCTCGCGCGTCAGCTCCCCGGCCGACCAGCGCACGTAGAAGGGGTGCTCGAGCAGGTTGTAACGGGCACGACTCTCCTCGATCCGCTCCCACACCGATCCGCTCACGATCTCTCCTCTCATAAGACGGGTTGCTCCTCATCACCGGGTCGCTCCTGACGGAGCGCCCTCGCATCAACCCTCCCATAACCCCGGTGAGCATACCCTGCGGCGCGATGCGACCCCCGCGGCCCGACATCGCCGTGCCTCCGATCCCTCCCGGCCTCGACTGGGTCGGCCGTCCGCTGAAGTCGATCGAGCGGCTGCTCGCCGCCCGCCCGGCGCTGGTCCACTTCTTCGACTTCGCCCAGCTCAACTCCGTGCGCACCCTCCCCTACCTGCGCGCCTGGCACGATCGCTACGCCCCGGACGGGCTGGCGATGGTCGGGATTCACTCCCCCCGGTTCCCGTTCACCCAGGGCACCGCGGAGGTCGCCAGAGCGGCGGAGGATCTCGGGATCGACTGGTCGATCGCGATCGACCGCGAGTTCGCGCTCTGGCGACTGTACGAGCCGCACGGCTGGCCCGCCGTCTTCATCTGGGGACGCGGCGGGGCGCTGCGCTGGTACCACCTGGGCGAGGGCGACTACCGGGGAACCGAGGAGGCGATTCGCGAGTCGCTCGAGGAGTCCGGCACCGACCGAGAGTGGCCTCCGCCGCTTCAGCCGATCAGGCCCTCCGACGCCCCCGAGGCGAAGGTGATCGCTCCGACCCCCGAGCTCTTCCCGGGAGGGTCCACGGAGGAGCCGTGGTCCCACAACGAGGGCGATCCCCCTCTCCAGCTCTCATACGAGGCCGGGGGCGCCTACGCGGCCGTGGACGGCGAGGGCGAGATCGCGATCGAGTTGGACGGGAAACCGCGCGAACCGGTCCGGGTCACACGTCCCGGATTGCTCGCGCTGAGCGTTCACGATCGGACCGAGCGGCACCGGCTGAAGCTCGGTCCCTCGCCCGAGGTGCGGATCTACTCGATCCAGTTCGCAGCGGCGCCCCCCTGAGGGTTAGAGCCCGAGGCCGCGAACGCCGGCCTCCCCCCAGCCGAGGTGGTGGGCGACCTCGTGGCGGACGGTCCGCTGGACCTGGGCGCGAAGGAGGTCGGGATCCTGGCCGAAGTCCCGCTCCAGGGTGTCCTGATAGATCACGATCCGGTCGGGAAAGCCGTCGTTGGCGATCGTCCCGCCGATGTAGTGGCCGTAGGCGCCGTGCTCGCGCCCGAGCTGCGAGACGATCACCGGGGTGTGGTCGAGCAGCTCGCGGAACTCCTCCGGAAGGTCATCGAGCGCCTGGACAACAAGCTCGTCGAACTCGCTCGGTGGCTGCTCCGGCGGCGGCAGGGAGGCGAGGGCCTCGCTGCGATCGACCAGGCGGCGGAACTCGGGCTCGGGCATCTCCTCGCCGATCAGCGTCACCGTCAGCCAGGCGGTGACGAGCATGATCGCGAGGGCGCCCGCGATCAGCGCAACGACGTCGTCCAGCCCGCCCAGCGAGGGCGGATTGACGAACAAGATGAGCAGGCCCGTGAGCAGTGCGACCATCGCGGCCGCGCGCAACGGTGGGACGAGGATGTCCCTCATGTGATCCAGGTTAGAGCGGTCGGATCCCGGGGCTAGCCGACGACCGGAAGCTCATTCCCCGCCACGGCGAGCTCCCTGCGGATCTCACCGGGGAGCATGAAGCGGACGTCCTCGTCGACGGTCCTCAGCTCGCCGATGTCGGTGGCGCCGCGGCCCCGGAAGAAGCTGACGAGCCGCTCGACGAGCTCCTCGGGGGCGCTCGCCCCGGAGGTGATGCCGACCGTCTCGACCCCCTCGAGCCAGGCCTCGTCGACCTGCAGGTGGTTGTCGATCAAGTACGACCTCGCGCCGTGCTCGCGGGCGACCTCGACCAGCCGGTTCGAGTTGGAGGAGTTGGTCGAGCCGATCACCAGAACCAGCTCGCACTCCTTCGCGAGCGCCTTCACCGCCTGCTGACGATTCGTCGTCGCGTAACAGATGTCGTCGGTCTTCGGCCCGACCGCATTCGGGAACCTCTCCCGCAATCGGGCGATGATCGAGCTCGTCTCGTCGACCGAGAGCGTCGTCTGGGTGATGTAGGCGATCCGATCGGGATCGGAGACCTCGAGGGCCTCGACATCCTCCTCGGTCTCGACGAGGACGATGCTCTCGGGCGCCTCGCCGGTCGTCCCCTCGACCTCCTCGTGGCCCTCGTGGCCGACGAGGACGATCGTGTAGCCCTCCGCGGCGAACTTGCGAGCCTCGACGTGGACCTTGGTGACCAGCGGACAGGTCGCGTCGATCGTCCGTAGCCGCCGAGCCTTCGCATTCGCATGGACGCTCGGGGCGACTCCGTGGGCCGAGAACACGACCATCTCCCCCTCGGGCACCTCGGTCTCCTCCTCGACGAAGATCGCGCCCCGCCTCTCGAGCTGCTGCACGACGTGCTTGTTGTGGACGATCTCCTTGCGGACGTAGATCGGCTCGCCGTAGAGCTCGAGTGCGTGCTCGACCGTCTGCACGGCGCGATCGACGCCCGCGCAGTAGCCGCGCGGCGCCGCGAGCAGGACCCGCGAGGGACCCGCCGGGGTGTTTCCAGAGGGAGACTGCACGCCCGCCAAAGGGTAGCGGCCGCCAGCGAAAGGACGCTAGGCTAGGCGCGAGGGTTATGCGAGGGTGCTCCGAAGGCAACCCTGTGCCCGTGGAGCAACCCGTTGGTGGTGGTATGGAACAGGGCCACATGGACAGACTGACTTCGATCGACGCATCGTTCCTGACGAACGAGACGTCGAATGCACACATGCATGTGGGCGCGGTGCTGATCTTCGAGGGGCCACCGCCGGCCTACGACGACTTTCTCGCTCACGCCGAGAGCCGGCTCCATCTGGTCCCCCGATTCCGCCAGAAACTCGCCTTTCCGCCGATCGAGACGGGCAGGCCCTTCTGGGTGGATGACCCCAACTTCAACCTCGCCTACCACGTGCGCCACTCCGCCCTGCCGGCGCCCGGGTCCGAGGAGCAGCTGCGGAACATCGCCGGGCGGCTCTTCTCGCAGTCGCTCGATCGATCGAAGCCGCTCTGGGAGCTGTGGCTCGTCCAGGGGCTGGAGCGAAACCGATTCGCGATCGTCAGCAAGACCCACCACGCGCTCGTCGACGGGGTCTCCGGTGTCGACATCGCGACGGTGATCTTCGACCTGAAGCCGGTGCCGGAGAAGATCGAGCCCGACGGCGCCTGGGTCCCGCAGCCGCCGCCCTCGCCCGCGGAGCTCGCCGCGCGCGGTGTCGCCGAGGCCGCGGAGATGCCCTTCAAGCTCACGCGGCGGGCGGTGCGCGCGGCGACCCACCCGATGAGGTCGGCCCGTCGCGCCACGGAGGCGGGCGAGGCGCTTGCCGAGGTGGCCTGGAACTTCACGAACCCCGCCCCGGACGTGCCGCTCAACACCGAGATCGGCTCCCACCGGCGCTTCGCCTGGACTCGATCGGAGCTGGCGGACTTCAAGCGAATCAAGAACGCGCTTGGCGGGACGGTCAACGACGTCGTCCTGACCGTGGTGAGCGGGGCGCTCCGCAGCTGGCTGCGCAGCCGAGGAATCAAGACCGAGGGGCTCGAGCTGCGGGCCCTCGTGCCGGTCTCGATCCGGGCCGAGGACGAGCAGGGGCAGCTCGGCAACCGGATCGCCGCGATGCGCGGTCCGCTCCCCGTCTACATCGAGGACCCGGTGAAGCGTCTCGACACCGTGCGGCGCGCGATGGACGGGCTTAAGGAGTCCAAGCAGGCACTCGGAGCCGAGGTGATCTCGCGGTTCAACGACTTCGCGCCGCCCACCCTCCTAGCTCAGGCTTCCCGGATCAACTTCTCGACCCGGCTGTTCAACCTGATCGTCACGAATGTCCCGGGCCCGCAGATCCCGCTCTACGTGCTTGGCCGCGAGCTCGAGGACGTCTTCCCCGTCGCATTCCTGCCCGAGAATCACGCACTCGCCGTGGCGATCATGAGCTACAACGGCGGAATCGACTTCGGGCTGCTCGGCGACTACGACGCGATGGAGGACATCGAGATGATCGCCACCGGGATCTCCGAGTCCCTGTCGGAACTGCTCGCGGCGGCCGAGGCGGCCGAGGCGCGCTCGCAGGCGGAGATCGCCACGGGGGCGGACCTCCCCAGCTAGATGCGAGAGTGCGCGCAGGCGATAGCCGAGGGCAACCCGTTTGATGACTACCCGCGCGTACTAGCCGCCGTTCGCGGAGAGGGCGCCCTCCCCGAGGGCTACTCGTCGCGATCCGGGTCGACTTCTCTCGCGCGCTCCGCGTGCTCTTCGGCAGCAGCCCTCTCCCTCTCGGCTCGGAGAGACTGCTCGCGCGCCTCGGCCTCCGCGCGCTGAGCGCGCGCGCCACGAAGCTCGGCTTCCTCACGGTGGCCACCCGCTTCGATTCGTTGCGACTCAAGGCGCTTTTCCTGTCGCCTCCTCCCTGCAAGAAACAGAGCGATCAGAATCAAGACTCCTACGACGATTAAGACAATGACGAGACCGGTGCTCATCGCGGCTCCTCTCTCGGGGAGCCGCAACATATCGCTATCGCTCCTAGCACGACTAGGGCTGCAGCGAGCTGCTCATCATCAGCGGGGAGCGCCGTCGCATCTGGATAGGAGTATGGAGAGGGTTCGGCTCGCTAACGCGTGAATCTGAAGGTGCGGGAAATGAAGTCCAGCGCCCCAGTCGCGGGGTCGGTGGCGGTGACGTTATTGAACAGCCTGAACTTCCCCGGTTCGGCCTTCATCGCCTTGAGCGCCGGCCCGTTGGGCTTGAAGTAGATGCTTCCTGGCGAGTTCGCGGCGAGCGACCCCGACACCGTGCCCTTCACCTTGACCCCGGGTCCCTTCAGCTGCAAGCTCGCGGTGGCGTTGCAGTCCGCGGAGCAAACAACGCCAATCGTGATCCTCTTGCCGATCTTGAGCTTGCCGCCCGTGACGTAGTTGATCAGCGCGCCGGACTTGGTCGCCACCGGGCCGTCTCCGGCGCTCGCCTCCGAGGCCGGGACGACGAGAGCGACTACCACCGCTAGAAGCGCCGCGACCCTGCCGATGCGAGACACCCTGGCCATCTGCATCGGAGGCTAACAACCCCGACCAGGCGGTACGCCACGATCGCGGTTACGCTCGACTCCTACAGCCGCGCGATTCCGGCCATGTAGGAGGACGCGGCGACCAAGATCGCGGCGCTGCTCGAGCATTGATTTAGGCTCTCGCCAAGCCGCGGGCGGTGATCCCGCGCCCGCCAAATCGATGAGGAGGAGCGCATGAATTACGCACGTGTCGTCAGATTCACTGACGTGAACGCCGAGAGGATCTCGGAGGTCGTTGCCCGGGTCGAGAGGGAGGGACCTCGGCCCGGCGTCGACTCAACCGGATTCGAGCTGCTTGTCGACGAAGAACAGGGAACGGCCATCTTCGTCGGGTACTTCGAGACGGAGCAGAAGATGCGCGACGCGAGTGCGGTCTTCGAAGAGATGGATCCGTCGGAGACCCCCGGCACGCGGGCCTCCGTTGACCTCTGCGAGGTCGCGTTACAACGCCCATATTCCTGAGACTCCACGCCCGCTTCAGCCGGTTGCACCTCGAGCTCTAGGGGATCACGATCGTGAAGTCAACGACGTCTGACGGGACGGCGTTCCCAGCAACGTCGATGCTCCCGGTGTCGGCGGCGTTTCGAACCGCAGTGCTCGGCTGCCGCTGCGTGACCACCTCGAAATCACCCGCTGGGCAGTCGCTCGCGTTTACCCGGGTCATCGCGCTGGCGTTGCCCAACGGCGGGTCGGTCAACTGTGTCTCCACGCTCACTGCCGCGCTCACGGCGTTCGGGTTGATACCCGGCGCGGTCACGCAGTACAAGCCGGTGCCCACGTGATTCACGATGGTGACGCCCTTTTCACGCGCAATCGTGCATCCGCCAGTGCAGGTGTCGTTGCCGGCGCCAGACACTTCGGCGTAAGCGCGAGCGGTTCCGTCCAGCCCATTTGTTCCGTTGGTGCCATTCGTTCCGTTGGTGCCATTCGCCCCCGGCGGACCGGCAGGCCCGGCGGGACCCGTCGCCTTCGCGATCTGCTTGGCGACCTCCTTCTTGACCAGCTTCTTTAGCGACGGCCCGCCGATCGCCGGCGCGGCTATCGCCAACGCCGCGATCAGGGCAAGCGCGATCGTGACGTGGCTCCACCTGACTCTCCCCATCATCTGACTCTCCTTTGTCCCTCAGTTCGCCCCGCTTCCCGCAGGGCCGTTCTCCCTCCAACATCGCCCACGCAGTATCTCGTTTGCTCGGCGTTTTTGGCGCACGCATTGGGACAGTGAGCGACCGCTCCGGGTCAAAAAGACCCTGGGCCTACTCCCGCAGCCCGGCGGCTTCGAGGGCTTCGTCCCACGTAAAGAAGTTCGAGACGCACTGAATCCTGCCATCCGCGACCTCGATCACCTGTGCCATCTCCCCGGGAACGTCGATCCCGCTTACCGGCCCGTGCAGGGTCAGCTCTACCCGCAGTACCACCCGCTCACCCTGCGCTCTCACATCGACGATGGTGAACATCAACTGCCCGACAACGCCGGCTTGGTCGGTCAGGTAGGCAGCGACGGCATCCCTGCCCCGCACCACCCGCGAATCGGGAAGGTTCGGGGGATCGTGCCATTCTCCGCCCTCCGCCCAGAACCGCTTGAGGGAAGCGGGGCCGTCCTCATTCCAGGCCTCGACTGCGCGGCGGGCCAGCTCCAAGTTCTTCTCCGACATCGCCTACGCAGTATCTCGCTCCGGCGTTTTTGCGCGGCGCGGTGGGACAGTGACCGGGAGCACGCTCCCAAAAAAACGTGCCTGGGACGTTCACAGACGCCACGCCCTACTCCCGCAGCCCGGCGGCCTCGAGGGCTCGGATTATCCG
Organism: Solirubrobacterales bacterium; assembly: GCA_036377415.1. Taxonomy (GTDB): domain Bacteria; phylum Actinomycetota; class Thermoleophilia; order Solirubrobacterales; family 70-9; genus DASUPK01. The sequence goes on from DASUYK010000074.1 coordinate 11,501, forward strand.
ATGGCCCTCCAGATCGGCGAGCGGTCGCCGCTACACACGAACCCATCGCCCACCTCGGGCGTCGCCTTGGCATACACGCGCCACCCAGCCTTCGCTTGGCGGCCCCCAATGCGCCAGTTTCCGCCGCTCTGGCTTCGGACAGCGCCGAGCTTGCGATCCGCCCCGGGCTTCTGCTTGAACAGGGTCACCAGTCGCCCAACCTCGCACTTCTTCCCGCCGCTTGCATTCACGCGGCCGAAGAAGAAGTCCCCCCGGTTCTGGCTGATCGTCAGCTTCGTGTTGTACGTGGCCGCTGCCGCCGTCTGCGCACCGAGCGCCATCACGCCAGCCGCAGCCACGCCGATCAGAATCGCGAATCGCCTACCCATGTTGTGCTTCTTCTTCGTCTTAGCCCTCATTTCGGGCCTCCTTGCTGTCGTGGCCTCGCGCCTGGCCTCCCGATGAGTCGAGGCTCGGTGCCCTGTTGACAGCCAGAAGGCTCCGACACGGCGGTACACGCTCGGTATACAAGGGCCAGGCTAGGCGTGGTCTACGTCGTGCGAAGGAGCGAACCGTCAGCCCGAGGCGCTGCCGAGCCCGATTGCCTCGACGTTCTCCTCCGACATCGCCCACGCAGTATCCGCCGATCCGGTACTGCGACGTTCTTGCGCCGCGCAGACCCGGCGCGGGAGCTGTCGCGGGCAAGTAAGCGTGGATCGTCAGCCACGCTGACCAAAGTAACCGCGGCGGCTGACAGCTATCTCACCTCGGGTATAGGCTGACGACCGCGCCAGGAGGACAAGTGGAGTCGATCATGGCGAATCACGGCTCTGCTCTCCGCCCGGGCATGGCCGAGATCTAGCGAAAGGGGAGTTGAACGATGAGGAGACTGAAGGGACGCAGGCCGTCGCCAGCGATGACCGTGGCTGGAGTGGCACTGATAATCGCGCTCGC
>DASUYK010000075.1:0-16695 GCA_036377415.1 Solirubrobacterales bacterium
GAGGCCCTCGACCGCTTCGGCGGTCAGACCGTCGTCGCATACCTCGCCTCCGGTCACTACCACCAGCCGCTCGCCTTCTCCGAGGAGCAGCTGGAGGAGGCGGCGGCCCGGGTCGAGCGGATTCGCAACTACTTCCGGGACGCGCCCACCCAGAGCGGCGGCTCCTCCGACATGCAACGGGTCGCTCCCTCCGGGAGCGCCCTCGCATCACCGGGGCCGCCGCCACAACCCGACCCGTTCCTGATCGAGCGGCGACAGGCGTTCGTCGACGCCCTCGCCGACGACTTCAACACGCCGCAGGCGTTCGCCGTCCTCTTCGAGATCGTCGCGGAGGGAAACAGGCGGGACCTGCCGGGCGCGCGCGAGGTGCTGAGCGAGCTCCTGCCGCTGCTCGGGCTCGAATCGCTGCTGCGGGAGAGTGACGACGTCGATCCGGAGGCGGGCCGTCTGCTCTCCGAGCGGGAGCGGGCGCGGGCGGAGAGGGACTTCGAGCGGGCGGACGCGCTTCGCGACCGGCTCTCCGAGATGGGGTGGGAGGTCCGCGACGAGGCCGGCGGGGCCCGGCTTGTCCGACGCCGCTGAGGTGACGGCTTCGGCGGCAGGGGCGGACGGCCCCCGGGAGCGGATCTACGGGCGGCGGCCCGTGGCCGAGGCGGAGCGCGGACGACGCCGGGTGCATCGGATCTGGCGGGCCCCCGAGACCCCCGCCGAGGAGCTCGAGCGCCTCTGCGGCTCGCCCGATCACCAGGGGGTGGTGGCGGAGGTCGATCCCTATCCGTACGCCGATCCCGGCGGTCTCCTCGACCCCGAGGGCGCGCTGGTCGTCGCCCTCGACCAGGTCCAGGATCCGCACAACCTCGGGGCGGTCTGCCGCGCGGCGGAGGTCGCGGGCGCCGCCGGGGTCGTGATTCCGGAGCGGCGCGCCGCCTCGATCACCGCCGCGGCCTGCAAGGCCTCGGCCGGGGCGGTCGAGCACCTGCCGGTGGCACGCATCAGGAACCTCGCCGACTGGCTCGCCGACGCGAAGTCCCGGGAGGCGTGGGTGTACGGCGCCGCGGCCGACGCCGAGCGGCCCTACACCGACGTCGACTGGTCCGGTCGGGCGGTGATCGTGCTCGGCTCGGAGGGCCGGGGCCTGCGCCCTCGCGTCGCGGAGTCCTGCGACGAGCTCGTCTCGATCCCGGTCGCGGGGCGGGTCTCCTCGCTGAACGCCTCGGTTGCGGCGGCGGTGATCCTGTTCGAGGCCCGCCGCCAGCGCGCTTAGGCCGCGGGCGGAGGTGCCGCGGGCGGAGGTGCCGCGGGCGGAGGTGCCGCCGGTGGCTGCTCCGACGCGGGTGGGATTGCGCCGGCGCCTCCACCGAGGTCGAAGAACAGGATGCTCGAGACCAGCGCGATGATCGGAGCGGCGATCACGTTCGCGATAACGCTCATCACCACCATCCCGGCGTCGTCCGCGACCGCGGCACCGATCGCAGCGGCGACGATGTAGACGGCAACCAGGATCAGGAACGCGATCACGATTGCGCCGAAGACCGACCAGCCGTTGCCGCGCACCAGCTCACGGCTGCGGCCGAAGGCCTCGATCGCGCCGCGGTTCTCGACCACGATCGAGGGGGCGACCACCGCCCAGATCGTGATCAGGATCAGCCCCGGGACGATCAGGAGCAGGAATCCGATGAACACCGCGATCCCCCAGAGGATCCCGTTGAGGATCAGGGTGACGATGAACGGCGCGGCCGCGGAGAAGAGCTCGCCCATGCTGTGGTCGAGGCGGCCGTCTCGGACGTCCTGGACCAGCTTCACGACGTAGCCGGTGTAGAGGACGGTCGCGACCAGGGTGACGATGGAGCCGACGAGCCCGAGCAGGATGCTGTCGGTCGCGCGGAACAGCCCGTTGATCAGACCCGCCGTTCCGAGCAGGATCACCGCTCCACCGAGAAGCGGCCCGATGTACTTCCCGTAGGTGTCGAAGGCCTCGCCGATCACGCGGCCGGCGTCGATCCGGTGTGCGCTCGCTTCCATCTCTCCTCCCCCTTTGGACGTGCGCCGAGCGGGCAACCGATTAGCAGCGCCCGCGGACGGATGGCGGCTGAGCGGCGCTCTCAGGCACGGATCCTGCACGCAGAATTGCATCGGACCCGAACGGTGGTTGACATTCGCGCGGCGAGGGGTAGGCTGCTCCGCGAGCAAGGGTGAACCTCAGGTCGAGCCTGATGGAAACACCCCGATCGGGGCGCCTCCAGGGGAGGTACTGGGCGCCACAGACCACCGTCCAGAGGAGGGTTGCTGTGGCTGTACCTACCCCAAGCACTGAAGAGCACGCGGTCGTCCCCGCACGAGCGGTTCCCGAGGGCGCCCGCCACAACGGGCCCGGCCCGGACGACGAGTTTCTCGTCGCCCTGGCGAAGAACGGGCGAACCGACGCCTACGACCAGCTGGTGCGCCGGTATCGGCGCTTCGTCCGGGTCAAGTCGTCCTCGTATTTCCTGCTCGGCGGCGACGCCGACGACCTGATGCAGGAGGGGATGCTCGGGCTGTTCAAGGCGATCCGGGACTACCGCCCCGAGCGCGAGTCGAGCTTCCGCGGCTTCGCCGAGCTCTGCATCACGCGGCAGATCATCACCGCCGTGAAGACGGCCACCCGGAACAAGCACACGCCGCTGAACCAGTACGTCTCGTTCAGCCAGACGCCGGCGGCCGCCGGGCCCGACTCGGAGACCTCCCTCGAGGAGGTCCTGCCGGGCCCCTCCGTGCGCGACCCCGCGAACCAGGTGATCGCGGGGGAGGAGCTCGAGAGCCTCGTCGCCTGCCTGACGAGCGTGCTGTCGGAGCTCGAGAGCCGGGTGCTGGCCCTCTACCTCGACGGGCATTCCTACGAGGTGATCGGCGAGCGGCTCGACTGCGACACGAAGACGGTGGACAACGCGCTCCAGCGCGTCAAGCGCAAGGTCGCCATCCACCTCGACTCTCGCGCGGTGAAGATCTAAAGCGATCGCGACGTATCCAGAGGTAGGTAGGCACGGCAAAGCGGCCGCTCCGGAAGGGGCGGTCGCTCTCCACCAATCGGGTTGCTCCTCGCTCCTCTGCGGAGCACCCTCTCATCTTCGGAATCGCTGCGCGAGCCCGGTGGTGCGGACGGTCTTCAGCAGCTCGCGCGGCTCGACCTTGGCGAGCAGCGCCTGGAGCTCCTTGCGCTCGCGATCCGAGAGGTTCGACGGCCGTCCCTTCGACGTCCGAACGATCTCGACCATGCGACGGCGCTCTCGCTCGTCGAGGCGTCCCGCGACGTGTTCGCGCACGGCCACCACGACCTCGGCGGCGGCGAGCAGCCAGGCGCCGCGGACGAGCCAGCGACCGCGGGCCGCGGCCGCGCCCGGATCCCTGAATGAGCCGCTGATCTTCGAGAGGGCGCCCACAGGGGCAGTCTAGGGCGCCCCAGCTCCCAGATTCCGTTCCGGCGGCGGCGCGCCTACCCTGTCCGGAGTGCCCGGATAGCTCAATTGGCAGAGCACCGGCTTTGTAAGCCGGCGACTGTGGGTTCGAGTCCCACTCCGGGCTCTTTCCTTCTGGGTATTGACGGCTCAGGGCCGGCTGAGAGAATCGCCGGGTGCCGGAGCCCTCTCCCGAGATCCTCGGCCGGCTGAGCCCTCCGGCCTGGGGGCGGTGGCTCGAGCTCGACGACGATCGACGCGCCCTACGCCTGTACGCCGGCGGGATCACGGATCCGGTGACCGTCCTTGCGGACGAGGGATGGGAAGCGTTCGAGCTCCTCTCGACCTCCCGCGCCCTAGCCGAGGCCGGCGGACTGGGCGAGGCCGCCGAGCGGGTCCACCTGGTCCCGGCCGGCCCGGTGCCCGCGGCCTCGGCGGCGATCCTCGGCGAGGTCCGCTCGGATCGCCTGGTCGCGTTCGGCGGCGGCCGGGTGATCGACTCGGCGAAGGCGGTCGCGGCGGTCGGGGGCGGGGGCGTCGCCGCGATCCCGACCACGCTCTCGGGCGCCCCTATGACTGCGATCCACCGGCTGCCCGAGGGCCGCTCGGCGGACAGGGGGGTTCGGCCGTCGCTCGTGATCGCCTACGCGGACCCGATGACCAGTGCCCCGGAGCCCCGGCTCCGGGCCACCGCGATGAACGCCCTCGCACACGGCGCGGAATCGCTCTACACGCCGCTCGCCGACCCCCTCTCACGCGCCGCCGCCCTGCGGGGTGCGGGGCTGATCGCGGCGGCGCTCGACCGGGCCCGCGACACCCGCGACCGCGCCGGGCTCGCTCTCGCTGCCCTGCTCTGCGGCCTGGCGGTGGATCGGGCGGGAATCGCGCTCCACCACGTGCTCGGACAGACCGCCGTGCGGGTGCTCGGCACACCGCACGCGGAGACCTACGCGGCCCTGCTGCCGCAGACGATGGAGGCGATGCGCGGGCGAGCTCCCGAGCAGATCGACGCCCTGGCGTCGGCGCTCGGCACGGATTCGGACGGTATCTGCGAGCGAATCAGGGATCTCGGCGGAAACCGGCGTCTCGGCCAGCTCGGGGCCGACCGAGAACGGATCGGTGAGGTCATCGAGGTCGCGATGTCGCGACCGGAGCTCGAGCAGATGACGCCGGGGAAGGTCGAGCCCTCGGACCTCGTCGAGATACTCGACGAGGCCTGGTAGGTGTCGTGCGGAGCTGGGCGCGGCTGTAACTGACCCACCGCGGGGTGTTTGACTCTGGGCATGGACCCCGACAGGCTGCTCGGATATCACCGCTTCACCCGTGAGCACGGAGTGAACCGGCCGCTCTACTTCCTCGTTCGCCTGATCCTCGTCCCCTTCTTCCTCGTCTACTTCAGGCTCTCCCGGTTCGGCCGCGAGCACGGCAAGGTCCGGGGCCCGCTGATCGTCGCCGCGAACCACCGCAGCTTCCTGGATCCGTTCGTGATCGGAGCATCGCTTCCGTGGCGCCGTCCGCTCCACTACGTCGCCAAGGTCGAGCTGTTCGAGAGGCGTTGGCAGGGCTGGATCCTGAATCGGCTCGGCGCCTATCCCGTCCGCCGCGGGCAGTCCGACGAGGAGACCCTGATCACCTCGCGCGAGGTTCTGCGCCGCGAGGGGGCCGTCTGCATTTTCCCCGAGGGAACCCGGCACCGAACCGGCTCACTCGCTCGGCCGAAGCGCGGCTTCGGCCGCCTCGCCCTCGAGAGCGGCGCGGCGGTCCTCCCGGTCGCGGTGCACGGGACCGAGAAGGTCCGCGATGGATGGAAGATCCGCCCGAGGAAGGTGAAGGTCAGGATGGGGCGGGCCCTCACCTTTCCCCGGACCGAGGACCCCTCGCCGGCGCTCGCGAACTCGGTCGGCGCCCGGATCTGGCCCGTGATCGAGCTGCAGTGGGAGTGGCTCGGCGGCCTGCCGCCCCTGCGCAAGGCGGCCGTGATCGGCGCCGGAAGCTGGGGGACCGCCGTCGCCGTCCTGCTCGCCCGCGGTGGGCTCGAGGTTCAGCTCGGGACCCGGACCCCGGAGCGGGCGGATGAGATGAACGAGACGCGCACCAACGAGGGCTACCTCCCGGGAGTCCCGCTTCCAGATTCGCTCACGGTGAAGCGGGCGGCCGAGATCGAGCTCGCGGGAATCGACCTCGTCTGCCTCGCGGTCCCATCCGCCGCCCTGCCCCAGGTGGTGGGCGCGATCGGGGCACGGGTCGGTCAGCGCACCTCCGTCCTGATGCTCAGCAAGGGGCTGGTCGCGCCGATGGCGGCGCTCCCCTCCGAGTACGTCTCCGAGCGGGTTCGGGCCCGGGCGATCGCCTCACTCGGCGGCCCGGCCCACGCGAGGGAGGCCGTATCCGGCACCGCGGCCCTGGTGCTCGGGAGCCGGGACCCCGACCTCCGCGACCAGCTCGGGAGCGTCTTCGACGAGGCCGGGCTGGTCTGCGAGCGCTCCGGGGACATGATCGGCGTCGAGGTCGCCGGCGCCGCCAAGAATGCCGCCGCGCTCGCCGGCGCCGCGGCCCAGGCGGAGGGGATGAACGCCGCCGGGATCGCCACCGCCCAGGTCTGGCGCGAATGCGTCGCGTACGCGCGCGCGAGAGGCGCGGAGCACGAGACCTTCGCCGGGATCGCGGGGGTCGGCGACCTGACCGCGACGATCCTGGCCGAGGGAAGCCGGAACCGGCGCGCCGGGGAGCTGCTCGGCCAGGGCACGCCGGCGGAGCAGATCCCCGGCATCATCGGTCAGGCCTCGGAGGCCCTGGAGTCGGTCCCGCTGATGGCGGAGGTGGTGAGGAAGGCGGGGATGGAATGTCCGGCGCTCCTCGGACTGTCCGGGCTGATCGCCGGCGAGATCTCGCCGGGGGAGTGGATGTCCCGCGTCAGGCAGGCCGAGCGGGCACGGAGGGCCGCCTGATGCGGAGTACGCTTGAGACGTGCCCGACACGACCACCGGCTCGGCGGCGCCGGAGAAGGAGTCGAAGGCCGAGCTCGACCGCGCCTTCGAGCAGCTCTATCGCGATCACCTGCGCGACGTGTACTCGTACTCGTACTACCGGGTCGGGAACCATCACGACGCCGAGGACGTCACCGAGCAGGCGTTCCTTCAGGCGTATCGCCACTTCGAGCGGGCTCGGCGCGAGTCGAATGGTCGCCCGCTCCGCCCCTGGCTCATCCGGATCGCGCACAACCTCGCCTCCAACTACCACCGTGACCGTGCCCGCCGGCCGCAGCGGGTCCTCGACGAAAGCGAGCCGCTCGCCGCTCCCCACGGGACCGAGAGGATCGTCGAGGGGCGGGAGGAGCTGAGGCGGGTGATGGACCACCTTCAGAAGCTGCCCGACGACCGACGCGACGCGCTGATCATGCGGTTCGCGCTGGGCATGGACAACCGCGAGATCGCGAGAGCGCTCGGCCGCTCGGACGGCGCCACGAAGGTGCTGATCCACCGGGCGATCAAGCAGCTCGACGAGGAGATGAATTCCGATGGCGAGTGAGCACACCGGCGACGTCGAGAGCCTGCTTCGATCCGCGTTGCGCCCGATCGAGCCGCCCGAGAAGCTCTCGGAACGAGTCGAGGAGACCCTGAGCGCGGTCACGGAGGCAGCCGCCGAGGAGCTCTCCGCCTGGGCGGAGGAGCTCTCGGAATCGGAGCTGCGCTCGCTCAGGGACCCCCGCAACTGGGTTCGCCCCGCCGCCGCGATCGCCGCCGGTGGGATCGCGGCGGGGGGACTGGTCCTGGTCGAGCTCCGTCGCCGGAAGCGCCCGTCGCGCCTGTCGGGGATCTCCGATCAGTTCTCGGGGATCTCCGATCAGTTCTCGGAGATCGCCGATCAGCTTCGCAGCCGGTTCGACTGATCCGCTAGGTGGTCGCCGCCGGCCTCCCCACCTGACGCGTCGCCAGCGCCGCGACGATGCCCGTGATCCCGAGCACGAGGTGCAGGACGTTGTCCTCGTCGTTGACGGGGACCAGCTCGATCAGCACGCCGTTCTCGGCGACGAAGCTGATGCCGCCGTCCCCGGTCGCGATGAAGCCGAGGATGCAGAGGAGGATGAACAGAATGCCCACGAACATCGCCGCCGACCGCGCTGCCGCTCCCGACGCAAGCAGCAACAGCGCCCCGATCGTGATGTGAACGAGGTTGTGCCATCCGTTCACGGCGAGGACGTCGAACACCTTGTCGGCGCGGATCGAGTCGCCCGTGGCGAAGCTCGCCTCGTAGAAGAAGCCGATGATTCCGGCGACGACGAGGACCGCCCCGACCAACAGGCAGTAGAGCCGGGCTGGGCTTGTTTCCGCCATAAGTGCCTCCTTGTCTCGTGATCCGTTTCCCTGGCGCTCGTACCCACATGCGTGCGGGGGGAGAAACCAGATCATCCGAGAAGGCGGGGACGGACTGGGGTCGCCCACTAGGCTCCGCCGGATGCAGACCTGCTACCGGCACCCGAACCGCGAGACCGGCGTCTCATGCTCCAACTGCGGACGCCCGATCTGCCCCGAGTGCATGACCTCGACGCCGGTCGGGATGCGCTGTCCCGAATGCGCGCGCGAGCGCACGAAGGTGAGGACCGGCACCGGCGCCTTCAGCCGGAAGGCCGGCGGGATGCCCGCCACCTACGCCCTGATCGGGCTCAACGCGATCGTCTTCGTCGCGGAGCTGCTCAGCGGCGGTCCCGCCGGGGTCGGCGACGAGGGCAGCCTGATCCGCGACGCCGGCACATACGGCCCCTCGATCGCCGATGGGGAGTGGTGGCGGGTCGTCACCGGCGGCTTCCTGCACGCGGGGTTCATCCACCTGCTGCTCAACATGTACGTCCTCTACATCGCCGGTTCGATGCTCGAGCCAGCGATCGGGACACCGCGATTCCTCGGGATCTACTTCGTCGGGCTGCTCGGCGGTGCGGTCGGCGCGCTGCTCGTCGATCCGAACGCCACCACGGTCGGAGCATCCGGCGCGATCTTCGGGCTGATGGCGGCGGTGATAGTGGTCGCCCGCGGGCGCGGAATCGAGGAGGTCGCATCCCAGTTCGGCCTCTTCGTCGTGCTCAACCTCGTGCTCACCTTCTCGATCCCGGGCATCTCGGTGGGCGGCCACATCGGCGGGCTGATCGGCGGCGGGCTCGCGGCCGCGCTCGTGATCTTCGTCGAGCGCCAACTGGGGGGCCGGCCCGGATACGCGTTCGAGCTCGGCGCGATCATCCTGATGATCGCCGGGACCTTCGTCGGCGCGATCGCGGTGGCGGGCTAGGCGGATCGGCGGAGGCCATCTGATCAACCCGGCGGCGCCCGAGGTGCTCGCCTTCGTCCGCCGGATCCTGGACGGCGGCTAGCGCGGGTACTCGTCGGTCCCGCGCGTGCCGCGCCCCAGCCGCCGGGCCGCGCGGTTCCTGACGCCGCCCGCGACGCCGATCCCGGTGTTGATCGCGCGGCGGGCAACGCCGAATCCCGCGCCCGCGACGCCCTCCGCGACGTCGCGCGTGGTTCGCAGCGCACCCCCCGTCACCCGGCGCCCGGTGGACATCGCGCGCTCGGCCATCGCCGCCGGCATCTCCGCGATCGACCGAGGCCCGGTCGCAGGGCGGTACTCCTCCGTCGGTGAGTCAGTCGGCGGGTGGGCCGCCGTGCCGTACCGGTCGGAAGCCGACCGAGTGCCCCTGGAGGGTGCCGTCTTGCCCGCGGCCCGCCGCTCGGCCTCGCGCTTCAGGTCCTCGACCGACCCCCTGAGGGTCGAGCGGTGTGCACGGCGGGCGATCGGCCCGGGGAGGGGGATCGCGATCTCGAGGCCGAGCTTGTAGGTCGCCCGGGTGCGGTCCCCGAGGTCCTCGAACAGGTAGTGGCCGTCGGCGCCGTTGATCCCGTTCCCCTCGACGAAGTCCCACTCGATCCGCTCGGGCGGCTCGTAGCGGTAGTCGAGCGTGTAGTCGACCTTGCGGACCTTGGCGTCGATGAAGAGGCGGACCCGCTTCCCGCGCCCCTTGCTGTCCCAGTCGAGGACCTCGGTGTCGACGACCGCGCTCTGCCAGGCGGGAAAGGTCTCGTAGTCGATGATCGCGGCGAAGCAGGTCTCGATCGGGGCTGCAATCTCGACGGTGTGCTCGGCCCAGTTCAGGCCCATCACTCGCTCCTCTCGCTGGCGCCGGTGCTCACGGGCTCCTCTCCGGCGGGCGCATCAACCCTATCCGGATGGAGGAGGTGGGCGAGCAGCTCGGTCCCCTCGATCAGGCGCGGGCCAGGACGCGAGAACGACGCCGCGGCGTCTACCGCCCAGACGGCCCGGGCGCCGAGCGCGCCGATCTCGGCCGAATGGGCCTCGACCTCTCTTCGCGCGCGCTCCGCGTCCCAGCCGCACGGCATCGCGACGACCACCTCCGGGCTGGAGTCGGCGATCTCCTCCCACCCCGAGGTTCGCGACTTGGCTCCCGGGGTCCCAAGTGCGTCCTCGCCGCCCGCGATCTCGATCATCTCCGGGATCCAGTGGCCGCCGACGAATGGAGGATCGAGCCACTCGAGCGCGAGCACCCTGGGCCTGGGCGCGTCCCTCACCGCCCCGCGGACGGCGGCCAGACGCTGCTCGAGTCGGGCGCGGAGCGCCGCCGCGCGGTCCGCGACCCCCGCCGCCTCGCCGAGCCGCGAGACGTCAGCGATCACCTCCGCGAGGCTCGAGGGGTCGAGCGAGATCACCCGGGGCCGGCTCGGAAGCCGGGCGGCGACCGCGACGACGTCGTCGTAGGAGACCGCGCAGACCTCGCAGACCGCCTGGGTCACGATCAGGTCGACCTCCAGCTCCGCCAGGGTCGGCTCATCCAGCTCGTAGAGATGGCGACCCTCGCCGGTCACCCGGCGCACCTCCGAGTCGATCTCGGCGGCGGAGAGCCCCTCCGGGATCATGCTCCGGGTCAGGTGGGGTCTGCTCGCCGCCTCCGCCGGGTGGTCGCACTCGTGGGTGACGGCCACCACCTGGTCGCCGATCCCGAGGGCGAACAACATCTCGGTGGACGATGGGACTAGGCTGGCGATGCGCACGGAGCGAATATGGCACTTCTGAGCGACGACGACATAAAGGAGCGAATGGCGGAGCTCGACGGCTGGCGGCAGCGCGGCGAGTACATCGTGAAGAGCTTCGATCGCGGTGACTTCGTCGGCTCGGTCAAGTTCGTCGAGTCTCTGGTCGGTCCCGCGGAGGAGATGAACCACCACCCGGACATCGCGATCTCGTGGAGCCAGGTCGAGGTGGCGATCTCCACCCACGCCGAGGGCGGGATCACCGAGAACGACTTCGAGCTGGCGAAGAAGGTCGAGGCGCTCGCCTCGACCTGAGCTCAAGCGCTTCTCTTGCAGCACATCGAGATCCTCGCGATGGTCGACACCCGGACCGCCCGTGGCCGGACCCCGCAAGAAGCGCAAACACCGCCACCCGTCCGGTAGCCTTGGCTCGTCGCCAGTGACCGACGACGACCTCCCTCGAAGTACGAACGCCCAGTCGGGCGTGACGATGACGGCGGGCCGGCCGCAGCCTGAATCGGAGCAGCGCCGATGACCGCTGTCTTCCTCGTCCTGCTCTTCGTCCTGATCGCGGTCAACGGCATTTTCGTTGCGGCCGAGTTCGCCCTGGTCCGGACACGCCGGTCGCGGATCGAGCAGCTCGCCTCGGACGGGAGCCGCGGCGCGAGCGCGGTGATCGAGCAGCTCGATCGGATCGACGAGTACCTCTCGGCCTGCCAGCTCGGGATCACGATGGCCTCGATCGGGATCGGATTCCTCGGCGAGCCCGCTGTCGCCCAGCTCATCGAGCCGATCTTCGGCGGTCTCTCCCACGGAGTTGCCGTCGCGATCTCGGTGGCGATCGCCTACACGCTGGTCACCACCCTCCACGTCGTCGTCGGGGAGCAGGCGCCGAAGATGTTCGCGATCTCCAGGCCCGAGGGCAGCGCCCGGTCGCTGGCGGCGCCCCTGCGCCTGTTCCGGCGGGTCAGCGCTCCGTTCACCGTCGCCCTGACCTGGATGTCGAACGCGCTCGTGCGCCTGTTCGGCGTTCGTCCGGGCGAGCTGCACGAGCAGCCGACCACCGAGGATCTGAAGCTGCTGATCTCACAGTCGGCGACCGGCGGGCACCTCGACCCCGGCGAGGCGGTCATGCTCAGCGGGGTATTCCATCTGCACGAGCAGGAAGCGCGTGAGGTGATGACCCCGATCCCGGCGGTCGTTACGGTCGACTACTCCTCGAACGTCTCGGATGCGCTCAAGCTCTGCACCTCCTCCGGCCACAACCGGCTGGTCGTGGTGGACGACGGCAACCAGGACCGGGTCAGGGGCATCGTCCATGCGCTGCGCCTTGTCCGATTGCAGATGAGCGAGGGACCGGAAGCGCGGATCGAAGGGGCGGTCAGGGACGCCCTGATCGTCCCGGAGACCAAGCCGCTCGACGACCTGCTGACGGAGCTCCAGCGCCAGCGCTCCTCGATCGGCGTCGTCGTCGACGAGTACGGCCGCACGGTCGGGATCGTCACGGTCGAGGACATCCTCGAGGAGGTGGTCGGCGAGATCGAGGACGAGACCGACCCACTCGCCGGCTCCCTGCGGCAGCTCGCGAACGGCGACTGGTACGTGCGGGGCCACGTCTCGCTGGGTGATCTCGCGGACCGCGGAATCGAGCTTCCGGCGGACACGGACGCCTACAACTCGGTCGGCGGATACGTCTTCGGCGAGCTCGGGCGACTGCCCAAGCGCGGCGATCTGATCACCGCCGACGGGTTCGAGATCCGGGTGGAATCGGTCCGGGAGAACCGGGTCGAGGCGGTGCGGATTCACAGCCGCTAGGCCGGAAATCCCGCTTACCAGGGGTTTTCGCTTCCGTCCGCATACGGCTCTACGTTGCCGGAGATCGAGGGTGCAGCAATAGGTGCAACCCGATCTCAAGTCGGGTCTAGGAGGCCACATGTGGGTCGTCCGGTTCAGCGATAAGCAGCTCGAGGTGGTCAGGGCGGTGCTCCGATCCGAAGAGCACCGGGGGCCGGCTCTGGAGGGCGCGCTCGAAGCGCTCGACCTGGCCCGTTGGGATGACCTCCCCGAGGCCCAGCTCCCATGGGGCGAGGTGGAGGCGGAGGCGAGCAAGCAGGGTGTCTCGCAGGCGGATGTGATCTGGGATCGTTCCGGCCGCCATGAGGAACCCGCGGTACCGCCGATCGGAACGAACTCCCGCGTCAAGCGCAAGGGCAAGCAGGCGGCATAGGTTCGCGCCGCGAGGGATCGCGGCGCTGCTTGCCGCGGCCGTCATCGCTGGCTGCGGCAGCTCGGGCGATCAGAGCCAGGATCGCGCGGATCGGTTCGATGTCGATCGCGCGATGGCGCTGGTCGACCGGCAGGTCTCGGCCGGCCAGCGCCCGGCGGGATCGCCGCAGCTCCGGCAGCTCGCCGAGAAGCTGCGCCCGATGCTGCCCGACGGCCAGTTCGAGCCCTTCGCGAGCAGGGGTCCGCAGCAGGGCCTGCGAAACGTCGTCGGGGTGATCCCGGGTCGCGCGCCGGCGATCCTGATCGGCGCGCACTACGACACCGAGTGGCATCCGGAGGGCTTCGTCGGAGCCAATGACGGCGCTGCCGGGACCGCCGCGGTGATCGAGCTCGCCCGGATTCTGCCGGCCGAGCTCCCGGCGGACCACAGGGAGGTCCGCTTCGTGCTCTTCGACGGGGAGGAGGAGCCCCCTGGATGCCCCCCGGCGGACTTCCAGTTCTGCGCGCTCCGCGGCTCGCGCGCCTACGCGGCCGCCCACCCGGAGGAGATCGGGGAGATGATCCTGCTCGACTACATCGCCAACAGGGGCGCCCGGATCCGCCGCGAGGGGAACTCGAGTCCGGTGCTCTGGGAGCAGCTTCGCCGGGCCGCCGCGGAGGTCGGGGGGGAGGATGTATTCCCGGCCGGCGAGCAGCCGCCGATTCTCGACGACCACATCCCCTTCCTCGAGCGGGCCGTTCCCTCGATCGACCTGATCGACTTCTCCTATCCCTTCGCGGACACCGTCCAGGACACGCCGGACAAGCTCGAGCCGGCGGTGCTCGACGCGGTCGGCGAGACGGTCGCCCAGCTCGCGATCGATCTCAGCGATCAGTAGTCGTAGAAGCCCGCCCCGGCCTTCCGGCCCGTCCTCCCCTCGCGGGCCAGGCTGAGCAGCCGTCCGGGCGGCCGGTGGTGCTCCTCCTCGCTGTCCGCGTAGAGGGCCTCGCCGATCGCGATCGCGACATCGACGCCGATCAGGTCGAGCAGGGCGAGCGGGCCCATCGGGTAGTTGGCGCCGAGGGTCATGCAGCGATCGACGTCCTCGGGGCTCATCCCGGTTTGCTCCATCAGCCGGACGGCATCGAAGAGGTAGGGGAAGAGCAGGCGGTTGACGACGAAGCCGGGCTCGTTCGGGACCTCGACCACCGTCTTGCCGATCGACTCGCACCAGGCCCTGGCCCTCGAGGCGATTTCCTCCTTCGCCGCCTGGGGAACGCAGAGCTCGACGAGCTCCATCCGGGCGACCGGGTTGAAGGGGTGAAGGCCGAACGTGCGCTCCGGCTCTCCCACCCGGGAGCCGATCTCCTCGAGAGAGAGCGACGAGGTGGTGGACGCGAGGTCCGCATCCGGCGCGACCTCGCCGAGGCTCCTGAGCAGCTCGACCTTCGGGTCGATCTCCTCGACCACCGCCTCGATGATCAGATCGCAGGAGGCGAGATCCCTCGACTCGGTGCTCACCCTGACCCGCTTCGCGTCCGCCCCGTCGACCTTCGCGCAGATCGAGTGCGCCTGCTCCTCGGCGCGCCAGGCAGACGCATCGGAGCGGGCGAGGAGGATGGTCTTCGAGGCGACGCTCGCGCATGCGGCGAGCCCGCAGGCGATCGTCCCGCTGCCCGCGATCGCCGGCCGCTCGTATGTCACCGCACCGTCACCCGGGCGGGTTGTCTATCACGCTCGCGATCGGCGAAGGGTCGGTCCTGCCGAGCGACCTGCTCGTGCTCGCGCCGGCCAAGCGCGACTGGTTGACTCGCCAGTCAATCGGGTATCCTTTGTGCCAGGCTTGGTTGCATCAAGAAACTGACTAGGAGGCGAGAAGAGATGGCTGAGAACGGAAAGTTCGGCGGACGCGAGGTGGTGATCGTCGAGGCCGCTCGCCTGCCGGTCGGCCGCGGCCATGAGGAGAAGGGCTACTACAAGGACACCCATCCCTCGAACCTGCTCGCGACCACCTACAGCGCCGTGATCGAGCGTGCCGGGATCGAGCCCTCGGAGGTCGAGGACGTCGTCGCCGGCTGCGTCCAGCAGTTCGGCGAGCAGGCGTTGAACATCGCCCGCAACGCCTGGCTCGAGGCCGGACTCCCGATGGAGACGCCTGCGACCACCGTTGATCGTCAGTGCGGCTCGGCCCAGCAGGCGGTCAACTTCGCCGCCGCGATGGTCGCCTCCGGCGTCCACGACGCCGCGATCGGCGGAGGCGTCGAGCACATGGGCCACCTCTCCTTCGCCGACGGCATGGAGGTCCAGAAGGAGCACGGCTTCGCCTTCTCCCCGCAGCTGATGGAGCGCTACAACCTCGTCCCCCAGGGGATCTCGGCCGAGATGATCGCCGACAAGTGGGAGATCCCTCGCTCCGAGCTCGACGAGATCGGCCTTCGCTCCCACACGCTCGCCCATCAGGCGACCGAGGAGGGCCGCTTCGAGCGGGAGATGATCCCGTGGCAGTCGAACGGCGACACCTACGTCACCGATCAGGGCATCCGGCCGCCCGCCGAGGACTCGCTCGAGAAGCTCGCCTCGCTGAAGCCGGCCTTCAAGGAGGACGGCAAGATCACCGCCGGCAACTCCTCGCAGGTCTCGGACGGTGCCGCGGCAGTCCTGCTTATGACCCGTGAGAAGGCTGACGCGCTCGGCCTGAAGCCCCGTGCCAGGATCGTCGACCAGACGACCGTCGGCGTCGATCCGGTGATGATGCTGACCGGCCCGATTCCCGCGACGCAGCTGATCCTGAAGCGCAACGGGATGAAGATGGACGACATCGACCTGGTCGAGATCAACGAAGCGTTCGCCTCGGTCGTCGCCGCCTGGCGGCGCGAGCTGGATCCCGACATGGACCGCGTCAACGTAAACGGCGGCGCGATCGCGATCGGTCACCCGCTCGGCTCGACCGGCGCGCGCCTGATCACGACTCTGCTCCACGAGTTGGAGCGCTCCGACAAGGAGACCGGCCTGGTGACGATGTGCTGCGGGGGCGGGCTCGGCACCGGCACGCTGATCCAGCGCGTCTGATCTCACGGATAGCCGGTCCCGGGCGTTGAGTTAGCGATGGCCACGAGGCCCGCGGGCGCGCATGCCCGAAAGCCGTCGCCCGAGTGGAGCGAGGATGACCGCGAGCTGATGCGCGCGGACAAGGTGATCCGCCGGGTGATGGAGGCGCAGGGCCCGATCGACCCGGAGATCGACCGACGCGGGAGCCGTCCGGACCCCTGGGAGGCGCTTGCCCGCGCGATCGTCGGCCAGCAACTCTCGACAAAGGCCGCCCGGTCGATCTGGGAGAAGCTGCTCGATCAGTTCGGCGGCGAGGCGCCGGAGCCGAAGGCGCTCGTTCGCAAGCGGCCCCAGACCCTGCGGAAGGCCGGTCTCTCGAACGCCAAGGTGGAGTTCCTGCGCGACCTCGCGAAGCGGGTGAGCGATGGCCGCCTCGACCTCGATCGGCTCAGGGAGCTGCCCGACGAGGACGTGATCGCCGAGCTGATCGAGGTGAAGGGGATCGGCCGCTGGACCGGCGAGATGTTCCTGATCTTCCACCTGGGACGACCGGACGTGGTCTCGACCGGCGACCTCGGCATCCGCCGCGCCGTCCAGATCGCCTACGGGATGGACGAGCTGCCCGGCCCCGAGGAGCTCGCGCGGATCGCGGAGGAGTGGCGGCCCCACCGGACCCTCGCCTGCCTCTACCTGTGGCGGTCGCTGGACAACACCCCGGGATAGGGTCCTCCCGTGTCCGCCCTCGACCGGATCTCCATCGCTGCGATCGGCGACGCGGCGGACGACCTGGCGGAGCAGGGCAGCGCCGCGGAGGCCGCCGGGATCGACTGTGTGTGGACGCCCGAGCTGTTTCGCAGCTCGGTCACTCAGGCGACCTGGCTGGCCGCGAACACCGAGAGGGTGGGCCTTGGCACCGGGATCGCCTGGGCGTTCACCCGGAGCGCGTTCATCCTCGCTGTGACGGCGCTCGACATCG
>DASUYK010000076.1:0-23383 GCA_036377415.1 Solirubrobacterales bacterium
CGGCGTTCAGCTGATCGTCCTGGGAACGATCGGCCTGTACGTCGGGCGGATCTACGCGCAGGGCAAGCACCGCCCGCTCTACCTCGTCAGCCGCGCGGTCGGCTTCAGCGGCTCCGAACCCGGCCGTGTCTACGCAAGCACCCCTCTGACGGGCGAGCAGCCAACACGGCGAAGCTAGGTTTTGGGCCAAACCCTGCGGAGATTGCGGGCTGCGCTGGCGAGCGAGGATCCGCTCGTTCCCTGGCATCCGGGTCGGCCGGAGATCAGCGGCCGCGAGCTCCTTGTCGTCTTCGGCGGGCTGCTCGCCGTCGCGGCAGCGGTGTACCTGCCGCACGCGTTCAGCGGCGGGTTCTACACCGACGACTGGTTCTTCCTCCAGAAGTTCCACTTCCTCGACGAGGGGCTCGGCTCGGTCCCGGACATGCTCGACGTCTACGGGAGCTGGCCCGGTGCGTACCGTCCCGTCCAGACGGCGATGCTCGTCGCCCAGTACCTGGCGACCGGGGACGATCCGGGCGCGCACCTGGCGCTGTCGGTGCCGCTCGCCGCGATCCAGGCATTCCTCCTCTACCTCGTGATGCGGATGCTCGGCCTGAGCCGCCTCGTCGCCGGTTCGGCGGCTTTGCTGCTCGACATCGGCTTCTTCATCGACACGACCCGGGTCTGGGCGACGCTCCAGGTCGAGATGAACGCCTCCAGCCTCTATCTCGGGGGGCTCGCCTGCGCTCTCCACGGGCTCCGCTCGGCGGTCGGGCGCAGACGGATCGCCTGGCACGCCGGTGCGATCGCTCTCTATCTGGCCGCCGCCTACACCTACGAGGGCATGCTGATCGCGATACCGCTCTCCTTCCTGGCCTATCTGGTGGTCGCGCGCGGAGCGGCAGTCGGCCGCCGTCTGCTGGCCGATCTTGCGGCCTTCGGCGTCGGCGCGCTGACGATCGCCGGGGACGCCAACGAGGTGCGCGACGGGGAGGTGACGACCGCCCACCTCTGGGATCGGTTCGGCGAGGTGGTCCCGGGCGCGGTCGACGTGCTCAGGGCGTCGGTTCCCGCGGACGGACTCCTCTTCGGTCCACTCGGTGTCGTCCTCGCGATCCTCGCCGGCGTCGGCGTATGGGCGGCCGTCGAGCGCGGCGGAACGCCGGGACGGGCCGCGCGCCAGTGGTGCCTGATCGCGACGGCCGCGCTGGTGCTCGGCTTCATCGGTCTCCTCCCGCTGCTCCCCGGGCCCCGGTACCTCAACCCGGACACGCTCGGCTTCGCGAACCGGCTCGTGATCACCTCCGCGCCCTTCTATGCCGTGCTGCTCGTCGCGATCGGCTTTCTCGCCGGGATCGGTTTCGTCGGCCTGACGCGCAGGCCTCGGCTGGGGGCCACCGTCGCCCTCGTCCTCCTCGCGGCGATCGCGCTGCACGCAGTGATTGAGGAGAGGCAACGGCAGGCCGACCTGGCAGCGACCTGGAGGGCGGAGGAGCGCATCATCGATCGGGTGACCGAGACCATCCCCGACCCGGAACCCGGCGCGACGATGATCAGCTTCGGCCACCCGCTCCAGATGCCGGGCGGCTTCGTCACGTTCGGCGACTACTTCGACCTGGACGGCGCGCTGAAGCTGGCCTACGAGGACGAGTCGGTCGTGGCGCACCCGTACCTGCCGGGAGCGGTTTGCGACGAGGCGGGAATCAGCTTCGAGAACATCACGTTCTCCCCGGCCAGGACGCTGGCCTACGACCGCCTCTACTTCGTGGACGCCGGGAGGGGGCGCTCGGCCCGCGTCCGGGATCGGGCGGCGTGCAAGCGCGCGGCCGGGGAGTTCCTCAGGCGGCGGGTTGAGAGGGCTCAGCCGTAGTAGCGGGTCAGCGTGAGCAGCAACGCGACCGCGGTGTGGGCGATGGCGATGCAGACGATCAGAACGCCGAGCGCCGGTCCCCAGCGCCGACCGGCGCCGCGCGCCGCCAGGGCGACGATCGCGCCGTACAGGGCGAGCAGAGGAAGCAGGTACCGAGCCTGCTCGAAACCGCCCGCGCCGTCGATCCTCGCCGTGTATCCGTTGCCGTTCACCAGGACGACCAGCCCAACGGTCAACGCCGAGTAGGTGATCAGCTCATCGAGGCGATCTCGCACCAACGAGCGCCGCGCGATCAGCTCGCGGGCCGCCAACCCGACCAGCACCAGGACGATCGCCAACGCCAGGTCGTAGACCCAGTTGGCGAACCCGTAGTCAAGCCATCCAAAATTGCCGATGAACCCGTCGAACCACACCTCCCGCAACGGGTACCGAAGAAACTGGGAATCCATGAACGGAAGCCGGGGCAGGTAGAACTGCCATCCATAGTTGAGCGCTCCCGATAAACCGCTCGAGGGAGTCTCGGTGACGTCGGGCCTGCCGTAGATCCCCTCGCCGCTGCCCAGGGAGTGGCCGGCGCCCCCGAAGGTGCCACGGTCCCAGACGGGCGAATTGAGCGCCACGTAGGCGATCGCGACGGCCGCCACGACCGCGGCGGCGCCGAGGGCGCCGCGGATCGCGTCTCGCCGCCCCTGCGGGCTCGCTCGACGAACCAGCAGCAGCAGGCCGAGCGCGACTCCCGGCAACAGGCCGAGCATGTTGATCTTCGCGAGCAGACCAGCCGAGACGAGGGCCCCGAGCAGGACGCCACGGTTGGGCGTCAACCCATGCCTGAACGAGTAGGCCAGGCAAAAAAAGACCCCCGCCGCGGCCGTGTATAGAAGGTTGTCGCTGCTCACCCCTCCGGAGATGAATCCGAACAGAGGCTGCAACGCGACGGCGAGTGCACCGATCGTCCACGCCCACGGGGTCGCCGGCAGCAGCTCCCGCAGGAAGAGGAAGACGAACAGGGTCGTAATCGCGGCGAGCAGGGCGGAGAGCAGGCGCATCAGGTGGATCCGGTCGGGCAGATCCGTGGAGGGCGAGACGCGATAGGCGGCTGCGGCCAGGCCGTAGTACAGCGGCGGGTTGTTCGTGATCGACGTGTATCCGCCATCGCCGAGCCGGTCCGCGGGGCTGTCGATCGTGCGCTCCAGCAGCCGGTGCGCCGCGGCGGTGCCCGGGAGGCGGTTATCGGCGCGGCGGCTCACCTGCTTCCATCGCAGGGCGTTGACGAGAACGCGCTCCTCCTCGGAGAATGGCGGGCGATCGCTTCGTCCGGTGGGCGGCTTGCCACTCTCGGCCAGATACTGGGCGTAGGCGATGTGGGCGGGCTCGTCCGGCACCTGGAAGAGGGGGACGATCACCGACCAGGCCGTCGCGTTCAGCAGCGCGACCAACGAGCAGACCCAGGCGGCCGCCGGGAGCCGTTTCAGCGTCGCCGTCATCAAAGCGGATCGGGCCGCTTTCTCATTGGGGGTTCGAGACGGAAGACCGCCCACCAGAACGCCAGCCCCGCCGCCGTGATCGCAAGCGCGCCCGCCACCCACAGCCACCACTCTCGATGCTCACCTGGTTGAGCGTTGGCGAAGCGGTCCGCGATCTGATCCCGGCGCGAGGCCCAGCTCGACAGGCCGGGCCTGAGGAAGACCACGCTGGCGACCGGGCTTCTTCCCCCCGCTGAGGAGCTCCTCGGCACTCGCTTGCTCTCTCCCGCGAGGACGATCTTGCCGCCCCCGGAGTTGGTGAAGCACAGCTTCGCCGGATGGGTCGGTCTCGTTCGCTGGTGCAGGTGGACCACCACCCCCCCGAGCGGCGGTCGTGTCCTCGTGCCCCGCGCGATCCGGCCGCGCCGGTCGACGACCGCCACCCGCAGCTCGCGGCCCAGGCCCCTCGCCGAGTCGACCACCACCCGTACGTGGGTTGCGCGGGGCACACGGGAGACGACCTGGCACCGCCTCACCCCGGCCGGAAGCCGAACCGCGGCCTCGAATGGCGCGGCCGTGTTCGTGCCGGCGACGACGGGGTGCTTGCCCAGCGCGAACGCCAGCACCGCGGTCGCTATCAGGGCAGCTCCCGCGGCCCCCGCGGCCAGTCGCCTGCTCATCCCTACTCGGGACGACGCAGGCCGATCACGCTGAGCAGGAACGAGGTGAAGAAGACCTCGACGCCCACGGTGACCAGGGTCGCGGCGAGCACGGCGAGCTGCTCCTCCGCGAGGCCGCCGAAGCCGCGATCGATCCAGATCCCAACCAGGATCCCGCCGAAGATCATCCCCGCCACGCCGATCACCCCGCCCACCAGGAGACCGTGCTCGAGCCGGTACTTGTTCCGCATCCGCGTGAACCAGTCGTCGCGCTCGCCCATGAAGTAGACGCCGTACGCCATCGCGCAGAGCCCGAGGGAGATCACCTGCACGCCGACGATCAGCAGGAGCGATCCGCCGACCTCAGCGTGGATATCCCACTGCCGGCCGAAGAGGGAGACGTTGGCGAGCACGCCGGCCATGATCAGGGCCCCGAGCGCGGCCATCACGACTCCGGGCAGGAGGAAGAGGTACTTGGGGCTGTGGACGAGCAGGAAGCGCAGATGCCTCCAGCCGTCGCCCCAGGTCGAGAGCTTCGACTCCCCCTCCCGAGGGCGGTAAGCGATCGGGAACTGCCGGATCTCGAGGCCGAGCTTGGCGGCCCTGATCACCATCTCGGAGGCGAGCTCCATGCCGCCGGTGCGAAGCGCGAGGCGGGGCAGGACCTCACGCCGCACCGCCCGCATCCCGCAGTGGGCGTCCCTGACGTCGGTGTCGAAGAGCCGGTTGAGCAGCCCGGTCAGCACCGGGTTGCCTACACGCCGATGCAGCCAGGGCATCGCTCCGGGGTGGATCTGCTCCATCCGGTTGCCGAGCACCAGGTCGCCGCCCGCCTCGAGCTCTCCGATGAACCTTGGGAGGTCGCCCGCGTCGTAGGTCATGTCGGCATCGAGCATCACGATGTACTTCCCCTGCGCCTCCTTTAGTCCGGCGAGATAGGCGTTCCCATAGCCCCGCCGCGGCTCCTCGACCACGCGCGCGCCGGCGACCGCGGCGAGCTCCCCGCTGCCATCCGTGGACCCGTTGTCGACGACGATGATCTCGCCTCGATAGCCGCCGTCATCGAGCGCGCCGCGCGCCGCTCGCACGCAGGCCGCGATCGTGCTCGCCTCGTTCAGGCAGGGAATCACCACCGAGACCTCGACCAGCAGGGTCTCGGCGCCGGGGCTGGGGCTCTCCCGAACCGTGGTGCCGCTCATCGACGGGTGGAGAATAGAGTGCCCGGGTGCGCGGCGGATCGAGCGTCACCGGCTCCGCGAGCTCGAGGACTCCGCGACGCGGCTAACCCGCAGCCTGATTGCGCGCCAGAGCGTCCAACTCGGCCCTGATCATCTTCTCGACCAGCTCCTCGAAGGAGGTTCGCGCCTCCCAGCCCAGCGTCTCCTTTGCCTTCGCGGGGTCGGCGACGAGCTCCTCTATGTCGGCCGGCCGGGCGAGCTCCGGGTCGATCCGGACGTGGTCGTCCGCGCTCAGCCCGACGCAGGCGAAGGCGACGTCGACGAGGTCGCGGACCGAGTGCGAGACGCCGGTGCCGATCACGTAGTCGCCCGGCTCCGGCTGCTGCAGCATCAGCCACATCGCCTCGACGTACTCCTTCGCGTAGCCCCAGTCGCGGCGGACGTCGAGGTTGCCGAGGACGAGCGCGTCGCTTCGGCCGAGCTTGATCCGGGCGACGCCCTCGCTGATACGACGGGTGACGAAGGCGCGGCCGCGGCGTGGGGACTCGTGGTTGAAGAGGATCCCGGAGCTCGCGTGGAGCCCGAAGCTCTCGCGGTAGTTGACGGTGATGAAGTGGCCGTAGACCTTGGCGACGCCGTAGGGGCTGCGCGGGTAGAAGGGCGTGCGCTCGCTCTGCGGGGTCTCGCGCGCCCGCCCGAACATCTCGGACGAGGAGGCTTGGTAGAAGCGGGCCCCGGGGCAGACCTCGCGGATCCCCTCGAGCAATCGGGTGACGCCGACCGCGGTGTATTCGGCGGTGGCGACCGCGAGCCGCCACGACTCCGCTACCGAGGACATCGCCGCCAGGTTGTAGACCTCGTCGGGGTTCGCCATCCGGAGCACGCCCACGAGGGAGTGCTCGTCGAGCAGGTCGCCGGGGTGCAGGGTGATCCGCTCCTTGATCGGCTCGAGCCGCTCGAACCGGCGATCGAGCGATCCGTGGACGAGCCCGTGGACCTCGTAGCCCTTCTCGAGCAGGAGCTCGGCGAGATAGCTGCCGTCCTGCCCGCTGATCCCCGTGATCAGGGCTCGCTTCACAGTGCGAGCACCTCCACGTAGCGCTCGGCGACCCGAGGGAACGAGTTCTCGGCGACATAGCGGTCCTGAGCCGCCCGGATCTCCGTCCTCAGGCTGTCATCCTCGAGTACGTCCGCCATCTCCCGGGCCAGCTCGTGCGCGGAGCAGTCCGCCGCCACGGGCAGCCCCACCGGTCTCGGCAGCTCTGCGGCCCAACCGAGATCGGAGACGATCACCGGCACCCGGGCCGCGAGGCAATCGCAGATCGGCTCCGACGCCCTTCCCCCTGCGGCCTCTCCCGGGAGCTGGATCGCGAGATCGGCGGCACGCAGCGTCCTCCAGTACGCCTCACCCTCGATCGGCCCGGGCAGCTCGACGGCGCCCCCGATCCCGAGCCTTGTCGCCATCTCGAGGATCGCCGCGCCCTCGCGCGCGCCGAGCCGGCTGAGGATCGTCAGCCGGGATCCCGGTCTGCGGGAGGCCACTTCCGCGAAGGCCTCCAG
Source organism: Solirubrobacterales bacterium (assembly GCA_036377415.1). Classification (GTDB taxonomy): domain Bacteria; phylum Actinomycetota; class Thermoleophilia; order Solirubrobacterales; family 70-9; genus DASUPK01. The sequence goes on from DASUYK010000076.1 coordinate 6,710, forward strand.
CAGCCGCGGCAGGCGCGCGTCGACGCCGATCGAGACGACCCGGGTCCCGTCACCGCCACCGGCTCCGTTCCCGGAGGGATCGATCGCCGGGATGCCGTGGGGGACGATCGCGACCGGGGCGGCGTCGCGTGGCCGCTCGAGCCTCAGGATGCCCTCCTGATGGCGGGAGTGCACCAGCAGTTGCTGGGCGTGGGCCTGGACCTCCGCGCTCATCTGCACCCGCTGCTTATCGGGGTCGTCATAAGGCACCCGCCTCAAATCGGCGCGCGGGATCCGCTCGCCGTACCAGCGCAGCAGCTTGTCCTCGAGCCAGTAAGGGTCGTATAGGAAGCGGTGGCGGTGGAGCTCGCGGTACAGGCCCAACAGCCTGACGTCGTGAGCGAGGACGACACCGGGAATCCTCATCATGCACTCGAGCGCATGCAGGTGGAGCGGCGAGCCGCCGAGGACGTGGAGGCAACGGTCGTATCCCTCCAGCTCGTGCGCCCAGCCAAACTCGGCGTCGGTTCGGATCCGGACCCCCTCCAGCGAGGCGTCGAAGTCCAGAGGCTCCTCCGCGGAGACGATCACGTCGACATCCACGCGGTCACTGAGCGCCTCGACCAGGCGGCGGCTGTGCCGAGCCGCGGCCGAGTCCTGAGGTGGCCAGGGCGTGACCACGGCGAGCCTCTTTCGCTTGCGGGCGCCGGGGCGGATCCCGCGGGTCGGGCGCCCGGGCGTCAGCTCGACCTCGGCGGCGCGCTCGTACCCCTCGATCGTCCGCCTCGCGACCCGCTCCCAGGTGCAGATCGCGACCTGGCGCCGCGACCGTTTACGTAGCGCCTCGAGCCGGCCCGGGACCCCCAGGGCTTCCCGCAGGGAGCGACCGAGGTCGTTCGGGTCGGCCGGGTCGAAGGTCCCCTCCGGGTCGCCGAGCAGCTCGGGCATCGAGGAGACGCCGCTGGCGACGACCGGGGCGCCGCACGACATCGCCTCGAGGATCGGCAGGCCCGCGCCTTCGTACAGGGATGAGAAGACGAACAGGGCACAGCTGCGATAGAGGGCGGCGAGGTCGCGGTCTGAGACGAAGCCGGTCAGCAGGACGTCGTCGGCGCTGATCCCCTCGCTCTTCGCGAACCCCACCAGCTCCGAGCGCTGGAGCCGCGTCATGTTGCCCACGATCACCAGCTGATGGGCACGGCGAAGCTCCTCCGGCAGGCGGCCGTAGCCCTTGATGGTGCCGTCGAGGTTCTTGCGCGGATCGCGGCCGCCGACGTAGAGGAGGAAGCCCGGTCGCAGCCTCCGGAACCTCGCTCTCAGCAGTGCGTCGGCTTCGGCTCCGGAACCGATCAGCGAGGAGAACTGCCCTGAGATGCCCGAGTCGATCACCGTCAGCCGCTCCTCGGGGATGCCGAGCCGCTCGATCGCGTCGTCTGCCGTCTGCTGCGAGATCGTGAGGATCTGGTGGGCGCGGCGCATCAGGCCCAGTCGCGCCATCCAGGCGGTAGCCGCGTCGCCCCAGGCATCGAGGTAGCGCTCGCGCATCACCACCGGGATCAGGTCGTACAGGGTGACCACCAGCCGGGCGCCGCTCTCCCGGATCCAGGCGGGCCAGACGTCGTCATATCCCAGCTCGATCTCAAAGGGCGACATCACGTGGTAGATGGTCGGCACCCGCCTGCCCGCGGCGCGGGTCTTGCTATGCCAGGCGAGCAGGCCCGATCCCATCAGTGGCTCCAGCGACTCGGGGGCCGGGACCGCCGGATCGAGACCGATCGAGCCGATCATCTCCGGCGCCGTCGCGACCAGCGCCCGCGCGTGCTCGGCGACGTAGCGGGGGATGCCTCGCTCGCTGTGGGCGGCGCTCTGGGTCCCTCTGGCGTCGAGCCAGACAGAGCCCGGCGCGATGCTCATCTCAGCGGGAGCGAGGCCCGGAAGCGACGTCCTCGCCTTCCTCGACCACGGACTCGCTCGACCGGGAGGCCTCGAGCTGTTCGCGCACCGCCGCCAGCTGCTCCTCGATCTTCGCCAGCCGCTCGTTCATGGCGAGAAGCTCCGACCCGAGGTAGTTGACGGACTCGACCGAAGCGGAGCCCAGTCGTTGGGTCTGGCGGCTGATCTCGCCGAGCTGATCGTGCAGGGCGAGGTGCAGGACCTTGCCGAGCAGCAGGCGGAGCCGCGAGACGAGCACGGAGAGGAGGCGCTTGATCGCGAGAGCGATGCGCTTTTCGATTGGGACGGTGTCCATGGCCGATCGGCTCCCGCCCCGGGGGCCTCAAACCGGAGGCGGGCCGGCCAGAAGGATACGGTCTTCCTCTGGGAGCTTCCGCCCAGCGATCGAGCGGTAGTGCGCCCGGAAGATCGCCGCCGCCCGGTCGAAGCTGAACAGCCCCGCTCGCTCCAGGCCGCGCTCGGCAAGGCGGGCGCGAAGGGCGGGATCGGTCCAGAGCGCGCGGATTGCGTCGGCGATCGCCGCCGGATCGCCGGGGTCGAACAGGAGCCCGGCGTCGCCGACGACATCCGGCAGCCCGGTCGCGGAGGAGGCGGCGACCGGGAGGCCGGCCGAGAACGCCTCGCAGACCGGCAGCCCCCAGCCCTCGAAGCTGCTCGGGAAGGCGAGTCCGGTGGCGAGCTCGTAGAGGCCGCGGAGCTCGAGCGGCCCGACGAAGCCGGGAAACGAGACCCACTCCTCCAGCCGGAGCCGGCCGATCCGCTCGGCGATCCGCGGGTAGAGCTCGGTCCGGCGCCCGGGACAGACGAGCCGGATCTCGATCCCATCACGGTCGCGGAGCAGGGCGACGGCGTCGAGCAGGCGGAGGTGGTTCTTGTGGGGCCAGGTCTGTGCGGGGTAGAGGAGGAACGACTCGGGCAGGTCGAGTCGGGACCGCAGGCGGTCAAGATCGGCGGCGGAGGGCGCCGGGTACTCTCCGAGCACGGACCCGCCGGGCACGACCGCGACCTTCTCGGGGGCGAGCCCGTACTGCTCGATCAGGTCCCCCCTGCCCCAGCTGGTCATCGCGACGACCAGCGCGGCGCGCTCGCAGTGGGCGCGGTAGACGACCTCCCGCCGCCCGCGCTCGAACCCGCTGAAGTGCTCCGGCAGGTGCAGGTGCTGGAGGTCGTGGGGCTGGTAGACGCTCGGCACCTCGGTCAGGAAGGCCTCCTGGAACGGGAAGTGGACCGCCTCCACGCCGGCGCGCTCGATCGTCCCATCCGAGCGCAGCACGGCCCGGCGGTAGGGGTCGCCGAGTGGAAGCCGGCGCCGGACGCCGCGCCCGAGCTCCCTGAGCAGCCCCGGCTGGCCGGGGTACTCGATCCGTGACGCGAGCGACCGGCACGGTCCACTCAGGTAGGGCCGGATCCAGTCCTCCTGGTCGGGATGGACGACGAACAGGTACTCCTCGTCCCCGCCGTCGAGGCGCCCAAGGGCCGTCGCGAGCCCGATCACGATCTGCTCGACGCCGCCTGAGATCCCGGTGCCGAGGCGGGCGTCGATCGCGACGCGCAGCCCGCTCACTGGGTCCCCAATCGATCTGTTAACGCTGTGTCGATGGGCCCCTCCGAGCCTCGCGTGTCCGTCGTGATCCCGAATCGCGACGGACACACCCCGCGCAACGGCCTCGTGTACCTGGAGATGGTGCTGTCCACGCTTCGCGAGCAGAGCTTCCGCGATTTCGATGTCACCGTGGTGGACAACGGGTCATCCGACGATTCGGTCGCCTACCTCGAGCGCACCTGGCCCGAGGTCCGCGTGCTCGCGCTCGCGGGGAACGCGGGGTTCGCGGCTGCGGTCAACCGCGGGATCGAGAGCACCTCGGGCGAATACCTGGCCCTCCTCAACAACGACCTCGAGCTCAGCCGGGACTGGCTCGAGCTGCTGGTCGCCGAACTCGACCGCGATCCGAGCGTCGGCTTCGCCACCGGGAAGATCATCCGCCACGACAGGCGCAACGTACTCGAGCAGGTCGGACTTGACCTCTTCACTTGCGGTCGGTTCGAGCCGATCGGTCAGGACGAGCCCGATGATGGCCGTTACGACCAGCGTCGCGAGATCGCGATGGCGACGGGCGCCGCCGTCCTCTACCGGCGGGAGGCTGTCGGCCGGGCCGGCCGGTTCGACGAGGACTTCTTCCTCTATTGCGAGGACGCGGACCTCTGCCTGCGGATGCGGCTCGCCGGATATCGCGGCGTCTACCTGCCGCGGCCACGGGCGTACCACGTCAGGGGCGGGACGAGCGGGCGGCAGTCCGATCTCACCCGCTTCTACAGTGCCCGGAACACCCTGATCACGCTGTTCAAGGACATGCCGGCGAGCGTCCTCTGGAGATCGGCGCCGAAGATCGCCCTGTACCAGGTCCATCAGATCCGGGAGGCCCGGGGGATGGGATTCGCCCGGACGCTGCTCCGCGCCTACGGCTCGTTCCTGCGGACCCTGCCCCGGACGCTCAGGAAGCGGCGGCGGGTGCATCGCGATCGTGCCCTTCGCCCGCCGGAGGTCAGGGCGCTCGTCCGGACCGAGTATCCGTTTCCCACCCGGCTGGGCAGGCTGCTCGACTGAGCGGGATCAGTTGACCTCGACCGGGTCCTGGGCGACCACCGCCCGCCGATCGCCGTCCGCGTCGATCTCGTCGAGCGACCAGCGCTGGTCGACGAGGACGGTCCGATGCCCGATCACCTCGCGGCCGCTGCCGTAGAAGTCGCCGCCCCCGATCGTCAGGTCGGAGGCGTGGCTGAGCGCGTCGAGCATCTGCTGGTGGATGTCCGACCAGACGTCGATGAAGTACTGGCCGGCCGGCAGGGGGCAGCGCTTGATCAGGCAGCGGATCTCGCCTCGGGCCGGGACCTGCTTGAACACCGTTCCGGCCGTCTCCGAGTAGGCGCTGATCATCGGCTTGTCCTCGCCCTGGGCGGTGATCGAGACGCCGAAGTTGACGTTGCGGAGCGGATTGCCGTCGCGCGTCTCGAACCCGGCGACCACCTCGAAGTCCTTGCCGGTCGCCGGGCTGTCGATCACCTGTCCCTCACGCTCGAGGCGCAGGTCGGTGTAGCGAAGCCTCCCGTCGCCGACCCGGTTCTCGCGGTCGCCGAGCTCCTGCTCGGACTCGCCCATGATGTCGCCGACGTAGGCGTCGACGACCTCGTCGACCCCGCCGGCGGCGGTCACCCGCCCGGAGGAGAGAAGGATCGCCCGGTCGCAGAGTCCGCGGACCGAGGCGAGGTTGTGGCTGATGAAGATCACCGTCCTGCCCTCCTCGGTCGCGCTCTCCATCCGCCCCAGGCACTTCTCCTGGAAGGCGAGATCGCCGACGGAGAGGACCTCGTCGATCAGCAGCACCTCGGGCTCGAGATGGGCGGCGACCGAAAAGGCGAGCCGCATCTGCATCCCGCTCGAGTAGCGCTTCACCGGGGTGTCGAGGAACGGGCCGATGTCGGCGAACTCGACGATCTCGTCGAACTTCGCCTGGATCTCGCGGCGCTTCATGTTCAGGATCGCCCCGTTCAGAAAGACGTTCTCGCGGCCGGTGAGCTCGGGATGGAATCCGGTGCCGACCTCGAGTAGGGCGCCGACCCTGCCCCGCAGCCGCGCGCCTCCCTCGGTCGGGGGCGTGATCCGGGAGAGAATCTTCAGCAGGGTGCTCTTCCCGGCGCCGTTGTGGCCGATGATCCCGAAGGTCTCGCCGCGCTCGACCTCGAAGCTGACGTCACGGAGGGCCCAGAAGTCACGCGAGGGAGGCTTCCGCGCTCTCGAGCGGACCCGCTCGGTGATCTTCTCGGTGAGCAGCTGGTAGCCCTGGGCAGCGCCGATCTGGAAGCGTTTCCCGAGGCCCTCGACCCGGACTGCGATCTCGCGGCTCATATGAGATCGGCGAAGAACTGCTCGGTGCGCCGGAAGTACCAGAGCGCGAGGAGCGCGAGCACCACCGCGCTGGCGACCGAGATCGCGATCACGCCGGTCCCCGGGTACGCGGTATCGAACAGGGCCCAGCGCAGTCCCTCGAGGACCGAGGTGAGCGGGTTGAGGGCATAGAGGTAGCGCCAGTCCCCGGTCACCACCAGCGAGGTCGGATAGATCACCGGCGTGATGAAGAACATGATCTGGACGAGCATCGGGACGACGAGCTGGACGTCGCGGTACTTGACGTTGATCGCGGCGAACAGGGTGCCGAGCGCGAAGGTGGTGAAGACGCCGAGGAGGAGGAAGGCGGGGACGAGGTAGAAGGTCGAGGCGATCGAGACGTCGTAGAGGAGCGTCATCACGAGCAGGACGACGAGCGCAAACCCGAGGTCGACGATCAGGCTGAGGGAGAGCGCAAGCGGGACCGCGAGGCGAGGGAAGTAGACCTTCGAGATCAGCTCGGCGTCCTTGACGAGGCTGTTCGCGCAGTTCGTCACCGCCTGCGCCGTGAACAGCCAGGGCACCAGCCCGGCGACGGCGAAGACGGCGTAGGGGATCGAGGTGTCGAGGTTGACCAGCTTCCCGAAGAAGAGCGCGAAGATGAAGGTCAGGGTGATCGGCTGGAGGACCGCCCAGCCGATCCCGAAGAAGCTCTGCCGGTAGCGAATCTGGAGCTCGCGCTTGGTGAGGAAGTAGACGAGGTCGCGATGCCCCCAGAGTTCGCCGAAGTCAAACGCGCGCCACCCCCGCGGGGGCGCGACCACCGTCTCCTGCGGCCCGACGGCGTGTGCCTCGGCAGTGCTCACCGCGCTAACGGTAGCTATCGCGTCGACGGCCGAGCCCGGAACGCCCAGTAGCGGTTGAGCCAGTAGGTCCCGAGCACGATCGGGACCAGCGTGAGGAGCTCGGCGAGGAGCTCGTCGATGCCGAGCGCCTCGATCGCGAACGCGAGTCCGACGAGGTTCACCACCAGACCGGTGCCCTGCACGAGCACGTAACGAACGAACTCCGGTCCATGGAACGAGCCCGTCTCGAAGGTCCAGAGCCGGTTCCAGGTGTAGCCGTTCACCATCCCGGCCGCGTAGCCGAGGACGGCGGCGAGCAGGTAGGGCACGCCGAGCCCAGCGAGAACCCAGTAGACGAGCAGGGTGGCGGCGCCGTTCGTTCCCCCGACGACGCCGAAGCGAATCAGCCGGGTGAGCTCATCCCGATGGATCAGCCGGTGCGCCATCGCGACTCAGCGCCGGCGGGGGAACTCGGCCAGCCGCGGGCGCTTGTCGCGGTCGCGGATTGCCGGTCGGACGCGCTGGGGAACGTGGTCGAGCATCCGCCCCCCGACGCGCTTCGCCGGGTCGAGAACCCCGGTGCTCAGCGCCCGGGAGAGCCGGACGGGCCCGCCCAGGGCGGTGAGCCGGCGGCGCTCGCTCGGGGTGAGCTCCGATCGATGGAGTGCCGCCATCGCCCTCAGCTCCGGCAGCCACTCGGTCACCCGGCGCGATTTTTGCTCGGGATGCTCCGAGCGGGCCGAGAGCACCTCGTCGCGAAGCAGCTCCGGCATCTCACCCGCGATCGCGAGTCGGACCATGAACTCCGCGTCGAAGGCGAAGTGCATGTCCGTGCGGAAGAGGCCGTACCGATCGAAGAGCTCGCGGCGCCAGAAGGCCGAGGGCTGGGGCACGTGCCAGGGGGCGAGCAGCCACCAGTGGCGCCCGCGCGGGATCCGCTCGCACACGGATGGCGGATCCGGCTGCCAGACCCCGAGCTCGAGCGGCGGATCTCCCTCGGCGATGTCGACGGCGGCGCCCGCGATCCAGCGGCGGTCGGTGCGCTCGAACGCGTCGGCGACCGCCCCGAGGGCCCCAGGGAGGTAGTAGTCGTCCGAGTTGAGGTAGGCGACGATCTCGCCCTCGGTTCGCTCGATCCCCTTGTTGATCGCCTCGGTCTGTCCCTCGTCGGGCTCCGAGACCCACCAGGCGAGCCGGTCCTCGTACCGGCGGATCACCTCCACGGTCTCGTCGGTCGAGCCGCCGTCGACGATCACGTACTCCAGGTCCGGGTAACCCTGATCGAGGACCGAGCGGATCGTCCGCCCGATGAACCTTCCCTGATTGAAGGACGGCGTGACGACCGTCAGCTTGGGAGCCACCGCGCGGCCAGTGTAGTTCCGTGGCGGTGGTGGATCGGCACGCGCCGCGCTCGCTAGCCTTCCGGTCGATGGCTCCGAACGCGCCAAATCCGGCCTTCTGGTCGGGCAAGCGGGTCGTGGTGACGGGCGGGGGAGGGTTCCTTGGTCGGCCGACCAGCGCGCTGCTCCGCGATCTCGGCGCCGAGGTGATCGTGACCCGATCGGCGGAGCACGACCTCCGGGACCGGGATGCCACTCTTCGGGCGCTCGACGGCGCCGAGATCGTGGTTCATCTTGCCGCCAACGTCGGCGGGATCGGCTTCAACCGCCGCAATCCAGGTCCGCTGGCTCACGACAACCTGGCGATGAGCCTGAACGTCTTCGAGGCCTGCCGCGAGCTCGGGATCGGGAAGCTGGTAGCGGCCGGTTCGGTCTGCGCCTACCCGAAGTTCACGCCGGTCCCCTTCTCCGAGGACGAGATCTGGAACGGGTATCCCGAGGAGTCGAACGCCCCCTACGGACTGGCGAAGAAGATGAACTTCGTCCTCTCGGACGCCTATCGCCGCCAGTACGGGCTCGACTCCTGCGTCCCGGTGATGGCCAACCTCTACGGGCCGGGAGACAACTTTGACCTCGAGGACTCGCACGTGATCGCCGCGATGGTCCACAAGTACGTCGTCGCGACCGAGCGCGGCGAGCCGGAGGTCGTTCTCTGGGGGACGGGGGAGCCGTCGCGGGAGTTCCTCTACGTCGAGGACGCGGCGCGGGCGCTTGCGCTATGCGCCGAACGGCTGGAGAGTTCGGACCCGGTCAACATCGGCACCGGCCGGGAGACTCGGATCCGCGACCTGGCGGAGACGATCTCGCAGCTCACCCGCTACGAGGGCAAGACGGTCTGGGACGCGTCCAGGCCCGACGGGCAGCCGAAGCGCTATCTGGACACGAGCCGAGCGTGGGAGCTGATCGGCTTCGAGGCCGAGACGCCGCTCGAGGAGGGACTGCGGCGGACAATCGAGAGCTTCAGGGCGGACCTCGCCGCCGTCGCGACGTCCGCCTAGCTGCGAGGGTGCGCGTAAGCGCAGCCCGGGTCGCCGGGTCCGCCTGGTTCGCCTACGGCTCGGTCCTGCTGATCCAGGCGAAGGTCCTCTGGGGGATCTGGAGCTACCGGGACCTCTCGGACGGCGACAGCTCCGAGTACTTCGCCGACGCGATCGCCTGGGCGGATCACCGCTGGGTCGACCCGCTCTTCTCGCCCCTGTACACCGCCCTGTGGGGATCGCTGGAGTGGCTGGTCGACGACGTCTACACGGTGACGATTGCCCACCGCGTGTTGATCGTGCTGGGGGTCTCGCTGCTGGTGCTCGCGGTTGCGCGCCGGCTCCTCTCCCCGGGAATCGCCTGGGGCGTTGCGGTCTGGTGGGCGCTGCTGCCGATCGTCTACGACACCCGCAACGAGATCCATCTCTTCGCGATGGTCCCCTTGCTGGCTGCAGTGCTCGTCTCGTTGCGTTTCTCGGGGCCGTGGATGCGGGCGGGCGTCTTCGGAGTCCTCCTCGGCACCGCCGTCCTGGTCCGGAACGAGGCGGCGATCGCTGCGGCACTCTGGCTGCTGGTCTGCGTCGCATATGAGATCCGGGCCCGGCGCCGCCCTGCCGAAGGACGCGCTCCGCTTCCGGTGCGGAACATCGCCGTCCCGTTTGCCGCCGTGACGCTGATCGTCGTCGGGCTCGGCTCGCTTGCGCTGCTCCGAGCTCCGGACCGTCAGAGCCTCGGCGAGTGGGCCGATGCCGCGGCGTTCAAGCGGGACTTCGCGCTCTGCCAGCACTACGCGCTCGGCTACGAGGAGCGCCACCAGGGTTACATCTCGGAGGGGTTCACCGACTGCGAGCGGTTCATGCAGCGCGACTTCGATGCCGGGCTGCCCACGTTCACGGAAGCGCTCTGGACCAACCCGGGCGCGATCGGGCGCCACTTCCTCTGGAACCTCCAGCTCGCCCCCTATGGCCTTCAGCTCGCGCTCTTCGACCGCACCTCCGGGCCAAAGCGCAAGAACCCGGACTACATCGAGGCTCAGACCGGGTCCGGGCTCGCCCTCGTGCTGTCGATCGGCGTCCTCGCCGTGGTCGTGGTCGGCGCGGGCCTGCTGTGGCGTGCTCGCCGCCGCTGGTGGGAGGCCTGGATCGGGGAGCGCGCCTGGGGCTGGGTGGCGCTCGGCTGCCTCGCCGGGATGGGGATCTGGGTCATGGTCAGCACCCATCCGGCGCCGGCCTACTTCTTCCCGCTCGCCTTCGCACTGATCTGCGGCGTCGGGCTCTGCACGATGGCGCTCGTCGACCGCCGGCCGCGGCTCGCGTCGCTGCGGGCTCTCCTGCCGCTCGCCGCGCTTGCGCTCGTCCTCCTGGTCCCGCCCCGCTACGACGAGGGGTACTCGACCCCGGTGCTGGGAGCGGGCAGGGAGCTCGCCGAGACCGTCTCGCGGCTCGAGTCGTACCGCGATCGGCTAAGCGGCTCCGACCAAGTGCTCCTCGCCCCGCATTCCTACGAGGTCTGCAACTACCTCGTCTCCGAGTCACGGTGCACGCCGGGGCCGAATCTCCGGTCGCAGCCCGCGGGCACCCGGCTCCCCGACTGGCTCGATCAGGAGGGCGTCGAGTTCCTCTACGTGGACGAGCCGGGCTCAGAGGGGGAGCCGGGCCGGGCGGCCATCGAGGAGCTCGAGCGCGGGGCCTGGCGGAGGATCGCTCCAGCCGACCCCGGGGCGGCCTGGGTGCTGCTCGAGCGGGCGCCGGGGGCGCGTCCGCAGGGCGGCTGAGGAGTCGGCGCCCGGTGAGGCCAACCCGGCTCGCTAGGTTGCGGGCGTGCCCGACTCGCTGACTGCCCTGACGCGTGAGGTGACCTCGTGCGTGCGTTGCCCGCGGTTGGTCGAGTGGCGACAGCGGGCCGCCGCGGAGCCCCCTCGCCGCTACAAGGGTGAGGACTACTGGGGCCGTCCGCTGCCCGGGTTCGGGGATCCGCGCGCGACGATCGTCCTCGTCGGCCTCGCCCCCGCGGCGCACGGCGGCAACAGGACTGGGCGGATCTTCACGGGCGATCGGTCGGGGGACTGGCTCTATGCGGCGCTCCATCGGGCGGGCCTCGCGAACCAGCCGACCTCGGTAGCGGTCGACGACGGCCTTCGCATGATCGGGGCGTACGTGACCGCCGTCAACCGATGCCCGCCGCCGCGGAACCGTCCGACCACCGAGGAGCGGGACAACTGCCTCCCTTATCTGGTCCGGGAGCTGCGGCTGCTCCGCTCGGCGGCGGTCCTCCTTGCGCTCGGCTCCTTCGCCTGGACCGGATCGCTGCTTGCGCTCGCCGGGCTCGGGGCGGAGGTTCCCCGCCCGAGACCGCGGTTCGCCCACGGGGCGGAGGCTCGGATCGAGACGGCGGCGGGGACCCGGACGCGGCGGTGGTCCCTCCTCGGATGCTTCCACCCGAGCCAGCAGAACACGTTCACCGGGAAGCTGACGGAGCCGATGATGGACGCGGTCCTCGCCCGGGCTCGGGAGCTCGCCGCCCGCTAGCGAGCGATACTTCCGGCGCGGTGTTCCCGCTCAACCTGCCCAACGCACTGACGGTTCTCCGGATCCTCCTGGTTCCGGTGGTGGTCGTGGCCCTGCTCGACGAGACCCCGAACGGGGACGCGATCGCCGCCGGCGTCTTCGCCCTCGCCGCGCTGACGGACACGCTCGATGGCTACATCGCCCGCCACCGGGGCGCGATCACGAGCTTCGGCAAGCTGATGGACCCGATCGCTGACAAGCTGCTGATCACCGCGTCCCTGATCGCCCTGGTGTCACTGGATCGGCTCGACGCCTGGATCGCGATGGTGATCATTGCCCGGGAGTTCGCCGTCACCGCCCTTCGGATGGTCGCCGTCGAACAGGGGGTGGTGATCCAGGCGAGCTGGCTGGGCAAGCTGAAGACGACGCTCCAGGTGGCGGCGATCATCTGCCTGATCGCGTTCGATCCAACTCCGCTCGGCGTCGACCTGCTGGTCTATGCCGCCGTTGCCGCGACGGTGATCAGCGGGATCGACTACTTCTTCGGTTTCCGCCGGATGGTGAGCGACCGCCAGGCCGCCCAGCCGCACTAGCCGGCCGGGGCCTCGAGCCACTCCCGCATCGTCGTGTGGTGGCGGGAGTGCTCGCCGCTCTCGAGCTCGGCGGCGATCTCCGAGAGCAGGCCGTAGCGCTCGGCGACGACGTTGTGGCGGTGGATCGTCTCGAGGTTCTCCTGCCGCGCGTGGATGAATGCCCCGTCCCTGAGCTCGGGGAAGGCGTCGGTGACCTGGCGGATCATCTCTCGTACGCAGTCCTCGACGAAGCGGGGATTGGCGTGCGCCTTCTCGACCACCGCGCGCTCGTCCGCCCGCTTCATCAGCTCGTAGATCTCGCTCGACATCGAGCTCTCGACGATCCGCAACAGCCGGCGCGCGTCGACGTCCACGCCCGAGCCCTCGGGGCGGCCGACGTAGAGCGTGCCGATTCCGCGCTGGTTGTGGGTCGCGAGCGGAACGGCCTCGACGATACGGTCGATCTCCTCGGACTCGAAGCCCTGTTCGAGAAGGCGGGCGCGGGCGCCGTCCTCGACCAGGCCCTGCGCGCAGGGGCATGCGGTCATCCCCTGCGCCTCCACCCCGGTCAGGGTCCGCATGCCCCGCTCCGAGGCGACCGCGGTCCCGAACAGGGTGTAGAGCTCCTGGGTGGGAAGTCCCGAGACGGGTGCGGGGACGGTCTCCGGATAGCGGGCGGCGATCCGGACCTCGGCGCGCAGTCCGCCCTGGCGCTCGCGCACCTGCTCCGCGATGTGCGCCGCGAGCCCCTCGGCTCGGAGCGCTTCGCCCAGCACGACCGCGTCGATCGCCTCGTTCACGACTTCCTCGAAGCGCGACATGTGGACGCCGGCCTGCTCGGGATTGAGATCGACGAAGCACTCGAGGTCGGCGTGGTAGAGGGACTCCGATGCGTCCTCGCCGGTCGTGGCGGGTTCCGCGCGGAGCTCTGCCGGGTCAGCCGGGGCGCCGGTCTGGGAGGCGCAGACCCGGATGATCTTCTCGACCCCGGTCACCCCGACGCGGGAGAGGCTGACCCGGGTCGCGGGTGGCGCCGCCTGGGCGTCCGAGCGCGGACTGATCGTTTGGGTCGAGTCGGACACCACACAAGTATGACCCCCGGGGGAGTTCGGCAACCGCGATGGCCTCCGGCGGACGAACGCCGGTCCGGACTGTCGAAAGCACGAAAAATGGGTGAAATTTCCGGCCCCCCGTCCATATACTTGCGGCTTCAGGCTCGGCTCTCGTCTAGGGGAGGTGCCGAGCGTCCGGGACACCGGGAGGAGGAGATTTGGGGTCCATGCGTCAGGCCGTTGCGGCCGACGAGCAGGGACTCGTCCAGATCGAGGAGCTTCGAGGGCTGATCGCCCAGGGGACGGAGCGGGGGTATCTGACATTCGAGGAGATCGCTTCCACCCTGGAGGAGGTGGAGGTCACGAAGGAGCAGGTGTCCGAGCTCCACAGCCGCCTGGTCGAGCAGGGAATCGACGTGATCGCCGCCGACGGCGTCACCGCAGATGGGAGGGTGATGCAAGGGCGCTCCGCCAGGAGCGACCCGTTTCAGGATGAGGAGCGAGGGGCAACCCGTGACGAGCAGAGCAAGTCCGAGGAGGGGGGAAGCGGCCAGCGAAAGAGGCAGGAGCTCGACCTGACCGTCGAGCCGAGTCTCGACTCGCTGCGGCTCTACCTGCGCTCGATCGGCTCAGTCGACCTGCTCACGGCGGAGCAGGAGACCGACCTCGCCAGGCGGATCGAGCGAGGGGACATGGGGGCGAAGCGGCACATGGTGGAGGCGAACCTCCGACTGGTGGTGTCAATCGCGAAGTCGTATCTGGGCCGGGGGCTGAGCTTTCTCGACCTGATTCAGGAGGGATCGCTGGGACTGATCAGGGCGGTGGAGAAGTTCGACTTCCGGCGGGGGTACAAGTTCTCGACCTACGCGACCTGGTGGATCCGGCAGGCGGTGACCCGCGCGCTGGCGGACAAGTCCCGAACGATTCGGATTCCGGTCCACATGGTCGAGAAGCTCAACCGGGTCGTGCACGTCGAGCGGAGTCTGGTGCAGAGGCTCGGCCGCGAGCCGGACCCTCACGAGATCGCGGATGAGCTTCGGTGGACGGTGCGCGACGTGCGGGAGGTGCTGCGGGTGAGCCAGATGCCGGTCTCGCTCGAGAAGCCGGTCGGTGACGAGGACGACTCCGAGCTGGCCGACTTCGTCGCCGACGACAGTACCCAGACGCCGTTCGAGATGGTGTCGGAGAATCTTCAGCGGGAGGACGTCCGCCGGGCGCTGGCTGCGCTTCCGATTCGGGACAGGGAGGTGCTCGAGCTGCGCTACGGGCTGAACGGGCACGAGCCGATGACGTTGGAGGAGGTCGGGGACGCGTTCGGGGTGACCCGGGAGCGGATCCGCCAGATCGAGAACAACACGCTGAAGAGGCTGAAGGCCCTGCCCGAGGCGCAGTGCCTCCGCGGCCTGGGCTGATCCGTCACGGGATATAGGCTCGCGGCTCCCCCCGAGTGCCGGAGGAGCGGATGAACGCGATCGAGATCTCGGAGCTGCAGGTGCGGCGCGGCGGAAACCTCGTCCTGCCGGATCTTTCCCTGACGGTCGAGACGGGGTCGGTCACCGCGCTGCTCGGTCCGAGCGGCTGCGGGAAGACGACCCTGATGAGGACGATCGTCGGCGTCCAGATCACGGAGGGTGGCGAGGTCCGCGTGCTCGGCGAGCCGGCCGGGTCGCCGCAGCTGCGCTCCCGGGTCGCCTACGTGACCCAGGCGCCGTCCGTCTACGCGGACCTCAGCGTTCGCGAGAATCTCGGCTTCTTCGCTCGCATCCTCGGTGCCCCGGAGGAGCGAATCGACCGAGCGATCGAGATGGTCAGCCTGCAGGAGTTGGAGGACCGGGTCGTGCGCGACCAATCCGGCGGGCAGCGAGCGCGCGTGTCGCTCGCGACGGCGTTGCTCGGCGATCCGGACGTCCTCATTCTCGACGAGCCGACCGTCGGTCTCGATCCGGTGCTGCGCCGAGACCTCTGGGAGAGGTTCTACTCGCTCGCGGACGAGGGCAAGACCCTGCTCGTCTCCAGCCACGTGATGGACGAGGCGGTCAACTGCCACCAGCTGGCGCTGATGCGGGAGGGCCGCTTCCTGGCGATCGCGCCGCCCGAGGAGATCCTGAGGCGGACCGGCGCGGATGACCTCACCGAGGCCTTCCTCCGCCTGATCCGGGAGGAGGAGGGGGCGGCGTGAGCCCGCGCAGCACCGTTGCGGTCGCGAGTCGGGTGCTCCGGCAGTTGCGTCGGGATCCGCGCACGATCGCACTCGTGCTGGTCGTGCCCTGCGTGCTGATGGCGCTGATCAAGGGGATGTTCGAGAACCAGCCGGGGACCTTCGAGCGGATCGGTCCGCCGATGCTTGGGATGTTCCCTCTGATCATGATGTTCCTGATCACCTCGATCACGATGCTCCGGGAGCGGACCACGGGGACGCTCGAGCGGCTGATGACGATGCCGATGGCGAAGCTCGACCTGCTGGTCGGCTACGGGATCGCGTTCGCCCTGCTCGCCGCGCTCCAGGCTGCGGTGACGACGACCTTCGCATATCTCGTCCTCGACCTGACCACCGCCGGGTCCGGCTTCTGGGTGGCGATGCTGGCGATCTCGAACGCGGTCCTGGGAATGGCCCTCGGCCTCTTCCTGAGCGCGTTTGCGCAGACCGAGTTCCAGGCGGTCCAGTTCATGCCCGCCTTCATCCTCCCCCAGATCCTCCTCTGCGGGCTGCTGGTGCCGCGGGAGGAGATGACGAGCGCGCTCGACACCCTCGCGGGGGCGCTTCCTTTCACCTACGCCTACGACGCCCTCGCCCGCGTCGCGGCCGACCAGGCGTTCGAGGGCCGCCTCGTCCTCGACGTCGGCGTCGTCCTCGGCGCCACCCTGATCGCCCTCGTCCTCGGAGCGGCGACCCTCCGCCGTCGGACGCCCTGATCCCGTCCGGGTTTATCGGCAGCGCCGACCGGCAATTGAGTTAGCGCGATAGGCGCCCCGGCCGGATTGGGCGACCCGGATCCCGGCAGCTTTCACCGAAGGACTCGGTTCCTGCCACGGGTGCAGAAGACCAACCCCTGGCGAGGAGCCGGGGGCGAGGCGTTCGGCCCCGGCCGGCCCGAGGCCGGCTACTCGCCGTCTCGGTCAGTCGGGTGCCCGCTCTCCGAGTCGGATTCGACCCAAGTTGGTAGCTCGATCTGCTCGATCAGGATTCTGCCCGGGCCGACCACCCGCACTCTGACCTTCCCGGCGTTCGCGAAGCCCGCCTCGAAAAACGGCCGCTGAGGGATGGTGATCCGCCGCTTCTGGTTGACAACCGCTTGTCCGCTCTGGCCGAGCTTGCGCTCGTAGTTGGTGGGCTTGATCGGGCGGGGCGAAGCGAGTGGGGGAGGCAGGATTCGAACCTGCGTAGGCTGAGCCGGTGCTTTTACAGAGCACTCCCTTTGTCCACTCGGGCACTCCCCCGGCTGGCTTGATTCTAGTCGGGAGTCTTCGCCCAGCGGCTTGAGCGGGCGTCCCGCTTCGATTTCAT
>DASUYK010000077.1:0-13705 GCA_036377415.1 Solirubrobacterales bacterium
GGATAACGCCGACGAGACCGTCCTGATCCAGAGCGCGGGCGACGGCCAGACCGCCGATCAGCCCGCGTTTCGCGCGGTCGTCGATGACGTCGTCGCCGAGCTCGAGGCGACCGAGAACGTGGTCGACGTCGAGAGCCCTTACTTCGCCGGGAGCGAGGGCGCGATCTCGCGGGACGGACGCTCGGCGCTCGTCACTCTCGAGATCCCGGATCCGGGCGAGGACAGCGACGTCACTACCGAGGACCTGGTCGAGGCCCCGCTCGCGGTCGTCGAGCGCCTGGGGGAGGCGCATCCAGGGTTCCGGATCGAGGAGTTCGGCGACGCGAGCGCAAACAAGCAGCTCAGCGAATCGTTCGAGGACGACTTCCGGCGGGCGGAGGTGACCTCGCTTCCGATCACCCTGCTCATCCTCCTGCTCGCGTTCGCCGCCGTGGTTGCGGCGCTGGTGCCGCTGCTGTTGGCGGCGACCGCGGTCGCCGCGGCGGTCGGCCTGCTCGGGCCGCTGAGCCAGCTCTGGCCGGTCGACGACGCGGCCACATCCGTCGTCCTCCTGGTCGGGCTCGCGGTCGGGGTCGACTACTCGATGTTCTATCTGCGGCGGATGCGCGAGGAGAGGGCGCGGGGGAGCGGTTCGCAGACTGCCCTGGAGACCGCGGCGGCGACCTCGGGGCGCGCCGTGCTGGTCTCCGGCGTCACGGTCGCGATTGCAATGGCCGGGATGTTCCTCGCCGGCGCCGCGACCTTCACCTCGTTCGCGGTCGGCACGATCGCAGTCGTCGCGATCGCGGTCGGGGGCTCGCTGACCGTTCTGCCGGCGGTGCTCACGAAGCTCGGCGATCGCATCAACCGCGGCAGGATTCCGCTGCTGACCCGCCCGGAGGAGCGGGCGGCACACGAGTCGCGCGTCTGGTCCGCGATCCTGGACCGGGTGCTGCGCAGGCCGGTGGCCGCGGCGGTCGGATCCACCGCCGTCCTACTCGTCCTGGCGAGCCCAGTCCTGAACCTGAAGCTGGCGGTGCCGGGGTTCGAGACGCTTCCGCGGGACCTTCCGGTGATCCAGACGTACGACCGAATCCAGGCTGCCTTTCCGGGCAATCAGATCCCGGCCGAGGTCGTGATCGAGCGCGGCGACGCCTCCAACGTCGAGCTGACGATCAGCGTGCACGATCTCCGTGAGCAGGTCGAGGCGAGCGATGTCGTCGAGCCACCGGTGACGGTCCAGTTCAGCTCGGATCACCGCGTTGCCGTCGTCAACGTTCCGATCGTCGGCGACGGCACCAACGAGACTTCCTACGCCGCACTCGCCGAGCTTCGCGACGAAATCGTCCCCGCGGCGGTGGGTCCGCATCCCGGCCTCGAGGCCAACGTGACCGGCTACACGGCGGGCTCCAAGGACTTCAACGACCTGATGGAGACCCGGGTCCCGGTCGTGTTCGTCTTCGTCCTCGGGCTCGCCTTCCTCCTCCTCCTGGTCACCTTCCGCTCGATCGTGATCCCGATCAAGGCGATCCTGCTGAACCTGCTGTCCGTCGGCGCGGCGTACGGGGTCGTGGTCTGGATCTTCCAGGAGGGCCATCTCGAGTCGGTGCTCGACTTCGAGTCGACCGGGGCGATCGTCTCGTGGCTGCCGCTCTTTCTGTTCGTGCTCCTGTTCGGGCTCTCGATGGACTACCACGTGTTCATCCTCAGCCGGGTCCGCGAGGCGTACGACAGAGGGATGCCGACGAGAGAGGCGGTCAGCCGCGGGATCAAGGGCACGGCGTCGGTGGTGACCGCGGCGGCGGCGGTGATGATCGCCGTCTTCGCGATCTTCGCGACCCTCTCCTCGGTGATCTTCAAGCAGTTCGGCGTCGGCCTCGCCGTCGCAGTCCTGATCGACGCGACGATAATCCGCGGGATCCTGCTCCCCGCGACGATGACGCTTCTCGGCGATTGGAACTGGTACCTGCCGCGAGCGCTCGACTGGCTGCCGAGGATCGGCGGACCGGGGGACAGGGGGACGGAGGCGAAGCCGACGAAGGCCTAGCGGGTGGGCGTCACTCGATGTATCCGAAGTCCTCCAGGTACCGCAGGGCCGCCTCCTGTGGCTTCTCCCCATCGACGTCGACGCGTGCGTTCAGCTCCTGCATCAGGTCGAGCGTGAGGTTCTCCTGGACGCTGGTGACGGTCTCCGCAAAGTCAGGTCCCGCTGCATCCACGGTCTGCCGGCGGGCGACGAAGAGGACGTTCCCGGCCGGCAGCACGCCCTTGTCGTCGTCGAGGATCACGTACTCGTCGGAGACGAAGAGCTGTGGATCCGTGGTGAACAGGATCGAGAGGTCGGCCTTGCCCTTGGCGAGCACCTCGTAGCGCCGGTCGATCTCGACGGGGGTGAAGCTCTCGAACTTGAGCGCGTAGTAGCGCTCCAGCCCCGCCAGGCAGTCGATCCTTCGACGACACTCCGGCGCGCCGTAGAGCGTCAGGTCCTGCGAGACGCCTTCGAGGTCGGAGATCTTCGTGACCCCGAGCTCGTCGGCCCTCTCGGTCAGGAGCCCGACCGCGTTCGCGCTCGAGAACGGGGTGGGCGGAAGGGCGACCAGGCCGAGCCGCCCGAAGTCGTCCCGGCTCTCCTCGGAGGCCTGTTCGGCATCGGCGGGGATCGCCTCGGGCGGCAGCTCGAAGAACGAGGTCAGCGCCGTTGATGTGTACTCCGGGTAGGCATCGATCGTTCCCTCACGCAGCGCGGCGAGGGCGATCCGCTCCGAGCCCAGGTTGAGATCGGTATGGACGTCATAGCCGGCAGCGTCGAGCGCGTTGGCGTAGATCTCGGCGAGGATGTACTGCTCCGTGAAGTTCTTCGAGCCGACGGTGATCTCGATGCGGTCGTTGCTCGGATTCCGCTTGATCAGGTTTTCGCTCAGGTCGCTCCCGCCTTCGTTCCCGGCGCTCCCGCTGCCGCATGCGGCAAGAGCGACAGCGAGGAAGATCGCGGCGAGGGGGGTGAATGTCCGGGGGCGAGTCAGGATGCTCATCCGAGGTCCCTTGCTCGTCCGTGAGCGATTGCCTCTGGATCGACAAGCCTACGCCGATCAGGGCCGGGCTAGGCTGCGGTGGATGTCGCAGAAACCGCTCGACCGCAACCGGCTCGCGGCTCTGATCGAGCGGGAGGAGCGGAGCTTCATCGAGCGGCATCCCCGCTCGCGGGAGCTCTTCGAGCGTGGTCGGAGAGCGCTCCTCGCCGGCGTCCCGATGCCGTGGATGACTCAGTGGGCGAGCCCCTTCCCCGTCTTCGCGACGAGCGCCGCGGGAGCGCGATTCATGGACGTCGACGAAAACGAGTACCTCGATCTCTGCCTCGGGGACACCGGCGCGATGACCGGCCACTCACCGCCGCCGACCGCCGCGGCGGTTGCCGAGCGCGCCGCGCACGGAATCACGCTGATGCTGCCGACGGACGACGCAAGCCGGGTCGCGGAGGAGCTCGCACGGCGATTCGGCCTGCCGCGCTGGCAGTTCGCGCTGACCGCGACGGACGCGAACCGCTTCGCCCTGCGCCTGGCGAGGGCGATCACGGCCCGGCCGAGGATCCTCGTCTACGCCTGGTGCTACCACGGCACGGTCGACGAGAGCTTCGCGATCGAGGTCGAGGGCGAGACCCGCGCCCGCCCGGACAACATCGGTCCCCCCGTCGACCCGGCGCTGACGACCCGCGCGATCGAGTGGAACGACGTCGATGCCCTCGAGCGCGCACTGGCGCCCGGCGACGTCGCCTGCGTCCTCGCGGAGCCGGCAATGACCAACGCCGGAATCGTCCTCCCCGACCCGGGCTACCACGAGGCGCTTCGCGGACTGACGCTCGAGCACGGGACCTTGCTGGTGATCGACGAGACCCACACCTTCTGTGCCGGCCCGGGCGGCTACACCGCCGCTGCGGGACTGGAGCCCGACATGCTCACGATCGGAAAGGCGATCGCCGCCGGGATCCCCGCCGCCGCCTACGGCATGACCGAGGCGGTCGCCGAGCGTGTCACCGCCCACCACCGGATGTTGGAGGCATCCGACGTCGGCGGGATCGGCGGAACGCTGGCAGGGAATGCCCTCTCCCTTGCGGCGATCCGGGCGACCCTCGAGGAGGTCCTGACCGACGCCGCATTCGATCGGATGATCCGCGTCGCGGAGCGCTACGAGACCGGGGTGAACGAGGTGATCGCGGCGCGCCGGGTTCCGTGGCACGCCACCCGGCTCGGCTGTCGGGTCGAGTACCACTTCCGGCCCAATCCTCCGCGCAACGGGTCGGAGGCGATCGCGGCCGATGACGCGATGCTCGGCCGCTACATGCATCTGCATGCCCTGAACCGCGGGATCCTGCTCACCCCGTTCCACAACATGGCGCTGATCTGTCCGGAGACGACCGACGCCGACATCGACCTGCACACCGCCGCCTTCGACGAGGCGGTCGCCACCCTGGTCGGCTGAGAGCTTGTCGATTGGTGATGTCCGGACGCCCTCTCAGCAAAGGACGGGCACCCGTCCCCACGTGCGTCGGGGTGGTCGGCGCGGGGACGATGGGCGCCGGAATCGCCCAGCTCGCCGTCCAGGCGGGCGCCCGGACGCTTCTGCATGACCCGATTCCGGATGCGCTCGAGGCGGGGGCGGAGAAGATCGAGTCGATCCTCGCCAGGCTCGCCGGGAAGGGGAAGATCAGCGCGGAGGGGGCCGAGGCGGCGATCGCCCGCCTCGAGCCCGTGGGCGGGATCGAGGGCCTTGCCCCGGCGGAGATCGTGATCGAGGCGGCTCCGGAGAGGCTCGAGCTGAAGGTCGAGCTGCTCGCGAAGCTGGCAGAGATCGTCGGCCCCCAGTGCGTGATCGCGACCAACACCTCCTCGCTCTCGGTCACCGAGCTCGCCGCGGCGACACCCGGCCCGGAGCGCGTGGTCGGGATGCACTTCTTCAACCCGGCTCCGGTGATGCGTCTGGTCGAGGTCGTTGCGGGAATCGCATCGGCCGATCGCGCTCTCGCCACCGCCCGTGCCCTCGGGGAGGCGATGGGCAAGCGGGTGATCGACGCCGCGGATGTCGCCGGATTTCTCGTCAACCGCTGCAACCGCCCCTACTCGCTCGAATCGCTGAAGCTCCTCGAGGAGGGGATCGCCGACGTCGAGACGATCGACAGGATCGAGCGGACGGTCGGAGGCTTTCGGATGGGCTCCTTCGAGCTGATGGACCTGATCGGGATCGAGACGAACCACGCGGTCGCCGAGATGCTCCACCGGCGGTCATACGGTGAGCCGCGCTACCGACCCTCGCCGCTTCAGGCACAGAAGATCGCCGCCGGCGAGCTCGGCCGAAAGTCGGGACGGGGCTGGTACGACTACAGGGGAGGGGGCGAGCACCGCCCCGACGATCCCTCCCCTCCCGGGGCGGGAGGCGGCGACGGCAGGACCCTCCTGGTCCGTGGCTCGCTGCCAGCCGCGGACCTGCTCCGGTCGATGGCCGCCGACGCCGGATGGGGTGTTTCCAGCGATGCGGACGGCGACGCGTGGCTCGCGATCGACTTCGGCGAACACCCCCCGCTGGGCGGTCCTCGCCTCCGCCACCTGCACGACGGCTCGCTGCATGCGCTCGACCCGGAGGCCGCCGGGTTCCACCTCGTTCCACCCCTGGAAGGGGCGAGCGGAATCGAGGTCACCTTCACCGATCGATCCGATCCCGAGGCGCTCTCGCGGACCGAGCAGCTCGTCCGGACGCTTGGCAGGATCCCCGAGCAGGTCGGCGACGCGCCGGGACTAGCACTCGGGAGGGTGGTATGCCAGCTGATCAACGAGGCCGCATTCTTCGTCGGCGAGGGCCATGGGACGGCTGGCGATGTCGACGCGGGACTCGAGCTGGGCGTGAACCATCCCCGCGGCCCGATCAGCTGGTCGCGCGAGCTCGGACTCGAGCACGTGGCCTCGGTGCTGGGCTCGCTCCGGCGCGAGCTCGGCGAGGAGCGCTACCGGGTCGCGCCGCTCCTTCGCCGCCGGATCGCGCTGGGGGCGGACCTCGCCTGAGTCGCGTCCGCGCGTCCCCCGCGGCCGAGCGCATACGCTCCGGCGACGCGAAGGAGGAAGGCCGGCATGACCCACAACCTGGGCGGCAGGCCGGGCACCTGCGTGTCCTTCATCTCGATCGTCGGAAAGGAAGAGGGATGAGCGAAGACCCCCTGCTCGTGGAGGAGCGCGGCTCGATCCTCGTGCTGACGCTGAACCGCCCCGATGCGCGAAACGCGATCGACCACCCCACCGCCGAGGCGATCGCTGCGGCACTCGACCGGCTCGATCAGGAGGACGGGCTCTCGGTCGGCGTGATCACCGGGGCCGGTAAGGGCTTCAGTGCCGGGATGGACCTGAAGGCGTTCGCCTCGGGCGGCAAGCGGCCCTGGGCGGGAGACCGCGGCTTCGCCGGGATCGTTCGAAAGCCGTCGCGGAAGCCGATGATCGCCGCGATCGAGGGCTTCGCGGTCGCCGGGGGTCTCGAGATCGCCCTCGCCTGCGATTTGATCGTCGCCTCGAAGGGGACGAAGCTCGGGGTTCCCGAGGTGAAGCGCTCCCTCGTAGCCGCGGGGGGCGCCCTCCGCCGGCTCCCGCAGCGCTTCCCGCGCGAGCTGGCGACCGAGCTGATCCTGACCGGCGAGCTGATCACGGCCGACCGGGCCTACGAGCTCGGCGCGATCAGCCGGCTGACCGAGCCGGGCGGGGCACTCGACGCCGCGATGGAGCTCGCCGAGACGATCGTCGAGAACGGGCCGCTGGCGCTGGTCGCCTCGAAGGAGATCCTCGACAAGCAGGACTCCTGGACGCTGGAGGAGTTCTGGAGGAACCAGGACGAGATCACGCCTCCGGTCTTCCGGTCCGAGGACGCGCAGGAGGGGGCCCGGGCGTTCGCCGAGAAGCGCGACCCCGTCTGGAAGGGGCGCTGAGCTGGGGCGCTTCGACGTCTCCTGGGCGCCGCCGATGGATCTCCGACGGCCGTACACTCAAGCGGCAGCGCCCAGGTAGCTCAGTTGGTAGAGCACAGCTCTCGTAAAGCTGCGGTCGCCGGTTCGAGTCCGGCCCTGGGCTCTCAGGTCATTCGTGTTGCCCGGCTTCCGAACGCGCGCTCTCGGTGGCAGCGGGGCGAGCCACGGTCGCCTCAGAGACCGGTGAGAGCGCGGTAGCGCCCCCCGAGGAACTCGAGGGCGGCTGCGCGCTGATCCTCGGCTCGGATCAGCTCCGCGTATCCGAGCTCGGCGCCGGTAAAGCCGGTGGCGTTCCAGAGCTCGCCGGAGACCTCCGCCGTCCACGGCCCCAGGTAGAGATAGGGCTCCGGGTGGTGCTCGTCACCCGGCGAGGCGCCGATGTTGGCGCGCTGCCCCGCAGGTTCGGAGCCGAGCTCGAAGGCGATGTCGAAGTGCTCGGGCCAGATCTGGACCAGCGAGGGGTCGCCGTCCGGCTCGTCGGCGCGCACCTGCTCGAGCACCGAGCAGGCGAAGCCGTAGAAGTCGCCGAGTGCGCTCGCGGCGGCGGGATCGACGCCCTGCAGCGGCTCGCGGCCCTCCTCGTCGCCTCGCTGGCGGACCAGCTCACCGTGATCGACCCGGACCTGGCAGTCGGCCCCGTCCTGCTCGAAGAAGGGCGTTCCGAATCCGCCGCGCGTGAAGCGCAGCGCGATCTCGTTCTCGGGCATGCGGGCGGGGGAGACCACGGCCTCGGCCACCCTGTGGAGCGCCTCGCGGGTCTCCGCGAACGAGGCGGGAAGGGGCTCCAGGCGCTTCCAGGCACCGAGCCAGCGCTCGGCGCACCAGGGCGCGAGGTCCGGCTCCTCGGCGGCGATCTGATCCCAGGTGAGGTCGCCCCGGTTGTGGATCGGCGAGACCAGCTTCCGTCCTTCGGGCACCTCTCCGGGGTCCACCGGATCGTCCGCGTACGGGAACTCGGTGACGGCGGGGGGCGACGGCTCGAGCACGCGAGCCTCGTAGTCGCCGCCGAGCTTGTCCTGTGCCTCGCCCCTCGGGTCGGCCATCGCGCTCACGGTATTGCAGGTGGCGTCGCGTTGCATGTAACGCCGCGGGCACTCGCCGGACAAGACCGCATGCGAGTGAAGATCTCGATCGCGGCCGCAGGCGCGGCGGTGGCCGCGTTGGCCGTCGCGGAGAGCGCGGCGATGACCGAACCGGCGGCCTCGCCGGCCGCCAAGAAGCGGCCGAGTCTGACGATCGTGAAGAGCGACTTCGGCCGGGTGCTCGCCAACGGCCGCGGGCGGGCGCTGTACGTCTTCACCTCGGACGATGGGAAGACGAGCAACTGCTACGGGGACTGCGCCCGCGCCTGGCCGCCATACATCGTCAACTCGAAGCCGCGCGCGATCGACCCCGCGAGGCTGGGCCTGGTCGGCACGACGCGGCGGAGCGACGACCGCCTGCAGGCCACCTACGACGGCCACCCCGTCTACTACTACGTCGGCGACAACGCGCCCGGCGAGGTCCTCTGCCAGGCGATCGAGGAGTTCGGCGGGATCTGGTACGTGATCAGGGCGAGCGGCAAGGTGGTCCGCTGATCGGCTGATTCTCGCGGCGGGGGCCGCGGGTGCCCTCCTGACTAGACTCGGCGCGCGATGTTCCGCCGCTGCGTCGGCGGAGGGCTGACCGAGGAGAGGCTCTCATCCGCCGGAACGGCATCTCCCGGCCTGGGCGCCCTTTCGCCGACGTAGCGCTGCTCGCTCGCGCTCAGGATCTGGGAGACGCCCGGCCGCGGCTCGCAGACACAGACGAACTGAAAGGCGAACATCGTCGGCCAGATCCGGCAGAGGGACGAGGCGATCCGTGTCAGGATCCGCCCGAGTCGCGGGCGCCCGGTGACGATGTTCTCGAACGGGACCGGCACCGGCCGGACCGACGAGATCTCGTAGCCGCAGTCCCGCAGCGCGTTCGTCAGGCTGGAGCGCGTGAAGAGCCGCTTGTGGGTGACGTCCATGATCCCGCGGTCGGCGTAGGTGAACCGCCCGAGCAGCAGGTTCGCCCGGATCGCAGCGAAGGCGACGTTCGGGGTCGAGATCAGGAAGGTCGGCCGCACCCGGTAGGCGGGGTGGCGGCTCGAGTTGCGCAGCCCCATCAGGAAGCGCTCGGGCTCGCTCAGGTGCTCGATCACGTCGAGCAGCAGGACGCAGTCGAAGTCGAACGGGTCGACCGGGACGGGATCGTGATCCAGATCGGCGCGGAAGAACTGGTCGACGGTGCCGGCCGGCGGCTCGATCAGGTCGACCCCGACGACCTCGGCTCCCATCTGCCTGCACTCACGCGCCACCGAGCCCGGGCCGCAGCCCAGGTCGAGCACCCGCTTTGGCCGAACCCGGCGCACGGTCTCGAGGGCCAGCCGGTGCGATGAGTAGAGCATCTGGGTCTTGTCGCGGTAGCGGGTGTGCCCGAGGTCGCGGTAGCGGAGCGAGGTGAACATCCCGAGCTGATGCATCCGGTACCCGAGCGTCGCGCGAAGCACGTTCGCGCCGTAGCGGACTCCCGAGAAGCCGGCGACGTGTGAGACCTCGTCGGCGTAGCGCGTCGGGATCGGGAACTCGACGATCCGCGATCCGAGGTGCGCCGCCTGGAGGAGGATCTCGGTATCGAAGTGGAAGTCGTTGGTGTTGAGCTCGAACGGGACGCGGGAGAGGAAGGCGGTCGAGTAGCCCCTGTAGCCGGTGTGATACTCGCTCAGGCCGAGGCCGGTGAGCGAGTTCTGGATCGTGGTCAGGATCCTGTTTCCCGCCAGCTTGTAGAACGGCATCCCCCCTGCGCGAGCGCCGCCAGGCTCCGCGATCCGGGATCCGAGGACCACATCCGGATGCTCGCGGCGCCACGTCTCGATGAACTGGGAGAGGAGCTCGGGCGCGTACTGCCCGTCGCCGTGGAGCAGGATCACGAATTCGTAGCCCCCGTCGACCGCCAGCCTGTATCCCAGCTTCTGGTTGCCGCCGTATCCCTGGTTGACCGGGTTGTGGAGCACGCTCAGGTTGTCGAGCTCGCGCTCCTCGGCCCAGCCGGCGAGCAGGTCCGCTCCGGCATCCGAGGAGCCGTCGTCGAGGCAGACGAAGTCGACCTCGGGGTCTCGGAGCACCGCCTCGGGGATCCGCTCGAAGGTCTCGACGACGTGGCGCTCGGCCTCGTAGGCGACGACGGCGACGAGGATCCGGGAGCGCTGCAGGCCCTTTTCCTCCCTGCGGGTGAACCTCATAGTGATGGAAGTGTGCCGCAGTCGGCTGGGTCGAGCGTGCCGGTCATGCGGAAGACCGTGATTGGCCCGCTGTGCAGCACGGGCACGGCGTCCTCGCCCCTGGTCCAGCGCGCCTGGATCTCGCGTCTGCCGCCGTAGCGGGGCATCGCCACCACGTAGTCGTAGCCCCCCTCGTTCACGGCGGTGCGCCAGTCGCGGCAGTTGGTGAGCTCCCTGAAGCTGTGATCTGAGCCGACCTCGCCGATGAACTGGACGTGGTTCGAGAGGTCCTCGCCGTAGAGCCCGTACTGGAGGATCCCGGAGGTCCCGATCCGCCGGTCCTCTTGGTCGGAGGCCCAGCGGTACACGGGCACGAGGCTGAGGCTCTTGAAGTACTCCGGCGCGTCATCGGTGCGGTAGCGGTGCTCGAGGTAGTCCTCGGTGTGTGGCCAGGCCACTCCGACCGAGACGACGAGTGCGGCGGTTCCGACCACGCCCGCGATCGCTGGGCCGCGCGGGCCGCGACGGGCGATCGCCGTCAGGACCAGCGGAAGCAGGATCACCAACGAGGCGATCAGGATCGCGGCGGCGAGCTGCCCGCCCCCCTCCCAGAAGGAGGCCTCGCGGCTGGTCGCCACCAGCGCCGCAATCGCAGCGGCCGCGAGTGCGGCCCACCGCGCCCTGGGACCGACGCGCGCGGATGCCAGGGCGGCGAGCACGAGACCGATCAGGAGCGCGGGCTCGAAGACGCGCAATCCGGCGGTGAACTCCCGGGGCATCCCCTCGGGACCCTCGGCCGCTGCCGGCGTGAGCAGGTAGAAGAGGAGCGAGATCGCCGCGGCCCCGCCGAGGACCGTGACCATCCGGTAGCGCCGCTGGACGAGGGCGGCGACGATGCCACAGACCGCGACGGCAATCAGGAGAAACCAGACGGGGCCGATCTGCTCCTCGAGGCCGGGGACGAAGTAGTCGCTCCAGACGGCCCCGTCGAACAGATAGTGGGCGATGGAGAACGGGTTCTCGCTCAGCTCCTGGTCGGGGCCCGGCAGGTCGAGTGGGCCGATCTCGGACACGTACGGGAACGGATTGCCGGTGTACCAGAGATCCCGCAGGTACCAGAACGACCCGGTCGCGAGCAGGGGAAGCCCGAACATCCAAGCCGCACGGACCCGGGCGCCGCGCGCCGCGAAGAGGACCACGCCGGCGAACAGCGCGGCCACCGGCCCGAGGAAGCTCAGCTTTCCGCCCAGCGCGAGGCCGGCCGCCAGGCCGGCCACCGCCAGCGCCGCCGGATCGACCCCCGCCGCGCTCTCACCGTCGGCCCGCCGGCCTCCGTTGAGGAGGATGGCGGCTGCGACGAGGAGGAAGGTGACCCCGAACTGGTCGGACATCGCCGAGCCCGCCTGCGTCTCGGCGAACACCGGCAGGTCCAGTGCGAGAGCCGCAGCCACCGCGGTCAGCGGTGCCACCCCGAAGGGTCGGCCGATGCACCACGCGGCGAGGATCGCGACGGCGAGCCAGACCAGGTTGAGAAACGGGGAGAGGATGTCGCGGTCGAACAGGATCATCCCCATCCCGTGGAAGAGCTCGGAGTTGACCGGGTGAAACCAGCTCAGGTAGTCGGGCGAGGCGTAATGAAGCGCGGTGATCGACCCCTCCTGGGCGAACCGCGCCGGATAGGGGAGGTGGTACCAGTTCTCGTCCCCCTCGTAGAGGCCGACCGAGAAGCTGTGCTCGGCGGCGGTCCCCCAGTGGACCGCGACCACCATGATCACGGCGAGCGCGACGGCGGTCGCGGCCGGGCCCATCTGCGGCGGCGGGTCGGAACGCTCGCCGCCGAGGAGCGGTCGACCGATCCACGCCATCGCGGCGCCGGCCGCCACGGCGGCAGCCACGATCGGAACCGGATCGAGGACCTGAGCCGCTCCCACGGCCTCGAGCGCGAGGAGCAGTGCCGAGACCGTGATCGTCAGCTCCGCGAGGCGGGCGGGGGCGCCGGTCCACTCCCCCAGGAATCGCGCCCGCAGCCGCGCCGCCCCGTATCCGAGCGACCCCAGGATCAGTGCCAGCTCGCCGACCCCCAACAGGTACCGGCCCAGATTCACGCGCGGAAGCGTAGGGCCCCGTCTCGGCGCTCGCGGCCGTCCCCAGTCACTAGGCTCGCCTCACTGTGACGAGCGACCGGACCGCGACGAGGGAATCGGCCCGATCCGAGCAGAGCCGGCTGGAACGGGCCGGGGACCTGGCTTCTCGGCTCGGGTCGCTCGATCCCCACGACCCGATCATGCGGAGGGGCCTCCACATCGCGATCGGGATCGCCGTGCTCCTCGGCGTCGCGCTCGCGGTCTGGGGCACCCTCAACGAGTTCCCCGACGTCGAGTGGCGCTGGCGGCCCGTCTCGCTGGTGCTGGGCATCGTCGGGACGGCCGCCTTCCTGCTCCTGAACGCCGAGCTCTGGCGGCGGCTCCTGCACGCGCTCGGTCCCGAGCTCCACCCCCTGCCGGCGAGCACGATCTGGTTCGTCTCCGGGCTCGCCCGGTTCGTCCCGACCAGCCTGCTCACGCCGATGATCCGCACGGCGATGTCCGAGCGGGAGGGCGTGCCGAAGCGGATCTGCCTGGTGAGCGTGATCTACGAGATCGCCCTGGCCCTCTCCGGCGCGCTGGTGGTCGCGGCGTACTTCATCGTCGATCTTCCCGACCTCGCCGACGAGCCTGCACGGTTCCTGGCGGTCGGCCTGCCGGTGATCGCGGTGGTCGTCCTTCAGCCGGGAATCTTCCACCGGCTCACCGCCCACGCGCTGGAGCGGCTCGGGCGCCGCCCGATCCCGAACGCCCTGCCGCCCGGCCGCATTCTCGAGTTCCTCGCCCTTTATGCGGCCGTGTACGTCCTCGCCGGGTTGAGCACCTACGCGCTCGGGCAGTCGTTCCACCCGATGGGCTCGGACGACATCGTCACCGTGCTCGGCGCCTTCGCGGTCGGGACGACGATCGGGATCATCGCCTTCGTCGTCCCGGGCGGCCTGGTCGCCCGGGAGGCGGGCCTGGCGGTCGCCCTCTCGCCGATCATGCCCACCGCTTCGGCGGTCGCGATTGCGGTCCTGTCCCGGATCGTGCAGATCGCGATGGAGGTGCTGCTGGCGACCCTCACCCAGATCGCGGTGAGGCGCCGCGGCTATCCGGAACTCGATACCTCGCCGGCGCCCTAGAGACGGACCACGTTCTTGGCGCTGATCCCGCGGGTGACGCCGCGGAAGTCGAGCACCAACGCCGATTCGTCCACAACCTGCCGGTAGTCCACCTCGGGATGGGCGGTGACGATGCAGACGAGGTCCGCGTCCGAGAGCGACGGATCGAGCTCGGCCGAGGCGAGGTCGTGGTCCAGCAGCTCGGGGACGTGCGGGTCGTGGTAGGAGACGTCGGCACCCAGCTCGTGGAGCAGCCCGATGATCTTGAGCGCCGGGGACTCGCGGATGTCGCCGACCCCCGCCTTGTAGGAAACGC
>DASUYK010000078.1:0-2583 GCA_036377415.1 Solirubrobacterales bacterium
TCCCAGACGACCGGGCCGCGGCGGGTCTGGTCGGCGTGGGCCTGCGCACCCTCGGTCGGATACGAGGCATGGGAGCCGACCGCGCTGAAGACGACCGGGTGGGCCGGGAGGGGCGGGGCGCCGATGATCTCGACGCCCTCATCGCGGACGACCGGCGCCTGTGCCCAGTCGAGGATCGCGGGCTGCTTGCCGTGGGCGTAGTAAATGACCCACCGCGGGATGTAGGTGGCCTCCTCCTCGATGCCGCCCTCCGCGGTTGCCCCCTCGGCGGTGAGCTTCACGTCGATCGACTCCCAGTCGCCCTCGTGGCTCGCGAGCTCGATCCGGGCGGGGCCGAGGTTCGGCTGGCTGAAGCCGTAGAAGAACCAGTAGGTGAGTCGGAGGCTGTCCTCGTTGCCGTGGAACTCGTAGTAGACGGGGATGCTGGGATTGCCGGGCGGTGAGGGTCGGCGGACGGTCCTGTCGGGGTCGATTGCGAAGCCGCGCCGCTCGTTCAGGCCGGGCGGCCGGAGGCCCGGGCTCTCGGTCGGCCGGGTGACCTGGTCGGCGGCGCAGCCGCTGTGCTCGTAGCAGCCGCCTTCGGCCTTCTCGCAGTCGGCGCCGAGGCGCGCGGGATCGATCGATCCCCGGCCGGCGAGCTCGTCGTCGGCCCGGGGCGAGTTCCAGACAAGCCGGGAGGCGCCGATGAAGTCGTCGGGGCGCAGAGGGCCCCATGGTTCCCTCGGGTGGAGGTAGACCCGCGGCGCGTACTGGAGGGCGAGCATCTCCTGGACCTCCTGGTCGGGGAGGCCGGCGCCCGCCGGCCGCTCCGCGTCGCCCTCGTCGCTGAGGCAGCCGCCCCGGTCGATCGGGCTCGCCTTCCAGGCGAAGAACCCGGCCTGGCCGACCACGGCGATCACCGCGAGCGCCAGGGGAAGGGTCCCCCAGCGCAGGCGGCGGCCCTTCCGCTCATTGAGAGCTCGCTGGCTCTCGAGCATCTGAAGGAGGACGATTGCTTCCTTGCGGACGCTTCCCTCCCTCAGGTAGTCGATCCGCTCCATCATCTCCCGCCCCCAGCGGCGCCGGGGCCAGATCACCCACACCGCGATCACGAGGCAGAGGACGAGTGCGACCAGCGAGAGCGCCAGGAGGACGCGCTGGACCGTGTCCCAGTTGCCCGGGAAGGACCAGTTGTTGTCATCGAGCCAGACGGCCGAGAACTGGGCGACCAGGAGGATCGCGAGGGCGGACCCGATCGCGAGTGCGGTCCCGCGGAGGTTCAGGCTGACGTTGCTCTGGAGCTCGGTATCGAACGCGCGCTGGATCCTGTCCACGCGCTTCTCGATTCCCGCCTTCGGCGCGATCTCGCGCTCGTGACCCAGCTCCTGGTCCTCCCGGACCATGGCGAGCAACCGCTTGATCATCGGATCGACTCAGCCCCCAATCGGCACCGAGCGAATCCTCCCAGCCGGATCGGCGCATTCTTCGGAGCCGCGATCGGCTCCTAGACTGCGCGCGGGATGGGTAGGCGACGCGTGCTTGGCTTGATCGGGGCCATGGTGCTGGCTGCCGCGGTCGTCCTCGCGTCCTGCGACGGAGACGTGGACCCCGAGCCGAACGAGGGAACGGCGATCGTCTCGATCGGCGACTCGGTCGCCTCCGGCGAGGGGAACCCGGCAAGGAGGGGGCGCCCGTGGCTGGACCGCCGCTGCCACCGCTCGGCGACCGCCGGCCAGACCTTCGCCGCGGAGGAGGCGCGGCAGGAGCGCCCGGATATCGGCTTCTTCTCGTTCGCCTGCTCGGGTGCGACGATCGACAGGGGACTGCTCGGCCCCTACCGCGGGATCGAGCCGGCGCCATTCCAGCGGCCGGCGAGACCGCAGCTCGAGCAGGTGGCGGACGTCGTGGCGGTGACCGAGGGCGGGCTCGCCGCGGTGCTCGTCAGCATCGGGGCGAACGATGTCGGCTTCGCGAAGATCGTCAAGTTCTGCGCGGTCGTCCCTCGCTGCTGGGAGCGGCACTTCAACCCGGCGTTCCCGCTCGTTGAGGCGGGGCCGAAGCAGCCGACGCTCGCGGTGTGGGTGAGCGCCCGCATCGACGAGCTTCCGGAGCGCTACCGGCGCCTGAACGAGGCACTCGCCCCGGTGATCGAGCCCGACCGGGTGATCATCACGGAGTACTTCGACCCGACGACCGGGCCGGGCGGGGTGGACTGCCTGATGCTCTTCGGCGGGGTGAAGCCGGAGGAGTCGCGGTGGGCGCGCGAGAACGTGCTGGTGCCGCTGAACGAGCGGATCGCGGAGGCGGCCGAGGAGCACGGCTGGCAGCCGGTCTCCGAGGTGGACGAGAGCTTCCGCGGCCACGGGATCTGCGCCAGGCGGGGCCGCTGGGTCCGGACGCTGGGAGAGGGACCGCTGAGCGGCACGCTCCACCCGAACGAGGCGGGGCACCGACAGATCGCGGAGCTGATCTCGCCCGAGCTTGCCGAGGTGCTGAATCCCTAGCCTCGGCCTTGGGACGATCGGCCGATCGGGGACCGCGCGATTCGATCAATGACATACCCCCCGGGGGTTTGCTACCGTCGTTCCGGCAACCTGAACCGGA
>DASUYK010000079.1:0-5011 GCA_036377415.1 Solirubrobacterales bacterium
GGCGACCACCAGCGCGATCAGGCTGAGGACGAGACCAGGCGACAGGTGCTGCTTGGTCCTTTTGATCATCTTTCCTCCCCCTCTCGGGAATTAGAAGGCAACGAGCCTTCTACGGCCCGTCATGCCAGCGCAAACCCGCCCCCTCTGCGTTAGTTGCGGCCGATGGCCGGCCTGGCCCGAGCTGAGCGGTCCAGGTTGCGGCGTTCAAAGGGGATTCGCCTAACGGGAGCGACGGGACTCGAACCCGCGGCCTCCGGCGTGACAGGCCGGCGCTCTAACCAACTGAGCTACGCCCCCATATTCGGCGGCGGTTCGTGGCCGCCGCATGTACCGATCAGCGTAGCGGCGAAAGCTATCCGGCGAGCTCCTGCACGTTGGTCGCGACCGGGCCCTTCGGACCCTCCTCGGACTCGTAGGAGACCCGGACCCCGTCGTTCAGCGAGCGATAGCCGTCGCCCGAGATCGAGGAGAAGTGGACGAACAGGTCCTTGGTGCCGTCGTCCGGCGTGATGAATCCGAAGCCCTTCTCGTTGCTGAACCACTTGACGGTGCCTTCTGCCATCGCTCAACCTCCTCGGGTAGTCCGGATGCGCGGAGGAGGCGCCGTAGCACCATTTCCCTGCGCTTCTTTGACGGGGATTGGACCCCTTTGATGACGCGGGAACCTACCGAACCGATCCGCCGGATGCCGCGAAGGGACTAGGGTCCGGCGAGCGATGCGGTTGGTGACCTACAGGGGAGAGGACGGAGGCCGCGCCGGCGTCCTGACCGAGGCCGGGATCCTCGACGCCGGCGAGATCCTCGGGACGGAGGCGGCGACGGTGCGCGAGCTGATCGCCACGGAGCGGCTGACGGAGCTGCGCGAGAGACTGGATGCGGAGACCGATGAAGGCGAGCCGGTGCCGGACGTCGAGCTGCTACCGCCGGTCCCCGATCCGGACAAGATCGTCTGCATCGGGCTGAACTACCGCTCTCACGCTGCCGAGGCGGGGATCGATCCGCCCGACGAGCCGACGTTCTTCGCCAAGTTCCGGAACGCGCTCGCCGGCCCGGGGACGACCGTCGGGCTGCCGGCGGCGAGCGAGAAGGTCGACTACGAGGCCGAGGTGGCTTTCGTGGTCGGCCGCCGCTGCAGGGACGTGCCCGCCGAGGAAGCGATCGCCGCGGTCGCCGGCTACACGCTGCTCAACGACCTCTCGGCCAGGGACCTTCAGTTCGCGACGCCGCAGTGGATGCCGGGCAAGGTCTTCGACGGCTCGGCCCCATGCGGACCGGCCCTCGTCACACCCGACGAGGCCGGGGCGCCGGACGAGATCTCGTTCGCCCTGGACCTGAACGGCGAGCGGATGCAGGAGGCCTCGACCTCCGACCTGATCTTCCCGATCGCGGAGCTCGTCGCGAGAGTGTCGCGGTCGATGACGCTCGAGCCCGGCGACATCGTCTCGACCGGGACGCCGGCGGGCGTCGGAAGCGTCCGCATGCCGCGGGTCTGGCTGAAGCCCGGCGACGAGATCGTGATCTCCTCGCCGACGCTCGGCGAGCTGCGGACGACCCTCGCTTGATGCGCGAAGACCCGATCATCTCAGCCGCGTGGATCAAGGCGGCGCTCCTCGTCCTCGTGGGCGGCGCGCTCGGGGTAGGCGCCTATCTGCTCGTGTCCGGGGTCGACGTCGACCTTCCCGACCTCCCCGAGATGGATGAGATCGACTCCGGGACGACCAATCTCTCCGACACGACCCTCGAGGCCACCACGATCGGCCGGGAACCGGTCCCGACGTCGGCCGATCCGTTCACGTCCGCCGCATTCGCCGCGGCGCTCGCGAAGGTGAGCGAGGCGGTGGGCTCGGGCGGCCAGGCGACCCGGGTGACGCTCAACGACACCCAGACCCAGTTCTTCATTCGACGGGGCGACGACGCGGAGGCCTATTCGGTCAGGGCGGATGGCGGCGAGCTCGAGCGGCAGGAGGCGACGATCACGATCAGCGGAGCCGCCACGATCGAGGACTTCGTCTTCGGACTCGAGGCGATCAAGCCCTCGGCGATCGACAGGATGCTGGCCGAGGCCCGCAGGATGAGCGGCGCGGACGACTTCGAGGCGACCGTCCTCGGCCTCGAGCGGCGGATCCCGTTCGGCTCGAGGGAGCTCGCCTGGACGATCAACGCCCGGGGCGCCGGCCGCAATCTCACCTACCGGGCGTCGGCGAACGGATCCCGAGTCGAGAACATCGGCGGTCGGGGGTCCCCGATCCCGCCCCAGGTGAAGGAGGCCGAGGAGCTCAACGATTGCATCCAGGCCGCCGGAGGCGACATCGACGCCGTCACCGCCTGCTTCGACCGCTTCGGGCCCTAGCTGGAGCTTCGCGCCTCGACCAGCTGCTCGATCCGTCCGTAGACGTCGGGTGCGTGCTTCTTCAGCTTCTTCACCTCGAAATGACCGAGCGCGATCACGCGGAGGCGGGACGTCGCGGTGACGGTCGCGCTGCGCATCTCGTCGTCGAGCATTCCCGCCTCGCCGAAGATGTCACCGGGACCGAGATCGGCGATGTGCTCGCCGTCCCGAGTGACCTCGACGGTCCCCTCCTCGATCGCCAGCAGCTCATGCGAGAAGCTGCCCTCGCGGAGAATCACCTCCCCCTCCGGGATCTCTCTCGAGCTGGCGAATGTCGCGACCTTCCTGAGGTCGTCATCCGAGGCGTCGGCGAACAGTGGGATTCGCTTCAACTGGCTTGGGTCCAAGATCTCTCTCCTCCGATTCGGCGGCTTGCTTGCGGCCGCCGTTGCCGTCGAGAACGTATCCAAAAGCCGCTCGGATAGAGTGAGACGTCCAACGGACCGCGGAGGGGAGAAACCGACATGGGCCTCATGGACAACATCAAGAAGGCGCAGGAGATGGCGCAGCAGGCCGCGCAGACGGGGGGCGCGGGTCAGATGAGCCCGTCGGCCGGCGACGCCGAGTACGCCCAGCTGGCGATGAAGCTGAACCAGAACGGGCTTCCAGGGGTCGCGACGATCAACTCGATCACCGAGTCCGGCGCCGGGTCGGATCCGGTGAACAAGGCCTACGACATCGACGTCTCGGTCGAGCTCGAGAACGGCCAGAGCTACGACACCAAGGTCTTCCAGTACCTGACGGCTGACGCGGTGAAGGCCTACCAGCCCGGCGGCAAGTTCGAGATCAAGGCCGACCCGGACGACACGAGCAAGGTGATCCTCTACGGCCAGGCATAGCCGCCGCAAGCCGCTAATGCGGTGGAGCGCCTGAACGATGGTCCCGCCTGGCCCGCGGCCGGATCCGCATCGGAGGAGTGGGCGGTGCCGGGCTCGAACCAGCGACCTCCTCGGTGTAAACGAGGCGCTCTCCCAACTGAGCTAACCGCCCATTGGCGCATAGGGTAGGGCGCGTGAGACTGCTGGTCACCAGCTCGCGCATGCCGTTCTCACTGGACGTGATCAGCAAGCTCGGCGAGTGTGGGCACGAGGTGTTCACCTGCGACAGCTCCGCCGCGGGGATCACCTGGGACGGCCAGTCGATCCCCGGCCTGCCGGCGGACGACGCGGCGTACCTGGCGAAGCTGACCGGGGAGCCGCGGGGATGAACCTGGGGATCGAGGGGCGGGTCGCGCTCGTCCTCGGCTCGAGCCGCGGGATCGGTCGGGGGATCGCGGGGGCGCTGGCACGGGAGGGGGCGCGGGTGGCGATCTCGAGCCGCTCGGCGGAGGGGTTGGAGGAGGCCGCGGGCGGGATCGAGGGCGAGGTGAAGGCCTTTGCCGCCGACACCGCGGACCTGGAGCGGCTGCGGAGGCTGCCGGGCGAGGTGACGGAGGCATTCGGCCCGGTGGAGATCCTGGTGACCAACACCGGCGGGCCGCCGGGCGGGGGCGCGCTCGACAACTCGGTGGAGGAATGGGAGGGGGCCTTCCGGTCGCTGGTGCTCGCCCCCCGCGTCCTGATCGAGGCGGTTCTGCCGGGAATGCGCGAACGGGGATGGGGGCGGATCGTCAACGTCTCGTCGAGCTCGATCCGCGAGCCAATCCCCAACCTGACGCTCTCGAACGCCAACCGGATGGCGGCTCTGGGACTGCTGGAGACATTGGCGGACGAGGTCGCGGCGGATGGGGTGACGGTTAACACCGTCGCGACCGGGATGTTCGCCACCGAGCGGCTCGCCGACCGGCACGGGTCCCTGGAGCAGGCCGAGGGGGCGGCCCGAGAGCGGGTCCCGGCGGGACGCCTGGGCACCCCCGATGAGTACGGCGACCTGGTTGCGTTCCTGTGCTCGGAGCGGGCCGCGTACCTCACCGGAGCGGTGATCCCGCTCGACGGGGGGATGCTCCGGTCGGTCTAGCGGCCTCAGGCGGTCGCGACCCGCGGCGTCCGCCGAGCCGCGAGCAGCAGCCAGACGCCGCCGACGAGGATCATCCCCAGGCTGATCAGCTGTGCCTGGGTGAGGCCGAGCGCGACCTCGTCGTTGAGCCGGATGAACTCGACCAGGAAACGCCCGGTCCCGGCGAGCACGAGATAGAGCGCGAACAGCAGGCCATTGGTCAGCCTGAAGCGCAGGCGCCAGAGGACGATCGCGATCAGCCCGAGCGTGAGCGTCTCGTACACCGGCGTGGGATGGACGGGCTCGTCCGTCGGCTCGGTCCCATCCGGGTATGCCATCGCCCAGGGGCCGTCCCAGGCCTGTCCGTAGTCCCCGTCACCCGAGAGCTGGCAGCCGATCCGCCCGATCGCCTGCCCGAGCGCGAGGGAGGGAGCGGCGACGTCGAGCAGGGTCAGGCTGAGGAAATGCCTGTATCGGGCCCACAGACAGACGGCGATCGCGCCGCCGAGAAGACCCCCGAACCAGACCAGCCCTGCGCCGGTGAAGACGTTCCCGAGGAGGTCGTCCTTGACCTCGTCGTAGTTCTGGATCACGTAGTCGATCCGGGCTCCGACGAGGCCGCCGATCAGGGCGGCGAAGAGTCCCTCGTATGCCCAGTCGCCGGGCTTGCCGAGCTCCTCGAACCGC
>DASUYK010000080.1:0-23382 GCA_036377415.1 Solirubrobacterales bacterium
CCGCCGGCGACAAAGAAGCGGAATCAGGAAGTCACCGTCGGCCGGCGGAAGCTCAAGCTGACCAACCTGGACAAGGTCCTCTACCCGAAGACCAAGACGACCAAGGCGGAGGTGATCGACTACTACGCGCGGGTCGCGGACGCGATCCTGCCCCACCTCCGCGGCCGCCCGCTCACCCTACGGCGCTTCCCCGAGGGGGTCGGCAACCCCGCGGCCTCGTTCTTCGAGAAGAACTGCCCGAAGCACCGGCCGGAGTGGGTGAAGACGACGCCGATCTACGTCGACCGGCGCGCGGGAGAGATCGACTTCTGCCTCTGCCAGGACCTTCCCACCCTGACCTGGATGGCGCAGCTCGCGGCGCTCGAGCTCCATCCGTCGCTTTCGAAGGCGAGCAGGATGGAGCAGCCGACCATTCTCGCCTTCGACCTCGACCCGGGGAAGCCGGCGGCGCTGCTCGAGTGCTGCCGGGTCGCGCTCCGGGTGCGTGAGCTGTTCGCCGAGTTCGACATGAAGTGCTTTCCGAAGGTCTCCGGAGGCAAGGGCCTCCAGGTCTACGTGCCGCTCAACACGAGGGTCAGCTACGAGCAGACGAGCCCGTTCGCCAAGGCGATCGCGCAGCTTCTCGAGAGCCAGACCCCCAAGCAGGTGGTCTCGAAGATGGCGAAGGCCGAGCGCCGGGGCAAGGTGTTCGTCGACTGGAGCCAGAACCACCAGAAGAAGACGACGATCGCCGTCTACTCCCTGCGGGCGAGGGAATACCCAACCGCTTCCATCCCGCTCCACTGGAAGGAGGTGGAGCGCGCCGTGAAGCGCGAGGACGCGGACGACCTTCGGTTTGAGATCCCGGATGCGATCGAGCGGGTGGAGAGTGAAGGTGACCTGTTCGAGCCGGTGCTCTCGCTGAAGCAGAAGCTCCCGGACGTCGGGGAGCTGGCAGAGAAGGACGATCGAGTCAGCTAGAGCCGCTGGCGGACGACGGGCCGGCGAGCCGCCGCCGCCTCGTCCAGGCGGCGAACCGGCGTCGTGTACGGCGCTCCCTTCGCGATCCCGGGATCCTCGGCGGCCTCCTTCAGGATCGCCTCGATCGCATCGGCGAACGCGTCGAGGGTCTCGCGGGTCTCGGTCTCCGTCGGCTCCACCATCAGCGCCTCGTCGACCAGCAGCGGGAAGTACACGGTCGGCGGGTGCATGCCGTAGTCGAGCAGCCGCTTGGCGATGTCGAGCGTCTGCACACCGAGCTCCTTCTTGGCCGGGGCGCCGGAGAGGACGAACTCGTGCATGCAGCGGCGGTCGAACGCGATCGGCGTGTACTTGCCGGCCGTTCCCCCGCTGAGCCGGGCGAGGAGGTAGTTCGCGTTCAGCACGGCGGTCTCGGAGGCCTCCTGGAGCCCGTCGCCCCCGAGGCTGAGGATGTAGGCGTAGGAGCGAACGAAGACGCCGAAGTTTCCCTGGAAGCCGCGAAGCCGGCCGATCGACCTCGGCCGATCGAAGTCGAGGTCGAACCGCGGCTCTCCCCCGTTCCGGCCCTCGCGCCTTACCACCTGCGGACGCGGCAGGAACGGCTCGATCCGCCCGGAGACCGCGATCGGGCCCGCCCCCGGTCCACCGCCGCCGTGGGGCTGGCTGAAGGACTTGTGCAGGTTGACGTGGACGATGTCGAAGCCCATGTCACCCGGCCGCGAGCGGCCCATGATCGCGTTCAGGTTCGCTCCGTCGTAGTAGAGCGTGCCGCCCGCGTCGTGGACGATCCTCGCGATCTCGGAGATGTTCTCGTCGAAAAGGCCGAGGGTGTTCGGGTTGGTCAGCATCAGGCAGGCGGTCTCCGTGTCCGCCTTCGCGCGGAGATCGTCCAGCTCGATCCCGCCCCGGTCGTTCGTCGCCAGCTTCACCACCTCGTAGCCCGCCATCGTCACGGTCGCCGGGTTGGTGCCGTGGGCGGTGTCGGGCGTGAGGACCTTGCTCCGCTCCTCGCCGCGATCGGTGTGGTAGGCGCGCGTCAGGAGGAGCCCGGCGAGCTCGCCGTGGGACCCGGCGGATGGCTGGAGGCTGACGTGCGGGAGCCCGCAGATCTCGGCGAGCGACTGCTGGAGCAGCCACATCAGCTCGAGGGCCCCCTGAGCCCGCCTCGGCTCCTGCGCCGGGTGCAGCCGGGCGTGTCCGGGCAGGGCGGCGACCCGCTCGTTCAGGCGGGGGTTGTGCTTCATCGTGCAGGACCCGAGCGGGTAGAAGCCGGTGTCGAGGTCGAAGTTCCGCCGGGAGATCCGGTTGTAGTGGCGGACGATCTCCGGCTCGGAGACCTCGGGGAGCTCGGCGGGACGTTCGCGCAGAAGGCTCTTCGGGATCAGCTCGTCCAGCGGCCGCTCCGGGACGTCCAGGTCGGGCAGCGTCGCGGCCCGACGGCCCTCCACCGAGCGCTCGTAGATCGTCGTCGCCGGGTCGCGCTGCATCGGGGTTCCACCATCGACGAGTGTGCGAGGGGGCTCCGCAGGCGAAGCCGAGGAGCCGCCCGTTTGGTGGTGGGTCGGGAGCTCGCTCACGACGCCACTCCCTCGGCAACCTTCGCGCCCCTCAGCTCGGAAACCGCATTGCCGAGCACGTCCGCGAGCCGATCGATGTCGGCGCGGCTTCGGCGCTCGGTGATCGCGACGAGCAGCCCGTTCTCGTGCTCGGGGTACTCGCGGGCGAGCGGATAGCCCGCCCCGATTCCCTCAGCGGCGCAGCGCTCCAGCACCTTCTCGACCGGAGCGTCGAGGGAGACCGGGAATTCCCGCACGACCGGCGCCTCGTGGAGCGGCTCGATCCCGTCGATCGCCATGAGTCGCTCGCGCGCGTAGGCGGTCCGCCTGACGAGCAGCTCGCCGAGCTCGACGAAGCCGCGCTTGCCGAGCCAGGCGATGTGGACCATCCCGGCGAGGGCATTCAGCGCCTGGGCGGTGCAGATGTTGTGGGTTGCCTTCTCGCGGCGGATGTGCTGCTCGCGCGTCTGCAGGGTTAGGACGAACCCCCGGCGGCCGTCGACGTCTGTCGTCTCCCCTGCGATCCGCCCCGGCATCCGCCGGATCTGCTCCTCGGTGGCGCAGAAGAACCCGAACGAGGGCCCGCCGTAGTCGAGCCGGTTCCCGAGCGGCTGGCCCTCCCCGACAGCGATGTCGACGCCGCACTCTCCGGGCGGCCTCAGGATCGAGAGGGCGATCGGGTCGCAGGCGACGACCATGAGCGCTCCGTGCTCCTTCGCCGCCGCCGCGAGCGCCTCGGTGTCCTCGACCGCTCCGAGGAAGTTCGGCTGCTGGAGGAAGACGGCAGCGGTCTCGTCGTCGATCGCGTCGGCGAGAGAGGCTGCGTCCGTGCCGCCGTCCTTCAGCGGGACCTCGACCAGCTCGGAGCCGTAACCGGCGCCGTAGGTGACGAGCGACTCGCGGCTGTGGGGATGGACGCCTCGCGAGGCGACCAGCTTCCTCCGCCCGGTCGCGCCGATCGCCAGGTAGGCGGCCGACGCCACGGCGGAGGGCCCCTCGTAGAGGGCGGCGTTCGAGACCGGCAGCCCGGTGAGCTCCGACATCGCCGTCTGGAACTCGAACATCACCTGCAGGCCGCCCTGGGAGATCTCCGGCTGGTACGGCGTGTACGGAGTGAGGAACTCGGAGCGGCTCGTGATCGCGTCGACGATCGCCGGCACGTAGTGGTCGTACATCCCTGCGCCGAGGAAGCTCGTCTCGGCCTCCGCATGGGCGTTCCGCGACGCCAGGGCGGCGAGGCGGTCGTGGACCTCGGTCTCGGGCTTCCCGTCGGGCAGGTCGAGCGGCCGCCCGAGGCGAAGCGCCTCGGGAATGTCCTCGAAGAGCTCGTCGATCGAGGCGGCCCCGATCGCCTCGAGCATC
Organism: Solirubrobacterales bacterium; assembly: GCA_036377415.1. GTDB lineage: Bacteria > Actinomycetota > Thermoleophilia > Solirubrobacterales > 70-9 > DASUPK01. The sequence goes on from DASUYK010000080.1 coordinate 3,879, forward strand.
TCGCGGCGGTCCCGATCGGTTGCTGAGGTGTACCGGCTCACTGACGACCCATCGTAGTGACCGCCCCCTTCGTCACCGGGCGGCGTCGGAACGGGAGCATCTGGCCGGCAGGCATCCGTGGAGCCTTTTCCGCGCCATAGCGAGGAAATCCGGCCACGCTTGCCGCACCCCGTGAATCGCGGCTCCGCGGAGCCGCCTCGCTAGTCGGATTCCTCGAGCAGCTTCTTGTAGGCCGCGACGTCCATCAGCTGGTCGGCCTCCGAGGGGTCGGAGAGCTTCATTTTCACCATCCAGCCGTCGCCGTAGGGGTCCTGGTTGATCGTCTCGGGGCTGTCGGTCAGGCCGGAGTTCACCTCGGTGACCTCGCCCGAGAGCGGCGCGTAGACGTCCGAAACGGCCTTCACCGACTCGACCTCGGCGTACGCTTCGTCCTTCTTCACCTCCCTGCCGACCTCAGGCGGCTCGTAGAAGACGATCTCGCCGAGCGCGTCCTGCGCGTACCAGGTGATCCCGAAGGTCGCCTGATCTGCGTCGATCCGCGCCCAGTCGTGCTCGGGGTGGTAGCGAAGGTCGTCGGGGTAGGTCTCCTCGGCCATGGCGGAAACCTATCCGTTCGTGCACACCGGCAGGCGCTCAGCCCGATGGTGCGGCCGGTCAGTCCTTCGAATAGAGCGGCCGCTCGCGGATCTCGGCCGCCCGCCGCTTGCCGCGCACGTCGACCTCGATCCCGGTGCCGGGGGCCGCCAGGTCGCTTCGCACGTACCCCATCCCGATTCCGACCCCGAGCGATGGAGACAGCGTCCCGCTGGTGACCTCCCCGATCCGCTCGTCGCCGGAGAGGATCGGGTTCCCCTGCCGCGGGATCCCCGCCCCGGTGATCACGAACGGCTCGAGCACGTCCTTCGGCCCCTGATCGCGCACGCGGCGGCACGCCTCGGCGCCGACGAAGCCGGTGTCCTCCTTCACGCACCAGCCGAGCGCGGCCTCGATCGGGGTCCGCCCCTCGGTGAGGTCGTTGCCGTAGAGGCAGTAGTTGACCTCGAGGCGGAGGGTGTCGCGAGCAGCGAGTCCCGCCGGCCCGGCCCCGGCGTCAATCAGCGCATCCCAGACCGCCCTGGCGTCCTTCGGCAGCACGAGCAGCTCCACCCCGTCCTCGCCCGTGTAGCCGGTGCCGCAGACCAGCGCCGGGCATCCGGCGATCGCCAGGTCGGCCGTCCTGAACCTCGCCGGCAGCTCGCCGTCGGCCAGCCCGGCCACGATCTCCCGCGCCCCCGGGCCCTGCACGGCGAGCATCGCGTAGTCGTCGATCCGGTCGCGAACCTCGGCCTCGAACTCGACCGCGTGCGCCTCGAACCACTCCAGGTCGCGCTCATGGTTCGCCGCGTTGGTCACCGTCAGGTAGCGGTCCTCGGCCAGTCGGTAGGTGAAGAGGTCGTCGAGGACTCCCCCGTCCTCGCGGCAGAGGCAGGAGTACTGGGCACCCCCAACCTGGATCTTCGAGACGTCATTCGACAGCAGCCGCTGGAGGAGCTCCGCGGCGCCGGGCCCCTCGGTCTCGATCTCGCCCATGTGGGAGACATCGAAGACGCCGCAGCCGCTCCGCACCCGCAGGTGCTCCGCCTTGACGCCGTCGTACTGAACCGGCATCTCCCAGCCGGCAAACGGGACCAGCTTCGCCCCCGCGGCGACGTGCGCCTCGTACAGCGCCGTCCTCTTCAGCGTCCCTGCTTCCACCGTTCGGACCCTAGCGGGCGTGAACGGCGGGCTTGCTACTTCAGGAAGTCCGGAACGTCGATCTCGGACTCGGAGATCCGCAGGTCGCTCAGGGACTCGCGGCCGCCGCCAGCCGGGGTCGGACGGCGCTCGGCGGCCGACCGGGCGGTGAACTCCGGCGCCCGGGCGATCATCTCGAAGCCCTCGAAGCCGGTGGCGATCACGGTGACGCGGACCTCCTCGTGCATCGAGGAGTCGACCACGGCGCCGAAGACGATGTTCGCGTTCGCGTCGGCGGCCTGGATGCAGAGCCGCGCCGCCTCGTTCACCTCGAACAGACCGAGGTCCTCGCCGCCGGTGACGTTCAGCAGCATGCCCTTGGCCCCGTCGATCTTCTCCTCAATCAGGGGCGACGTAATCGCAGCTTTGGCGGCCTCGACTGCACGGTTCTCCCCGGTGCCGGTGCCGACGCCCATCAGCGCCGAGCCCGCCTGGTGCATGACCAGGCGGACGTCGGCGAAGTCGAGGTTGATCAGGCCCGGGATCGTGATCAGGTCGGTGATGCCCTGGACGCCCTGTCGGAGGATGTCGTCCGCCTCGCGGAACGCCTCGAGGATCGTCGTCCGGCGCTCGACGATTTGAAGAAGCTTCTCGTTCGGGACCGTGATCAGCGTGTCGACCTCCTTGCGGAGCCGGTCGATCCCCTCCTCGGCCTGCGCCATCCGCTTCTTGCCCTCGAACTCGAACGGCTTGGTGACGGCGCCGACGGTGAGGGCGCCGATCTCCTGCTTCGCGATCTCGGCGATCACCGGCGCGGCCCCCGTGCCGGTGCCGCCGCCCTCGCCGCAGGTGATGAAGATCATGTCCGCGCCCTTCAGCGCGTCCTTGATCTCGTCCCTGGACTCCGCGGCCGCGCCGGCCCCCACCTCGGGATTGGCGCCCGCGCCGAGGCCCTTGGTCAGGTTGTGGCCGATCCCGATCTTGACGTCGGCGTCACAGGCCTGGAGCGCCTGCGCGTCCGTGTTGACCGCGACGAACTCGACGCCCCGCAGGCCCGCGTCGACCATCCGGCTGACGGCATTCGAGCCACCGCCGCCCACACCGACGACCTTGATAACGGCCAGATATGAGGTCTCCATTGGTTGGTCCTGCTCCGAGCCCCGCCGAAGATCGGCCCTGGGCGATATCGAACTACGTCACAGAGTACGGGCTTTTTCGCCCTTCGCAAGCCTCTACCTTCAAGTCTCGCTTGAGAGTTCCAGTGGGTTGAGTCTCGTATCGAGGTTGAGGTTCAGGGTTGGTTGAGGGCGTTAAAACTCCCTGCAAACAACGCATTTTGCCGGCCGTCAAGGGGGCTGGTTCGGGGCCCTCGCAAAGGGCCGATCGGCCCGTTCAGGCGTGCATGTCCCGTTGCAGGTTCCGAGCTCAGCCGCCGGAGACCGGCCGTTCCGGAACGCTCACGTCGAGGTACGAGGGGGAACCCCTCTCCTCGCTCGAGAGGACTGCGACCGCGGCGGCCCACTTGTCCTCGGCGCCGAAGCCGTCCCCGAAGAGGAGGGCGGGCGCCCCCTCCATCTCCACGACGACCCCACCGTCCTCCTCCTCCCAGCTCGTTCCCTCGAGTCGCTCGCGAAGCGGCTCCGGGGTGGCGCCGAGGATCGCCGCCTGGGCCGCGGCCTTCTCGTCGAGCCGGGCACCGGCTGCCGAGGCGCCCTCGATCGTGGGCAGCTCCTTCGAATCGAAGCTCAGCCCCATCAGCATGTAGCCGTCCGGAGAGACGGCGACCTGTCGCCCCCTGATCGTGGCGACGGCCACCGGGAGCCTCTCCCTGACCGTCACGTGTAGCTCGTGCGGAAAGCTCGTCTCGGCCTTGAGCGCCGCAACCGTGGGGAAGCGGGACACCGCGGCAGTGAGCTCGTCGTCCTTGAGGTGAAGCGTCGTCATGTCCTCGGCGGCGTTTGCGATCGCCGCGGTGATCTGCCTCTCGCTCGTCGTCGCTCCCTCGACGCTCACATCATCGACCGAGAACCAGGAGAGATCTCGGAACCAGAGCATGTATACGGCGTACAGCGCGATCGCGACGACGACGGCGGCGGCGAGTCGCCGGCGGACGACGGCGCCGTGCGGGGTGGCGCGGAGCCGAGTGCCGGCCCGGCGCGGCGGCGGCCGGGTCCCTCTCAGCGCTCGAGTTGCCATTCCTCGGGCCAGCTCACCTCGCCAAGCACCTGGACCTCGGGCTCGAGCACGACCCCGAAACGCTCGTGCACCCGGCGGCGGGCCTCGGCCATCACGGCGAGGACGTCGGCGGTCGTCGCCCTGCCGGCGTTCTCGACGAAGTTCGCGTGCTTGGGCGAGAGCCTGGCCCCCCCGATCTGGAGGCCCCGGCATCCGGCGTCATCGAGCAGCTGGCCGGCCGAGCGCCCCTCCGCCCGCTCATTCTCCGGGTTCATGAAGGTCGAGCCGAACGTCTTGATCCCGGACGGCTGGGCCTCCTTCCGCCGCGCTCGCATGTCAGCCATGGTGGACTTCACATCGGCCGGATTCGACCCATCGAGGCGAAAGCCTGCCCGGGAGACCACCTCGCGCTCGGTGATCCCCGACCCCCGGTAGCGGAGGCCGAGCTGGTCCGGGGTCCGCCGCTCGGCACCGCCCGCCGTGCAGATCGTCACCCACTCGAGCACCCGCCCGAGCTCTCCCCCGTACGCGTTGGCGTTCATCCGGACCGCGCCACCCACGGTCCCGGGGATGTTCACCCCGAACTCGAGCCCGGCCAGCCCCCAGCCCGCCGCCCGGGCCGCCGCGGAGGGAAGCCTGACGCCGCCGCCGCAGATCACCCGGGTGCCGTCGCGCTCGACCGTCGCGAGATCCCCGGCCAGCTTCAGGACGAGGCCCCGAAATCCACCGTCCGCGACGAGCAGGTTCGATCCCGAGCCGACCACAGCGATCGCGAGGCCCTCCCGCTCCGCCCATTCGAGCAGCTCGACGAGCTCGGGCTCGGACTCCGGCTTCGCGAAGTGGTCCGCCGGCCCGCCGACCCTGACGGTGGTGAGCCGGGCGAGCGGATAGCCGTCCTCGATGCCCCCGGGCCTGCTCATCCGCCGCCTCCGTCAACCAGGGCCTCCGCAAGCTTGTGGATGTCCCCCGCGCCGATCGTGATCAGCACTTCCCCCTCACGGAGCCGTGGGCCGAGCGCGCGAGCCGCCGCGTCTGCGGTCGGAAGCCACCACACGCGCCCGCCCCGGGCGTGGTCGGCGGCTGCCTCGGCCACCATCAGCCCGCTCACCCCGGCGAGGGCGCCGACCGGCTGCTCCCGCGCCGGGTAGACGTCGAGGACGGCGACCTCGTCCGCTCCCGTGAGCGCGGCTCCCAGCTCCTCCGCGAGCGCCTTCGTCCGCGAGTACAGATGGGGCTGGAAGACCGCGATCAGCCGTCGCGGCTCCAGCTCGCGGGCGGCCTCAAGGGTCGCCCTCACCTCGGTCGGATGATGCGCGTAGTCGTCGTAGATCCGGGCCCCGTTCGCCTCCCCCTTCGCCTCGAGCCTCCGGGCGACGCCGGGGAAGCCGCCGAGCGCCTGGGCGCAGGCGGCGGGGTCCGCGCCGGCGGCCGCGAGGCCGCCGAGCGCCGCGAGCGCGTTGGCGACGCTGTGGCGGCCGGGAACCCGAAGCCCCACCTCGGTGTCGATCCCGGCCCCCATGGCGCGGAACCGGTTGCCGCCGCCCTCGGTCGTTTCGATCTCGGCCGCGAGCAGATCCGCATCGACGGGGGGATCCCCGGGCCCCGGCTCGAGCGCGAAGCGGATAACGCGCTGCGCCTCCTGACCCGGAAGCCGGACGTCGGCCCCCGTCACCAGCGCGGCCGAGGGGGCTCCGAACGCCGCGAACGCCTCGGAGAGCTCCGCGAGCGAGGCCCAGCGCGAGTGGTGGTCGAGTTCGAGGTTGGTGACCACGGCGATCTCGGGACGAAGGCGCAGGAAGCTGGCGTCGCTCTCGTCCGCCTCGGCGACCACCCAGTCACCCTCGCCCCATGCCGCGTTGGTGGCCTCTCCGTCCGGGCCGGCGCCGGGAAGCTCTCCTCCGAGGAAGAAGGGTGGGTCCGCCCCGGTCGCCCGAAGGGCCCAGATGCACATCGCGGCGGTCGTCGTCTTTCCGTGGGTTCCCGCGACCGCGAGCAGACGGCGCCGGCCGCAGAGCTCGGCGAGCAGCTCACCGCGATGGATCACCCGCTGGTCCCGCTCGCGCGCGCGGGCCAGCTCCGGGTTGTCCTCGGCGATCGCGGTCGAGATCACCACCTCGGCATCGGCGGGCACCCGTTCGGCGTCGTGGCCGAGATGCGGCTCGATCCCGGCGGCGCGGAGGCGTTCGGTGTAGGAGGACTCCACCCGATCCGACCCGCTCACCTCCGCGCCGAGCTCCGCGCAGACGAGTGCCAGGCCGCTCATCCCCGCCCCTCCGATCCCGACGAAGTGAAGGCGGCGCCCCTTCATCCGCCCACCTCTCCCCCGACCGCCGCGAGCGCCTCGCGGGCGATCCGCTCGGCGGCGTCCGGCTTCGCGAGGTGGCGGGCAGCCGATGCCATCTCCCTCAACCGGTCCTCATCCCCGAGGAGCTCGGAGATCGCGCCCATCAGGCGGTCGGGGGTGAGCTCCGAATCAGGGATCACGATCGCCGCCCCTCCGTCCGCCATCCAGCGCGCGTTCGTCTCCTGATGGTTGCCAGTCGCGTGCGGGTAGGGCACCAGGATCGCGGGGCGGCCGGCGGCCGCGATCTCCATCACCGACCCCCCGGCCCGGGCGACCACCAGGTCGGCGGCGGCGAGGACGTCACCGAGGTTGGGCTCGTAGGAGATCAGCGTGTAGCGCTCGGGGCGCCCCTGCACGTCCCAGCGACGCCTCAGCTCGGCGAAGTCGCGCCGGCCGACGACGTGAAGGATCCACGGCTCGCCGACATGGTCGCGGGGCAGGCCGGCGGGCCGGGTGAACGCCTCGAACGCCGCGACGTTGATCGAGAGCGCCCCGAGGCTGCCGCCGACCACGGTGACGCAATCAGCGGGCTCGGGGATGCCGAAGCGCCTCCGCGCGACGGCAGCGTCCGCCTCGAGGACCGGGCGGGGGATGGGCCGGCCGGTGACCAGGTACGGTCCGCCGTCGCGGCCGGGGATCGGAAACGCGAGGCAGATCCGCCGCGCGCGGGGGGCGAGCAGCCGGTTGGCGAGGCCGAGATGGCTGTCCGCCTCGGTGAGAACCAGCGGAAGGCCCATCCGCAGCGCCGCCAGACCGACGGGTCCCGCGACGTAGCCGCCGCCGCCGAGCACGACGTCCGCGCCGCGGGCGGCGAGCAGCCGGCGGGCCTCGCCGACGGCGCGGCCGGCCTGCCACGCCGCGGCCGCCGCCTTCAGGGGGTTCCGCCGGTCCAGGCCGCTCACCCGCAGGAAGTCGATCTCGTATCCCGCCGCCGGGACGAGCTCCGCCTCGGCGCGCTCACGGGTTCCGAGGAAGCTGACCTCGGCGCCCTCAGCGCGAAGCGCGTCGGCGACGGCGATCGCCGGCACGACGTGCCCCGCCGTGCCGCCGGCCGCTATCACGACTCTTGCCACTTGCGACGCGCTTCCTCCTCGTATGCGTTCCTCCGTCGATCACGCGCAGTCTCGCAGGGCCCCCGGCCGGGGACCGTCCGGCGCGCGACGCTCCGCCCTCGCCTCCCGAGCGCCGACGCCCGGATCCCTGTGCGGGACGCCGCGCCACGTTCAGGATCAAGCCGGCCGAGGCAAGAGTGATCACGAGGCTGGTCCCCCCGTAAGAGACGAACGGCAGGGGCACCCCGGTGAGCGGTGCGAGGCCGAGCACCGCGAACAGGTTGAGCGCGGCCTGGGCCATGATCAGCGAGGTGAGCCCGGCGGCGAGCAGCTTGCTGTACCGGTCGCGGGCGCGGTGGGCGGCGCGCAGCCCCGCGTAGCCGAACATCCCGTACAGCCCGATCAGGACGAACATTCCGGCGAGCCCGAGCTCCTCGCCGATCACCGCGGCGATCATGTCGGTGTGGGCCTCGGGCAGGTAGGAGGCCTTCTGGACGCTCTCGCCGAGGCCGACGCCGAAGATGCCCCCGGAGCCGACCGCGATCGTCGCCTGCTTGCTCTGGAAGCCCGCTCCGCCCGGGTCCGCCCCTGGATTGAGGAAGCCGGTCAGCCTCTCCTGCTGGTAGGGGTTGGTGGCGATCATCGCCACGCCGATCAGGCCGATTGCGACCGCGGCGGGGGCCAGGGTCCGAAGCCGGACGCCGGCGAGGAAGAGCACTGCACAGACGGCGGACGCGATGATGATCGAGGTGCCCAGGTCCGGCTGAATCGAGATCAGGAGCAGCGCTGCGCCGACAACGAGCAGGTAGGGGCCGAGCCCCCGGAGGTCCCTGACGCGGCGCGGCTCGGCGGCGAGCAGGTGGGCGCCATAGAGAACCAGCGACAGCTTCGCGAGCTCGGAGGGCTGGAACTGGAGGAGGCCGGCGCCGATCCAGCGCTGCGCACCGTTCACGGTCTGACCGACGCCCGGGGCGAGCACCGCGACGAGCAGGAAGAGCGAGACGAGCAGCATCAGCGGCGTCAGCGCCCGCGCGACGGCGAGGCCGCGCAGGGACAGACCCCGCATCACCGCGAGGCCGATCGCGGCGAAGGCGACGGTGCGCAGGAGGTAGTAGAAGCCGTTCCCCTCGCCGGTGAGCAGGGAGCGGGCCGAGCTTGCGCTGAACACCATCACCGCTCCGAAGGCGAGCAGGCAGAGAGTCGCGGTCAGCAGGAGCGAGTACTCGAGCGGCGGCGGCGACTGCCGTTTCGGCGGATTGCGCCTCCGCAGGCTCATCGAAGCGCCTCCACCAGCTCCCGGAACCGCGCGCCGCGCGCCTCGAAATCCTCGAACGCGTCGAAGCTGGCGCACGCGGGTGAGAGCAGGACGACCTCACCCGGCTTCGCCCGGCCCGACGCTGTCTGCACCGCGCGCTCGAGGGAGCCGCAGTCCTTGATCTCGACGCCCGCCACGGCCGTGGGCGCGAGCTCCTCGGCGAGCCGCTCCGCCGCCTCGCCGATCAGGTAGCAGGCGACGCAGCGCTCCCCGACCGGCCGGAGGAGCGGCGCGAAGCTCTCCCGCTTCGGCCGCCCGCCCGCGATCAGATGCACGCCGCCGGCGAACGAGTCGATTCCGGCGAGCGCGGAGGCGACGTTCGTCGCCTTCGAGTCGTTCACGTAGAGCACCCCGTCGATCTCGCGGACCCGCTCGAGGCGGTGCGGGACGCCCGCGAAGCTGCGCAGCCCATCGGCGACTGCATCTCGCGGCAACCCGGATGCGAGGGCCGCCGCCGCGGCCGCCATCGCGTTCTCGATGTTGTGCGTGCCGAGAAGCTGAAGCTCGTCGACCCGGATCAGGGGGCCGTCCGCGGCGAAGATCACACCGTTGGCGAGGCTCAGCTCGCAGTCCGGGTCCGCCGCCTCTGCCTCCGCCGGGCAGAACCGGACCCGGCGCGCGCAGCCGCCGAGGTCGCGCGAACGGAGCTCCGGCGTGTCGCCATTGAAGACGGCGACGTCGTCGTTCCCCTGGTTGGCGAAGATCCGAAGCTTCGCGTCGAGGTACGCCTCGAGCGTGCCGTGGCGATCGAGGTGGTCGGGCGCCAGGTTGACGAAGACCGCGGTCTCCGGCGAGAACAGCAAGGAGTCCTCGAGCTGGAAGCTCGAGCACTCGCAGACGACCGTCGCCCCCGGGTCGACCTCGCCGACGAGGCTGCCGAGAGGAGTGCCGACGTTCCCCGCGACCGCGACGGCGCGTCCCGCGCTCCGGTGGAGGTGGCCGATCAGCTCCGTCGTCGTGGTCTTGCCGTTGGTACCCGTGACGGCGCAGAACGCGTTCGGGATCAGCCGCCAGGCGAGCTCGAGCTCCCCGGTCACCTCCGTGCCGCGCTCGCGGGCCGCAAGGACCACCGGGGCGTCCTGGGGCACGCCGGGGCTCTTCACCAGCGTTCGGGCACGCTCCAGCAGCCGTGTTCCATCCACGCCCAGGTTCACTTCGACGCCCGCCGCCTCCAGCCCTTCCGCCTCCTTCGGCTGTCCGGAGTCGAGGCCGATCACGGTCTCGCCGCGGGCCGCGAGCAGCCGCGCGGCCGCCGCGCCCGAGCGCGCCAGCCCGACCACCAGGTAAGGCCCCTCGGGAAGGGACGGACGGGGCTTTCGGCCCTGGTTCACATAACGATGTTCGCTAAGGCCAGGCGTCCCCCTCCCCAGCCGAGGGCGCCGTCCAGGTAGACAGGCGGCCGGGACATGCATGATGTGTGAAGGATCGGCACCCGGTGAGTTTCCCGGCCCGAGCCGGTCATTAGAGACCAAACCGCGCAGAAAGGAACCCGCAAATGCGAGAGCTGATCGTGAGCACCTTCATCACCCTTGACGGAGTCATGCAGGCGCCGGGCGGCCCGGAGGAGGATCCCGACGGTGGCTTCGAGCACGGCGGCTGGTCGTTCGGGTACTGGGACGAGCAGATGGAGACGGCGATGGGAGAGTGGATGTCGAAGCCTTTCGACCTGGTCCTCGGCCGCAAGACCTACGAGATCTTCGCGGCCCACTGGCCGCACACCGACGAGGACCCCGCCGAGCTGCTCAACAGCGCCACCAAGCACGTGGCGTCGAACACGCTCAGCGAGCTCGAGTGGGAGAACTCGAAGCTGATCGAGGGCGAGGCGCCCGAGGCGATCCGCGCGCTCAAGGAACAGGACGGCCCCGAGCTTCAGGTACACGGCAGCGCGAACCTGATCCAGACGCTGCTCGAGCACGAGCTGATCGACGAGTTCCGCCTGATGATCTTCCCCCTCGTCCTCGGCAAGGGAAAGCGCCTGTTCGACGGCGGAACGCTGCCGGCCGGCCTGGAGGTCGCGAGCTCGCAGGTCGCATCGACCGGCGTGATCATCGGCACGTACAGAAGCGGCGCCGAGATCAAGTACGGCTCCTTCGCCGAGAAGACGCCCAGCGAGACGTAGCTGCCGCGCCGCGCCGCGCAGGAGCGCCGAGCGGCGACCGCGTCGTCATCCGTGCGCCGGCGTCTACGCAGGGATGCGTTGAGGTCTGAGGACGCCGTGGAGCTAGGGCCTGACCTCGAGATAGGCGATTCGGCGCGGGTCGGACCGGAGGCGGCGCTGCTCGCGCGCCACCACCATCCAGACCATCCCGAGGGCCTTGCCGCCATAGCTGAACGGCGCATCCTCCGGTATCCGGAACTCGAGTCGCTGGCTCGGTGCCCCGGGATCGATCTCCGCCGGTTCCTTGACGAGGTCGACCCAGTTCGTCTGCCGCACGTAGTCGGTGTCTCCGCCGCTTCTGTTGACGGTGACCTCGACGTCGTAGCCGACCTGGCAGAACAGGTCGATCTCGAGCGTGTCCCGGCTACCGTCCGGGTCACCGATCGCGACATCGAGGGTGAAGGCCTCGCCCCGGCGCAGCGCGAAGGGATCGAGGGCGATCTCGACGTCCCACTTGCCCGAGCTCTTCGTCCGTGGCTCGGCGGGCAGTTCGGGCCCCGACCAGCCTGCGGCGTCCGGATTGACTGGAACCGCGTGGGTGATCGTCTTGTCGAGGCCCTGGGCGACGTCCGTCTCGAGGACCAGGGACCAGGAGAGCGTGCCCATTCCCTCGGTCGAAGGGTGGTCCCAGCTCGGCAGCGCGTCGTCCGGCAGCCGCAGCTCGAACGGGATCTCCTGACCCTGCTCCAGAGGACCCTCGTGGAGCGGCTCGACCGCATCATGCGTGACCGCTCCGGCGAAGTCGGGCGAGCGGTCGAGGTAGCGCAGATAGGCGTTCATCGAGCGCAGGCGCTCGACCGGCTCCAACGCCTCGAGCACGCCCTCGACGGTGTCGCCGGGGCCGTATCCATCGCCCCTGAACCGCGGGACTATCGTGGCCGGTTGGGCCATTTCGGACCTCCTTGTCCTTGGGCTGGAATGGTCGTGACGCCGACCATCAAGGCCCGATCGACTGCTGGTAGAGGGTGAAGCCGATCCCCGCGCAGACGCCGGCGACGATCCAGAAGCGGAGCATGATCTTCGTCTCCGACCAGGCCAATAGCTCGAAGTGGTGATGTATCGGCGCCATCAGCAGGAGCCGGCGGCGAAGCAGCTTGAAGACGGTGACCTGGAGCGCGACCGAGAGCGCCTCGATCACGAAGATGCCGCCGGTGATGACCAGGAGGATCTCGGTCTGGGTCATCACCGCGATCGCGCCGATCGCGCCCCCCATCCCGAGCGAGCCCGTGTCACCCATGAAGATCGACGCCGGGAAGGCGTTGAACCAGAGGAAGCCGATGCACCCGCCGACCAGGCAGGCGGAGAGCAGCGAGAGGTTGTGCTCGCCGGTCGTGATGAACGTGATCGCCGTGTAGGCGAGCAGCACAACGGCACAGCAGCCGGCCGCGAGACCGTCAAGCCCGTCGGTGAGGTTGACGGCGTTGCTCGCTCCCGCGATCACGAGGAAGATCACGGCGGGATAGAGGAAGTCGGGGATGTCGAGCGACTCGTCGGAGATGCGCAGCTCCAGGCTCGATTCGAGCCCGACCTCGTGCTTGGCGATGTACCACAGGGCGAGGGCTAGTCCGAGCTGGAGAATGAGCTTGACGCGGGCGGATAGGCCGAGAGAGCGCCGCTTGACGATCTTCAGATAGTCGTCCCCGAACCCGATCGACGCGCACCCGAGGGCGACGCCGAAGACCGCGAGGCTCTGCGTGTCGCGGTCCGACAGGACCAGGTACGGGATCGAGATCGCGGTGAAGATGATCAACCCGCCCATCGTCGGCGTCCCGGCCTTCTCGTGATGCTCCTGCGGGCCCTCCTCCCGGATGTGCTGGCCGAACTCCTTCAGCCGCAGGTACTCGATGAAGCGCGGGCCGAGGAAGATGCAGATGAGCATCGCCGCCATCCCGGAGATCAGGACCTCCCCGAGCATCTATCGCTCCATCAGCTTCTCGGCGACCCGCTCCAGGCCGACCGCCCGGGAGCCCTTGACCAGGACGGCATCGCCCGGGCCCAGCGCCTTCGCGAGCGCATCGGCGGCGGCCTCCGCGTCGGCGACCTGCTCGTCCGGCCCGTAGAGGGCCCCCAGCTCGCCCACTCCGATCAGGTGCTCGACGCCCTTCGTGCGCGCGTAGTCCCCGATCTCGCGGTGGTACGCGGCGGACTCGGGCCCGAGCTCCCGCATCTCCCCGAGGACGGCGAGGCGCCTCCCGCCGGCCTTCAATGAGGCGAGGTGGTCCAGCGCCGCCCGCATCGAGATCGGGTTGGCGTTGTAGGAGTCGTTGATCAGAATGGCGTTCTCCGGGAGCTCGATGAGCTCCCCACGAAGGCGCGAGAAGACTATCCCCGGCGCCCGCTCCGCCATCGCCTCCACCGAATAGCCGAGCCCGAGGCCCGCGGCGATCGCCGCGAGAGCGTTGTCGAGGTTGTGTGCCTCGACGAAGGGCAGCTTGAAGGCGTGCTCCTCCGCGGGGGTCCGAACGAGTGCGTCGGTCTCGCCCTCCTCCGCCAGCACCCAGGTCGCCTCGACGTCGCCGCCCTTTCCGAACCGGAGCAGCTTCGGCGCTCGCTCCAGGTGCGGGGCGAGAGGCCCCGGATCGGCGGGGACGACCGCCGTGCCGCCCTGCACCAGCCCGTCGATGATCTCCGCCTTCGCTGCCGCGATCGCCTCGACCGAGCCGAGCAGCTCGACGTGGACCGGGCCGACGTTGGTGATCACGGCCACGTCGGGTGCGGCGATCGCGCAGAGCTCCGCGATCTGGCCAGGCCCTCGCATCCCCATCTCCAGGACCAGGACGTCGGTCCCCTCGGGGGCGGCCAGGACAGCCAGGGGGAGGCCGATCTCGGTGTTGAAGTTCTCCGGGCTCGCGTGGACCTCGGCGGGCAGAATCGCCCGGCAGACGTCCTTCACCGAGGTCTTTCCGGTGGAGCCGGTGATCCCCACCACCCTGCACTCGAGCGCCCGTCGCCAACGCCGCGCCAGCGACTGCAGGGAGGCGAGCGGGTCCTCGGTGCCGAGGATCCAGCTCGACTCCTCCCCTCCGAGCCGCTCCCGTTGGCCGGCCAGCTCGCGCGCCCACCGGGTCCCGACCAGGACGCCCCACGCCCCGTCGCGGAGCGCCGCGGCGGCGAACTCGCCGCCGTCATGTCGCTCACCGGGCAGGCCGATGAACAGATCGCCCTCGCGGATCTCACGCGAGTCGATCACCGTCCGGTTCGGACCGCCGGACCCACCGCGTCCCAGCACCTGGGCCCCGGCGGCCGTGGCCAGGGCCTCCCCCTCCAGGGACCTCAACTGGCCGCGCCCGCCGCGAGGCGGCGGAGCTCCTCGCGGGCGACGTCCCGGTCGTCGAACGGGACCTTCCGCCCGTCCTCGAACTCCTGGCCCTGCTCGTGTCCCTTCCCCGCGATCACCACCGTGTCCCCCGCGGCCGCCCGGGCGAAGGCGAGAGCAATCGCCGCGCGGCGGTCGGGCTCGACGACGACCTCGGCATGCGGCTGATCCGGGATTCCGGCGCGGATCTCGTCGATGATCGCCCCGGGGTCCTCGCTCCGAGGGTTGTCCGACGTGACGACCGCAAGGTCCGAGAGCTCGGCGCCCGCCCGCCCCATCAGCGGCCGCTTCTCGCGGTCCCGGTCCCCCCCGCACCCGAACACCGAGACGAGCCGTCTCCCCGTGATCCGCCGCGCCGCCGCGAGCACGTTCTCGAGCGAGTCGGGCGTGTGCGCGTAGTCGACCAGGACGCCGAACGGCTGGCCCTCGTCGATCGACTCGAAGCGGCCGGGGACCTGCTCGGCCGTGGCCAGCGCCGCCGCGCCCTCACGCAGGTCGAGCCCGAGCGCGTGGGCGACCGACAGGGCCGCGAGCGCGTTCGCGACGTTGAAGTCGCCGGGAAGGGGGGTCCGCACATCCAGCTCCCCCTCCGGTGAGAGACAGAGGAAGCGGGAGCCCGACGCGTCGAACGTCACCCCGCGGGCGCTCAGATCGGCGGCGCCGCCGGCCGCCGAGTAGGTGATGCACTCGGCCCCCGATCCGCACGAGAGGTCCTCCCCCAGCCGCTGCCCGTAGGGGTCGTCGAGGTTGATCACGGAGATCCCGCCCTCGAGCTCGATCATCGGAGCGCCCCCCTCACCGGAGAAGAGCAGCCGCTTCGCGGAGAAGTAGTCCTCCATGTCGGCGTGGAAGTCGAGGTGGTCCTGGCTCAGGTTCGTGAACGCCTTCACCACGAAGTGGATCGAGTCGGCTCTGTGCAGGACGAGCGCGTGGGATGAGACTTCCATCGCGCAGAACTCGTCCCCGGCGTCGAGCATCCGGGCGAAGGTGCTCTGGAGGTCGATCGCCTCGGGCGTCGTCCGCTCGACCTCCTCGACCTCACCTCCGACGACCCGCCTCACCGTCCCGAGCAGCCCGCAGCGGTGGCCGGCCCCCTCGAGAAGGGCGCGGACGAGGAAGGCCGTGGTCGTCTTCCCGTTCGTCCCGGTGATCCCGACCACCGTCAGCTCCGAGGTCGGATCGCCGTGGAAGCTGGCGGCGATCGGCGCCATCGCCGCGCGCGCGTCCTCGACTTGGACCTGCGGCGCGTCGGCGTCTACCGGTCGCTCGACGACGAGCGCGCACGCCCCGGCCTCCACCGCCTTCCCGGCGAACTCGTGCCCGTCGGCCCGCTCCCCGGCGAAGCAGAAGAACAGCGTGCCGGGGGCGACCCGGCCGCTGTCGTAGGCGAGGCCGGAAACCTCGACCGAGTGGTCACCACGGATCTCCGCGGCGACTCCGGCGGCGCGAACGAGCTCACCCAGCTCCATCGCGAGCGATTTTATGAGCGACTCCGTAAGACGGGTCGCTCCTCGCATCTACCTCGGCGAGACACCCAGGTACGGCAGCGCGAACGAGGCGATCTCGCCGAACACAGGCGCGGCGACCTCGCCGCCCGTGTGGACCCAGAGCGGCTCGTCGACCACCACGGCGACTAGAAGCTTCGGCCGCTCGGCGGGAGCGAAGCCGACGAAGGAGGCGACGTACTCGTCCTCCGAGTAGGTTCCCCCGACGACCTTCTGCGCGGTCCCCGTCTTGCCGGCGAGGACGTAGCCGGGGACGCTCACCGAGGAGGCGGTCCCGCCTGGCTCGAGCACGCCCTCCAGCATGTCGCGGAGCTGCGCCGCGGTCCGCTCGCTGATCACGCGCCGCTCCTCGCCCTCACGTTCGACGGGCTCCCCGCCGATCCCGCTGATCAGGCTCGGCCTGCGCATGATCCCGCCGTCGGCGATCACCGCGTACCCGGTGGCCATCTGCAGGGGCGTGACGGCGAGACCCTGGCCGATCGGCAGGTTCCCCATCGTCGAGCCTGAGTACTCGTCGCGCTCGGGGACGATCCCGCGCTCCTCGCCCGGGTAGTCGAGCCCGGTGACACGGCCGAACCCGAAGTTGTCGATCCACTTCGAGAAACGATCGGCGCCCTCCGCGAGGCCGATCCGAACGGCGCCGACGTTCGAGGACTGGGCGAGGATCTCCGAGACGGTCGCGTCGATCGGCGGGCGGGCGTGCGCCTCGCCGATCGTCCGGTCCGCGACCTGGATCTCGGACGGCAGGTAGAAGCTCGTCTGTGGCGTCACCACCCGGTCCTCGAGCGCGGCGCCGACCGTGAACGCCTTGAAGGTTGAACCCGGCTCGTAGGTGAACCCGGTCGCCCGGTTCTGGAGCTCCTCGTCGCTCGCGTCGTCGAGGTTCGACGGGTCGTACCCGGGCCAATTCGCCATCGCGATGATCTCGAACGTGTTGGGGTTCATCACGATCGCGGTCGCGCCCTGTGCCTCGAAGCGCTCCCCCGCCTCTGTCAACGCCTCCTCGGTCTTGGCCTGAATCGCGGCGTCGAGCGTGGTCTGGATGTCCTCGCCCACGCTCGGCGCGGTGACGGACTCCATCCGGATCGGGCGGCCGAGGGCGTCGTGGACCACGTCCTGCTCGCCGTTCGCGCCCCCGAGGACCTCGTCCTGGGACTCCTCGAGGCCGGTCAGGCCCTGGTTCTCGCTCCCCACCGCCCCGATCACCTGCGAGGCGAGCTCGCCCTGCGGATAGAGCCGCCGGCTGGTGGGCACGGTCGAGATCCCGTGGATCCGGAGGTTCTCGATTCGGGCGGCGTCGTCCGCGCCGACCCTGCGGGCCAGGTAGGCGAACCCGGAGCTCCGGTCCTGAAGCGGCTCGAGCAGCTCGGCCGTCGGCAGGCCGAGGACCTCGTGCAGCTTGATCGCGGCCTGCGTCGGGTTCTCGACCTGGTACGGGGTCGCGATCACGTCTGCGGCGTCCTCCGAGGCGGCGAGCACCTTGCCGTTGCGATCGAGGATCCGTCCCCGCTGGCCGGGGATGGTCATTTCCGTGACCTGCTGCCCCCGGGCCTCGGCGCGAAGATCGCCGCCCCTCACGCCCTGGAGCCAGAACGCGCGGGCGATCGCGGACGAGAAGATGAGGAGGAAGACGAAGAAGAGCAGGCCGAGGCGGCGGTCTATGTGACGCATCGCCCGGGGCCCCTAGAGACCTACGCCTCCGGTGGTGCCGCTCGAGGGGGGCGCGCTCGACCCGCTGCCGCTCGATCCCCCGCCCGAGGGTCCGGTACTCGGCGGCGGCAAAGCGGGCGCGGATGGTGTGGACGGCGTGGACGGCGCGGTCGCCGCGCTCGGGGTGGAGGGCGGCGGCCCGTACGACTCCCCTGCGCTCGGATAGCTCGAGGGCTGGCTCGGCTCGGTCAGGAAGGTGTCGGTGCCGAGCAGCCGCGCGAGAAGCTCGGCGTCGCCGTCGCGGGCGCTCAGGTAGGTGATCTCCTGCGGATCGGGGTTGGCGAGCCCGAGCGTCGAGGCCGCCGCCTCGACCCGGCTCGCCGAGAGCCGCTCCGCGATCTGGGCGCGGAGCATGGAGTTCTGCGTCTCGAGACGTTCGATCTGAAGGCCGAGTCGGCCGGTGCCCGCAGTCAGGCTGAGGCTGAGGACGTTGAGCGCGACGATCCCGCCCAGGAGCGCGCAGAGGACCGCGATCCAGCCGCGACCCCGGGTGAGCCGCATGATCAGGCTCGAGTCGGAGAGGTCGCGAACCGCGCCGGCGGCACCGACGGCGGCGTGCGGGAGAAGGGCCGCCCCCGCCACGGCCGGCCTGACCATCCTTGCGCCTGGCGCCTGGCGCGGATAGCGCCTCGGCGCCCTCGAGGCGGCCGGCCGCGGCCGCGAGCGTCGCGACGGCGCCCGCCGGCGCGGTGCCCGAGCCGGGGCCGCAGCCTTGCGCGCGGTCGCCGCCCCCATCAGCCCCGCTCCTCCGCCTCGCGGATCTTCCGCGCCGCGCGAAGATGAGCGGATGAGGCCCGCGGGTTGCGCTCGACCTCCTCCGGGCCGGGCGCGATCGCCCGCTTCGTGAGCAGCTCGGCCTCCGGCTCCCGGCCGCAGACGCAGACCGGAAGCTCGGGCGGGCAGACGCAGCCGCGCGCTCGATCGGCGAGGAAGCGCTTCACGCGCCGGTCCTCGAGCGAGTGGAAGGAGATCGCGCCCAGGCGACCGCTGATCGCGAGTACGTCCCACGCAAGCGGGAGCGCGTGGTCGAGCGCGTCGAGCTCGCCGTTCACCGCGATCCGGATCGCCTGGAAGGAGCGCTTCGCCGGGTGTCCGCGGCCGAAGCGCTCCGCGGGCGGGATCGCCGCCTTGATCGCGGCGACGAGCTCGCCGGTCGTCTCGAGCGGCCGCCGCTTGGTGATCTCGCGAGCGATCGACCCGGCCCGGCGCTCCTCGCCGAGCTCCCGGAGGACCCGGGCGAGGCGGTCCTGCGGCCACTCGTTGACGACGGTGGCGGCTGAGAGGCTCTGGGTCGGGTCCATCCGCATGTCGAGCGGCGCGTCGTAGGCGTAGGAGAAGCCGCGCTCCCAGGCGTCGAGCTGGATCGAGGACATCCCGAGGTCGAAGACGATCCCGTCGGGCCGCACCCCCTCCCCGCGGAGACCCTCGAGGGCGGCGACGAAGTCGGCGCGAAGGAAGCGCGCACGGCTCGGAGCCTCGGCCGCGAACTCGCTCCAACGCGCCTCGGAGGTCGGGTCGCGGTCGACCGCGATCAGCTCGCCCCTGGGGCCGATCCGCTCCGCGATCAGGCGGGCGTGGCCACCGCCGCCGAACGTGCAGTCGACGAAGGTCTCCCCCGGCCGGGGGTCGAGGGCGTCGATCAGCTCCTCGGCGAGTACGGGCTCGTGTTCCTGGGGCACATACGTAAGGTTCGCTGACTGCAGCGTTTGCCTTGCCGCGATCGCCATCTCAGCCTCCTCGCTCGTCCTCGCTGAGGTTCTCGGCAACATCCGAGACCTCCGCGTCCATTTCCTTCTCGTAGGCCGCCCAGCGCTCCGCGTTCCAGATCTCGAACCAGTCGTCTGAGCCGACGATCACGCAGGGTCCCTCCCCCAGGCCGGCATGCTCGACCAGCTTCTTCGGCAGCCGAATCCGGCCGGCGGAGTCGAGCGTGTCGTCGAAGGCGCCGCCGTGGAAGTGCCGGCGCATCATCCGCCCCTGACGCCCGAGCGGGTTCGTCTTGCCGAGGAACTGCTCCGTGAAGCGCTCGTAGCCCGCGGGCGCGAAGACCCAGACGGAGGGCTCGAGCCCCTTGGCGAGAACGACTCCATCAGCCAGCGCCGCGCGGAACCTCGACGGGACCGTGAGGCGGTCCTTCGCGTCGAGATTGTGCTCGTAGGTACCGAGAAAAGACAACTTGGGCTTCCTCTCCGGACGAGTCGGTCGCGGTCTCCTGA
>DASUYK010000081.1:0-24780 GCA_036377415.1 Solirubrobacterales bacterium
GGGGGAGCACGCCCACTTAAGGGGATGGGCGGCGAAAACTCTCCCCTCAGCATCCCACCCCCGATCGGCGCCCCGCCCCACTCACCGTCCTCCGCGACGAACGTGAGCGGGCCCTCGCTCGTCTCGTCAATTCCCTGCCCCGGCCCGGCGCTAAGGGGAGGGAAGCTCGAGCACCGCCGCCGCCGCGGAGCACCTCGCGATCCGGCGGGGAGCCACCTCGCGTCGGAGCTCGATCACCCGCCACCGCTCGTCGAGGAACAGCAGGTCGAGCGGAAACCGCATTCCGAAGGTATGGACGCTGCGACACCCCGTGATCAGCAGGCCCTCACCGACCCGCTCGCGGCGGAGCAGCGCTAGCCCCAGCAGCCGGCTGCGGCGGGTCGCCGCAACCGGGACCGTTCGACCGAGGATCTCGGCCGGCTCGAGGCCGCCGAAGCGGAGCGGGGGATGCACTGAATCGTTGAGCGTTCCTACCGTCCTCCTCTCCCCCGCTCCCCCGGTTGGAGCTTTCGGTCCGCATGGCGACCACAATGCTGAACTCGTGAGCACAGCCACGATGGGAGTCGAACCCGGGCCCGACGGGAAGCCGCGCTGCTGGTGGTGCCTCGGATCGGAAGACCTGATCACGTACCACGACAAGGAGTGGGGCCGGCCCCTGCACGGCGAGGCAGAGCTGTTCGAGCGGCTCACACTCGAGGCCTTCCAGTCCGGGCTCTCCTGGCTGACGATCCTGAGGAAGAGGGAGAACTTCCGGCGCGCGTTCGACGGGTTCGAGGTCGAGCGGATCGCCGAGTACGGCGACGCCGACGTCGAGCGGCTTCTCTCCGACGCGGGGATCGTCCGAAATCGGATGAAGGTCGAGGCGACGATCACGAACGCGAAGGCCACCCGGGAGCTGCACGCGAACGGAGAGACCCTCGACGGGCTGCTCTGGCGCTTCGCGCCCGCCCCCGGCGCGCGTCCGGCTCCCGAGACCGGCGCCGACCTCGAACCGACGACCGAGGAGTCGAAGGCGATGTCCACGGAGCTGAAGCGTCGCGGCTTCGTCTTCGTCGGGCCGACCACCGCTTACGCGACGATGGAGGCGGTGGGCATGGTGAATGACCATTTGGCGGGGTGCGCCTTTCGCTAACGTCGAGCAATGGGGGACTCGCCCAACACCCCGACCCTGTACGAGTGGGCGGGCGGCCGCGAGGCGTTCGAGCGGCTGATCGAGGCGTTCTACGACCGGGTGGAGCGCGACGAGCTGATCTCCCCGCTGTTCCCGGGAGGGGTGAGCAGGGAGCATCGCGATCACGTGATCCTGTGGTGGTCGGAGGTGTTCGGCGGGCCGCGCGACTACACGGATCAGCTCGGCGGATATCAGCGGATGGTCCGCAAGCACCTGGATCTCGCGATCACCCCGGAGCAGCGGCTGCGGTTCGCCACCCTGATGAGCCTCGCCGCAGACGACGCGGGCATGCCGGACGACCCGGAGTTCCGCTCGGCGTTCATGGCGTACGTCGAATGGGGAACGCGACTCGCCCTGCAGAACTCTGAGCCCGGAGCGGAGCCGCCCCAGGAGGCACCCGTCCCGAGGTGGGGGTGGGGCGTCGCGCCGCCCTATCAGCCCTGATCGACCGCGCTAGCAGAGCGTCGACACTCGCCGCGGGTTCCCTCTTGCTGCAACCGCCCGTTCAGGACGGGGCGAGGACTGGCGAGGGCTCCGCTCATGCGCCAAGATGCTCAGACCGGTGGACGAGACCGCACGCAGAGGAAACTACGAGTCCGGAGCCGACTACGTGCTCGAGTACGGAGAGCTCCGCTTCTCGTTCAACGAGCGGGACTTCGCGCAGCGGGTGGAGCAGGCGGCGGTGAAGCTCGACTTCGTCCGCCAGGGCCTCGACGAGCACGAGCTCGAAGATCTGCTCGAGCTGGCGGTGAACGGCGAGATCCGGGAGCCGTGCTCCCCCCTCGGCGAGCACGTGAACGAGAACTGGGACGTTCTGGTCGGCCCCTCGAACAAGAGCCTCGTCCACTGGCTGCGCCGCCTCGTCTTCCGCGGCGCCTGGCTCGACCAGCGCGTGAAGGAGGGCGAGCTCGACATCGTCTTCGACGCGTCGAGCCAGAGCTTCGGCTACGTGCAGCCGGACCGCGACTCGGAGCTGATCGAGCTCTCCGCCGAGCCCTCCTGGGCGACGGTCGCCTACGGCGGCCGGGACCGCGCCTGAATCAGGCGCCGCCTCCTCCGCTTCGCGTCCGGGGCGGCCTGGTCTTACAGACGCGAGAGCAGCTCCTCGTTGCTCCCGGTCGCGACGATCTGATCCGAGAGCGTCTGGGCCGCCTCCTCGACATCCATCTCGCCGAGCTCGAGCCGCAGGCGCCGTGCCTTCTCGAGCTCCTCGGGATCGCGGAGCTCCTCCTCGCCCGAGGCACGGCAGTCGGCGACGACCAGGGCCGGGACTATCCCCTTCGCCGCGAGCCCGGCGTCGAGGCGAAGCAGGAAGTTTTCGGTCGTCTCAAGCGCCTCGCGAACCTCGGCCCCGCGGTCGTCCGAGTCGAGCACGGTCGCGATGATCGTCAGCGATCCTGCCCCCTCGTCCGCCAGCTCGCGTCCGGCACCGAAGATGCGCTTCACCCTGGCCGGGTCGCGATAGCCGAGTCCGAGGCGGGAGAGGGAGTCCAGGAGCACGACCACGTCCTGGCCGGATTCCGCCAGCCGCTTCGCGTGGCCGATCGCGAGCTCGGCCTCCCGCACCTGATCGCGCGGGTCCTGGTCGGCGGTCGCGGCGAAGATCTCGGCCTCCGGGACGGCCCGCTCCCACTGGGGGACCTCCTCCGGTCGCTCGTCGGCGAGCAGGACGCAGAGGTGGGCCCCGGACGCGGCGACCGCGCTCCCGAGCGCGCGAAGCAGGGTGGTGCGGCCGGATCGCGGCTGGGCGAGGATCAGTACTCGCTGGCCGAAACCGAGCGGTCCGAGGAGGTCCACCGAGCGGACCAGGGGATCTCCCGCAGCGTCCGGCGAAAGCAGCCGGCGGTGCGGCGGCGCCGGGGTGAGGTCCTCGAAGTGGGTGCGCTCCTCCTCCGGGCTCTGGCCGTTGACGGCGGTCACCCTGACCAGGGCGCGATGGCGCTCGCCGCGGCGCGGCTCCCGGGCCGAGCCGGTCACCTGGTCACCGGGGCGAAGCTCGCACCGGCGGATCTGCGAAGCGGACACGTAGACGTCCCCCTCGGCCTCGTGGATCCCGCTGAGACGCAGGAACCCGTAGCCCTGCGGCATCCGGTCGAGCGCCCCGGTCACCTCCTCGAGGGCTTCCTCTGCCTCCGGCTCGACCTCGGCCTCGGCCGCCCGCCGGGATCGCCGCGACCGCTCCAGCTCGTCGGCCTCCGGGCGCTCCTCGACTTCGGCGCCGCCCTCGGCCTCGAGCGCCGCAATCAGCTCGTCGCGGGTGAGCGCACGGTAGCGCGGCACCCCGGCCTCCCGCGCCCTCGCATGGAGGTCGGCCAGATGCAGATCCCTGACGTCCATCCCGGGCCGCATGCTAGTCGTGACGGCGCCGGGCGCGCTACGGCGAAGGCGCCCGCGCCGGGTCGACGCCCTCGGCCGCGGACTCCTCTGCCCAGGCGGCCGTCTCGGCCTCGACCCGCCGCTCGCTCCAGCCGAGCTCCTCACCGAGGGTCCGCGCGACCCCCGCGACCGGATCGCCGTCACGGAGCTGCGGAGCCGCGACCAGGCCGAGGCGCGTGCGGCGGAGGAGCACGTCCGCGACCGACGTGGCCTGCTCATGCCGGGCGGCGACGACGACCTCCGCGAGCAGGTCGGGGTGACCTGGGACGATCGGCTCGGCGAGCTCCGGGCGCTCGGCGCAGAGCGCGAGAACGATCCGTGCGGCGTGCCCATAGCGGAAGGCGAGCTGATCGACGGCACCGTGGGGAAGCTCCGCGTCGGTCTCGAGATCCTCGGGACGGGCAGTCATTCCGAGGGGGATGTCGTCGGTGCGGCACTCAGCGTCGCGGCCATCCCGCTCGGTGATCCGGTCGACGACCTGGGCCGCCATCCGCCGGAAGGTCGTCAGCTTCCCGCCGGTGATCGTCAGCATCCCCGAGGAGGTCTCGTACAGCTCGGCCTTCCGGGAGATGTCGACCGACTTCTTCGGATCCCCGGTCGAGATCAGCGGGCGAACCCCGGCGTAGGCGCCGGTCAGCCGGTCGGGGCCGAGATCGGACTCGAAGTAGGAGTTCACCGCGTCAAGCAGGTACTCGACGTCGTTCTCGCTCGGAGGGACGCGGTCGATGTCGCCCTCGTAGTCGTTGTCGGTGGTGCCGATAAGCGCCCGGCCGCACCAGGGCAGGACGAAGATCGTCCGATCGCCGCCCGCGGGGACGATGCAGGCGGCTGTCCCGATGTCGATGTCGTCAGTCGAGAGAGTGATGTGGGTGCCGCGGCTCGGGCGGATTCGGGGGATCTCCTCCTCCGCGAGCAGCTCATAGGGGCGGATCCGATCCGCCCAGACACCCGTCGCGTTGACCACGTTCGTCGCACGCACCTCGAACCGCTCCCCGGACTCCGCATCGATGCAGGCGACGCCGGCCGCCTGCCCCCCGTCATCGAGGATCTCGACCACCTCGGCGCGGTTTGCGACCACGGCGCCGAACCGCTCCGCCTCGCCGAGGATCGTGAGGACGAGCCGGACGTCGTCCGTCTGGCAATCGTAGAAGAGGTACGCGGACCCGGGATCGAGCGGCCCGAGCGCCGGAACCAGCTCCGCCGCCTCCTCGCCCGAGATCGTCCGATGCCGGTCGGGCGCCCAGTAGTCGGCCTCCTCGGAGTGCTCGGCGCGATGGCTGCGACCCCGTCCGATCCGTGATGTGGCCATCACGTCGTACATGTTGAGCCCGATTCCGATCCGGAAGTCCCGGCGGTCGTC
The DNA here is from genome assembly GCA_036377415.1 of Solirubrobacterales bacterium. Lineage (GTDB taxonomy): Bacteria > Actinomycetota > Thermoleophilia > Solirubrobacterales > 70-9 > DASUPK01. The sequence goes on from DASUYK010000081.1 coordinate 4,908, forward strand.
GCCCAGGGCCGGGACCAGGAACGGCGTCGGGTAGACGAGGTGCGGCGCGAGCTGGACGAGCAGCTGGCGCTCGAGCAGCGCCTCACGGACGAGCCCGAGGTCGAAGTTCTGGAGATATCGCAGCCCGCCGTGCACCATCTTCGAGGAGCGGCTCGAGGTGCCCTGGGCGAAGTCGCCGCGCTCCATCAGCGCGACCGAGTAGCCGCGCGAGGCGGCATCCAGGGCGACTCCGGCGCCCGTGATCCCGCCGCCGATCACGACCACGTCGAACGTGTCCTGCCCCATCGCCTCGAGCGCCTTTCCCCGGGAAATCATCGGCCGGTCAATCCAGGAACTCGATCACCTGATCCGCCGGGGCGCGCTCGGGCGTCCGCTGCTCCTGGACGGGCGTGCCGAGGTGGATCAGGCCGATGAAGCGCTCGTCGTCGGGGATCCCCACAGCCGCCCGGCCCTCCGCCGTCCTCAGCACCTCGGGGGTTCGCCAGTAGGTGGCGAGGCCGCGCGCGTGCCCGGCGAGGAGGACGATGTAGGCGGCGCAGGCGGCGGCGTGCAGGTCCTCCTCGTCTTGGACCGGGTCGCCGGTGAGGGCACAGGAGCATGCGACCAGCGTCGGTGCGCGCTGGAGCTTCGAGGCGGACTCCGGTCCGGCCGCCTCCTTGAGGCGCTCGACCGCGCGGGGGCCAATGACGCGGAAGCGCCACGGATTGGTCAGGTTGTGGTTGGGCGCCCAGCGGGCGAGATCGAGGATCTCCTCGAGCGTCCCGCGCTCGACCGGCTCGGGCCGATACGCCTTGTGCGTTCGCCGCGTGCGGATCGCGTCCTCGACATCCATCCCCTGAAACGTAGTTCAGCACCGACATGGGCGACCGCTAACCAACGGTCATACAGCGACCCCCATGCAGGTAGGTCCATGGGTTGGGGGCAGGCAGGCCCTGGTCAGGGAAGGCGCCTGCGGTAGACGAGCCATCCGCCCCAGACCGCCCCGGGCACCGCTGCGGCGAGGCCGGCCGCGATCAGCCACGCGGGCATGCCGCCGCCGTCGTCCTCCCGGTCGCTCGAGGAGGCTGGAGCGAGCGAGACGGGCTCGGGCGGGACGGGCGCGGGGTGCGCCGAGGGCGCGGGCGACCCTGACGGCTTCGATTTCGCGGAGCGCGCGCCGTGCGTACCCGCTCCGGAGGGGGCGTCCCCCGTGTCGCTCTTCCCCCCGGAGGCGGCCGGCGCCGAAGCCCTCGGCACCGGCGCGAGCGGGAACGCCCTCCGGTTAATCGCGATCAGGGCCTGGCCGGTCACCCAGACCGGGGTCTGATCGGTGGAGGCCGAGTAGCGGTAGTGGCCGTCGCCCGCCCGGACCGAGGAGAGGTAGTCGAGCGGGGAGCGGCCGCCCCTCCACACCGACGACGGCGCGACGCCGGCCGCGATCAGGCCCTGGATCGCCCAGGAGGTCGACTGCGCGTTGACCGGACCGCCGGAGAGCGCGAAGCCGCCACCGGGGCGCTCGGCGCCCCGCAGGTAGCGCACCCCCGCCCGGATCCCACTCATCAATCGGGTTGCGCCGACGCGCACCCTCGCATCGACGGAGACGGCGAGGGCCTGGAGGACGGCGCCGGTCGTGTCCGGGTCGCTCTGCGCCCCGGCCGCGAAGCCCCAGCCGCCGTCGTCGTTCTGGATCGAGCGCAGCCAGCCGGCCGATCGCGTGTTGCCGGCACTCGCTCCCGCGGCGCCGAGGGCGAGGATGCCGAACGCAGTCGAGTTCACCTGGCCCCCCCACGACCCGTCGCCGCCGCGCCGGGCACGCAGCCGCCTGATCAGATCGTCGCCTCCGAACCGGCGGGGATCGAGGCCGGCGCCGCGGAGGACGAGGATCGTCCGCTCGATGTCGCCGGTCGTGGTGATCTCGTCCACGGTCCCGGCGAGGTAGGAAATCGGCGTGGCGTCGCCGCGGGCGAGGTCGAGCGGATTGATCCCGGCCGCCTCCAGGCCGAGCACCGCCCAGCCGGTCATCCCGGGGTTCGAGTCCTCGCCACGGCCGTACCCGAAGCCGCCGTCCTCGTTCTGCGCCGCCCTCAGCCAGGCGACCGTCCTCCCGGCCCCGGTAGATGCGAGGGTGTCCGTCGGCGCAACCCGATTTGTCAGGACCGGGTCGGCTGCGTCCGCCCGCCCCCCGGGGACCAGCGCGGGGGCGGCGAGAAGCAGCGCGGCGAGCACGCAGGCGGCCCCGGCGGCCGGGCGCCGCCTCCGGGCGGGGGCCCGGGGCGGCCGCCAGGCGAACTCGAATCGTCGTCGATACCGGGTCAGCATCCGGACGATCGCGGGGCCGGCGACCAGGGCGAGCGCCGCGTTTCCGGCCGCGTGGGCGACGTTGAACGGCAGCCCCCGGCCCGAGAGGATCAGGAACCGGTCGAGCGACTGCTCGCCCCCATAGGTGACCATCAGCGAGAAGTCGAGGAGCGCGCCGTAAGCGATGCCGGCGACGGCGCACGCGGCGGCCAGGCCGACGCGCCCCACCCTCCTCCGCGTCGCCATGGAGAGCCACGCGCCGAACAGCCCGGCCATCCCCCACCCCGCCATCTGCCAGGGCGTCCACGGGCCCTGGCCGAGCCAGAAGTTCGAGACCAGCCCGGAGAGCGCTCCGACCGCGAAACCCGGCGGGCCACCGAGTGCGTATCCCGCGATCAGGACGATGTCGGTCGTCGGAACGACGTTCGGAATCGGCGAGAGCGCGATCCTGCCGGCGACGGAGATCGCGGACAGCGCCGCAATCAGGGCGACGATCTGCGTCGGGGGACGGGAGCGTTCGTACCAGACGAATCCGCCGATCAGGGTCGCGGCCAGAACCAGCATCACCCAGGCCTGCCAGCTCATCGCTTCACCCGGGGGGGGCAGTCGAGACATCGTGCCGGCCGAGGACCGACTCGAGCAGCGCCACCCCCTGGTCGACCGAGACCGCGGCTCCGTCCAGGATCCGCGCCACCTCGCTGGAGAAGTACCAGCCGCCCGCGAGCAGCTCCCGCACCGGGCCGTCGGCGACGACCTCGCCCCGACCGAGAAGGACTACACGCTCCGCGAAGGTCGCGGCGAACTCGACGTCGTGGGTCGCGACGATCACCGCGGTCCCCTCCTCGGCAAGATCCCCGGCGAGCGCGGCGAGCTCGAGCTTGCGCCTCCGGTCCATGCCCCGGGTCGGCTCGTCGAGGAGAAGGGCCCCGGGGCGGCTCAGCTCGCCTGGGCCTCGGCCCGCGACGACGATCGCGAGCGCGAGGCGCTGGCGCTCCCCGCCCGAGAGGTCGCGGGGGTCGGCATCGACCAGGTCCTCGAGCCCGAAGCGGCGAAGCGCCGCCGCCCCCTGCTCTCCGGGCAGCTCGTCCCCGACCCGCTCGTGCGGGAAGAGGTCGCCCGGACGCTGTGGCAGAAGGGCGACGTCGAGCGGGGCGTCGACGCGGCCGCGCCGGGGCTCGAGCATGCCGGCGGCAGCCCGCAGCAGCGTGCTCTTCCCCGCTCCGTTTCGGCCCATCAGGGCGACCCGCTCGCCTCGAGCGACCTCGAGCTCGACCCCCCGGAGCGCCTCGATCCGCTCGATTCCCTCGCCGAGCTCAATCCAGAGATCGCGCGCGGCGAGCGCCACCGCCCCGCCCTCCCCGCGGCGGCGTCGCAGGGACCGCCGGCGCGGGAACCGGGATGACCGGTGGCCTCGATCCGAGGTCTCAGCCGCCCTCGCCGGCTCGGCGGTCTCGATCTCGCGGGCGGCGAGGAGGTTCCGCGCCTCCCGGACGCTCGCCGGCGCCGGAAGCCCGATCCCGTGGAGCAGTCGCGCTCCCGGAGTCGCGAGGGCGGGGTCGTCGCTCAGGGCCCATTCGAGGAACGCGCCGGGTGGTCCGTCATAGGCGATCGAGCCCGAGTCGAGGGCGATCACGCGGTCGGCCGCCGACAGGCAGCGCTCCAGGCGGTGCTCGCCGAGCAGGACCGCCACCCCCCACTCCTCGTTCAGCCGACGGAGAAGGGAGATCAGCTCTTCGCCCGCCACCGGGTCGAGCTGGGAGGTCGGCTCGTCGAGAAGGACGAGGCGCGGCCGGATCGCCAAGGCCGCGGCGAGCGCGACGCGCTGAAGCTCTCCGCCCGAGAGGGTGTCGGTGGTGCGCTCGAGCAGGTCGGGGATCGCGAGTGCGAGCGCGACCTCCTCGACAGCGCGGGACCGGACCGCGGGTGAGGCTCCGCGCAGCTCGAGCGGCAGCTCGATCTCGGCCCGAACGGTGGCGCTGACCACCTGGGTCTCCGGCTCCTGGGTGACGGTTCCGACGACCGAGGCGAGCTCCGCCGGACCGCTCGAGCGGACGTCGAGACCCGCCACCTCGAGCTCGCCGGCGACCTCCCCGCCATGGAAGTGAGGGACGAGCCCGCATGCGGCGCGCAGCAGCGTCGACTTCCCGGATCCCGAGCGACCGGCCAGCACGGCGAACTCGCCGGGCTCGACTCGCAGCTCGAGCCCGCGGAGCGCGGGCGGCCCACCCGGATAGGAGTAGCTGAAGCCTTCTGCGCGAAGTACCGGCTCAGCCACGTGAGCGCCACCTCCGCACCGCGAACGGGATTCCGGCCAAGGCGACCAGGGAGACGCAGAGCACGAGCGTCGCCGGTCCGGTGTCGATCTCGATCAGCGGATAGGCGTCGAAGCCGCCGGCGCCAGCCAGCCGGCCGGCCACCGCAGCGGCGACGATCAGAGACGCGCTCAGGATCAGCGGCCCGTCGTCACGGGAGCGCCGCGCCTCCATCCTCGGTCGGCCCTCGAGCGAATGACCGCGCAGCTCGAGGGTCGCGGCGACGTCGACGGCGCGATCGAGAGAGCTCTCGACTACCCGCCTGGCGAGCGCCGCGGGCCGCACGGGCGCCGCGGCGGGTCCGCGGACGGCCGCCGCCTCACGCAGCCGTGCCACGTCGCTGACGGCGAGCGGGACCATCCGGGTGACGAGCCCCGCCGTCATCGCGGAGCGGCGGGCGAGCGGGCGCAGCGCGCGAAGGACGCGATCGGGATCGACGCAGGCGGAGTAAACCGCGAAGACGAGCACGGCGACCGCGACGAGCAGGCCGATCCGGCCGCCCTCCGCGAGCGACTCGAGCGTGACGTCCATCCGGCCGAGCACAGCGATCTCAGAGCCCCGGATCAGGACCGTGTCGCCGCGATCGGTGACGAGGGCGTTGACCGCGACCATCAGGAGCGCCAGCGTCCCGCCGAGACGGAGCGACGCGATCACCGCCCGGCGCGCACCGGCTGCGATTCCCGCGAGCGCGGTCCCCACCCCCGCCGCCGCGATCACGAGCGGGTTCGAGTAGAGGAAGGCGGCGAGGGCGAGTGCGCCCAGGTAGGCGATCGCGGCCCCGGGCGACGCCCGGTGTAGGGGGCTCGTCCCCGGCCTGTAGGCGAGCGCGGGTCTCATCGGAACGGCACCGCGATCGGCCCGCCACCGTCGGTGGCGACCGCGAACCGGTCGCGGAGGTCGTCGCCGACCAGCTCGACCGCCGCCTCCACCCCGGACTGATCCGTCCCGGTGACCACCCACGTCGGCGGACCGTCGCCGGGCCGAAGCGCGGCGATCAACCCGGCACCGCGACCCAGGCTTCCCGCGGGCTCGCCACGATCGTCCAGAAGCGTGAGCAGAGGCCGCCGCTCGTCCGTGAAGGTGGCGAAGACCCCGCTCTCGCTCGGCGGACCGGCGAGCGGCCGGACGTGCGCGTCGGTTCGGATCTCCCCCCAGGTCCCGACCTCGACCCGGATCGCCTCCTCCGAGCTCACCTCGCTCGGCTCCGCGCCGGCGCCGCGCAGCCGTTCCTCGACGGTCTCGCACACCTTGACGACGGTCCTGCAGCCGACGTGGACCTTCCGCTGCTCCCCCTCCAATCCATGCACGAAAGGCTCGGGCCACGAGCCCACAACCGCGGGAACGCGCATCGCCGAGGTCCAGTCGTGGTGGTCCCACCAGATCCGGTCGCCGTCGGAGGGGTCGTACTCCGCGGATCCGACCGAGGACTCGATGCCGTTGACGTAGAAGAACCAGTCCGTCCGCCTCCCGTCGCTCTCGCCGCCGGCGATCCCGTCGATCGACTGGACGAAGCCGCCGCCGTAGCGGGTCTCGACGTCGGCGTTGCGGTCGAGGAGCCGCAGCACCGTGTCGGACTCGTTGATCGACTCGGTGGTTCGTTCGATCACCTCGGACCCGTAGTCCCGGGTCACGGTCAGCGCGACCTCGCCGTCGTCCGAACCCGGGCCGAGTCCACAGCCGGCGACCGCCGCGGCGCCGAGCGCCGCCGCGGCCGCGAGGCAGCGGGAGCGGATCACTTCCTGTCCTTCCCCTTCTTCCTGCCCTTCGCAGATCGCCGGACCTTCTCGCAGTTCTTGATTCGGTCCGTGGGATCGGCGATCGCGACGTCCTTCCCGGTCCCGCAATCGACCCGATCGATCCCGCCGCCGAGGACGCGCACCTTGTCCTTGCCCCCCCTTGTCCGGATCTGGTCCGGGCCGCCCCCGCTTTTGAACGCGTCGCGGAGGTTGGTGCCGACGATCCGCTTGCCGGGAACCGGCGAGCACTGATCGAGGTTCGCCGCGATGCACAGGGGCAACTCGTTCGAGGGGATCTCGGTCGGCGCCGGCCCCGGACCGACGGCGCGCAGCATCGTGGAGGTGGTCACGGGGACCGTCGCGACGCCAGCGGCCGTGGTGACCGGCGTCGATCCGCCCCTGACCACGGTGCCGTCCGGCGCCGGCCCGCTCACCTCCTCGTAGCTGATCGCCGCGACCGAGACCTGGACCGTGCCGGGAGTTGCGCGGAACGGCCCGGTGAGAACGAGCTCGTCGCCCGTGTTGGCGCCGGTCCCGAAGTTCGCGAACACCCAGAGGACCTCGTCGGTTGCCTGGAGCGGGACGAGCTCCGCGCTCATCGGCGGAGCGGAGTGGTTCACGCGGAAGAGCCATCCCGTGAACGGCGAATCGGTCTCGTTGAAGCCCGCGATCCGGCAGATGCGCCTCCCGAACGAGTCCTCGACGACGAACAGTGGCCGGAGCGCCGCCGACGCGTTTGCCGCCGAAGCAGCGAGACCGAGAGCGGTCCGGCCGCCGATCGAGAGGTCGCCCGGGGCCCGGACGCAGTTGCCGGACGAGGGGGTCTCGCCGCGCTGGGCGCCGATCGGATCGCGGACTGAGTAGTAGGTCCCGGAGTCGATCGTCGCCCCGGGAGCCTCGACTCGCAGGTTGTAGGCCGGCGTGGCGGAGGCCGCGCCGGCGCTGAGCGGAACCGCCGCGAGCGCCAGCGCTCCGGCGATCAGGAGACCTCTCATCGAAAGCCACCCCTTTCCTCGAGGGTCGTCTTGGCTGGCCGGGGACAGGTCTCCTGGCTTCCGGGCTCGACCGGCGCGCCTTCCCAGGGGGCCGGCGGCTCCCCAGTGGCGTCATGCGCCGATCACTCACCCGGTCACAGTGGCGGGACCGCGCCGGCTTCTCACCGGACTTCCCTTGACCACCGGCCGTTTGTCGCGGTCATCCTACCTCGCGCCCGGCCCACGAACGAAGAGAGGGGCGGCCTCTCGGCCGCCCCTCTCCGAACTCAGAAGCAGAAGGTTCTTACTTCTTCTTCCTCTGCGTGCACTTCTGGGAAACGCTGGAAGTCAGCTGCTTCCCGTTCTGGTACGTCACCTGCTCGGTCCCCGTCCAGTTGCGCTTCGAGCACCTGACCGAGAAGTAGTACTGCTTCGTGACCTTGCCGGTCTTCTTGTTCTTCTTCTTCCCGACGACGGTCCTGCTTATCGTCGTGCTGAAATTCTCGATCACCGAGCCCTGGACCGGCGGGATCTGGACCAGGAGGCGATTGCCCTGGATCACCCCGTTCAGGATCGGCTTCGTCGTCACACCCGGGAACTCGACGTGCAGGTAGAGCGACGGGTTGCCGCCCGAGGGCGCTCCGTTGAACGCCGTGATCGTCCCGCTCAGGAGCCGGCCGTCCGAGAACAGCTGGAGGTTCGATCCCCCTCCGACGATCGACCTTTGGCAGGCCGCCCTGGCGCCCGCGGTCGACTGGCCGATCAGCTGCGACAGGTTACAGTCCACCAGCTTCCCGGGGTTGAACTTGAAGTCGGTCGGGAACGTGAGCAGGGTCTGGGTCGAGGGCGGGAACGCACGGCACGACACCGATAGCGCGTTCGTGCAGGGCAATTCCCCCGCGTGGGTGTCGGTGCTCGAGAAGAAAACCGACGCCCCGCCGAACTGCTTCTTGTCCTGCTTCGCGGGCGACACCTGGAGCCCCATCTGGACGTTGGTGACATCCGCGGAAGCGACGCTCGCGAACATCATCACGCCGACGAGACCGGTGACCGTCCCGATCAGGTATTTCCGGATTCGCATACCACTCCTTTTCCTCTGCTTGGGTGGGCGACGCCGAGAAATGGAGCCTCGGCCCTCCCATTGCTCTCTCTCGCTGACGCTAACACAGCAAATTGGGCGTTGTTGTGCGCGATTTCGAGCCTGGGAAAAGTCACCTAGTTCTTGGTATGCGATCTGCAGCGGCGTGCTCGGCAGGGCCGCGACTATGGCGCGTACCGGTAGACGTGCAGATAGTCGGTCAGCTCGGGGATCTCGCCGATCGACGGCTGCGGCCCCTGCTTGACGCAGGGCGGCGCCGGGACGGAGGACGTGCTGAGCGAGCCGTTGAACGTGAACTGCACCAGCGTGTCGAACAGGTTCTCCGCCGTGGTCAGGTTGGGCAAGGTGACGCGGTCGGCGAAGTCCGTGTCGCTCGGGGTGTTCGCATCGAGGGTGGCGACCGCCCCGGTGACGCAGTCTCGCGTCTCGAAGCTCTCCAGCCCGCCGGCGACGTTGAGGGCGCTGCCGGGCGCGGGGTAGGCGTTGTTGCGGTTCACGGTCAACCTCTCGCTGGTGAAGGCGGCGAGCCCCTCCGGGTGGAGCGGCGCGGCGGTGCGGAGGTAGTTGGTCACCTGGCCGCTGGTCTCAGCGGAGGAGGCGACCGCGTTCGAGGCGGCAGCCACGTTTCCGAGCGCTCCCGTGACCTCGCGGCGGTAACGATCGACGGTCTCGACGAGCGGGCCGAGCTGCTGGGTGAACGGCTGGATCTGGGAGAGCAGCGGCGGCAGGTCGTCGTCGAGCAGCCTGCGCAGGGCGGGAAGGCCTACGAGCGACCGCTTCTCGGCGGGCCGGAGACCGGCGAAGAAGCCCCGGAAGTCCGGGGTGACCTTGGCGAGCTGGCGCAGCACCCTGCTCAGCTCGCGAGCCGAGGGATGGAGCTGTGTGATCAGGGGGTCGGTGTTGGCGGCGAAGCGGTCGAGGCGCGTGAGCGTGAAACGCGACTCGTCGAGGAACGTGGGCAGGGCGCGGAAGGCCTCGCGCAGATCCTGGTTGCGGCGAGCCGTGGTGGCGAAGACCGTCCCCGCGTTCTGGATCAGGCCCCTGAGCTGCCCCCGCCGCTCGCTCAGCGCCTCGAACACCACCCCGGCGTTGTTGACCAGGCCCTTGACCGCGTTCTCCTGTGAATCGAGCACTCGCAGCACCCGGTTCGCGTCCGCGGCGAACGGCTCCAGGTTGGCGATCGCCGCGGAGAGATCCGCGCCCCGGCCCGCGGTGGCGATCGCCGCCTGCTGCATCCACGTCTGGAAGGCGAGTCTGGTCCGCTCGTCGAAGGTACGGAAGATCTCGTCCAGCTGCACCGACTGCGCGACCTGGGCGGGCGGCAGCGAGCCGCCCTCCGGCACCTTCGGGCCGTCGCCGTCGCCTTGGGTGAGCTCTACGTAGGTCTCCCCGAGCAGCGTCTTCTCCCGAAGGATCGCCCGGGTGTTGGCGGGGATCGGCGCGTAGGGGGTGTCGATCTCGATCTCCGCCACCGCCCGATCCCTGTTCGGTCCCTCGTCGGCGAGCTCGATCGCCTTCACCTTGCCGACCGAGACGTTCGCGATCCGCACGTCGGATTCGACCGCGAGCTGGGCCGCCTCCTCGAACGGAACGTTCACCCGGTAGCCCTCCGGCTTCAGGGGCACCGGGCCTCCGAAGGTGCTCCAGAGGAAGAGCAGGAGACCGAAGCAGGAGAAGGCGAACGCGACCGCGATCGCTACCTGCCCGACTGTGGGAGCCCTCGTTGCCATCAGCAGCCCCCGATCGCGCCGATTTGCGCCTGGGTCGGGATCCCGGTGAGCTGTCCGAGCGTTAGCAGGAACGGGCGGGTGGCGAAGACGGTGCTTTCGGCCAGGTTGGCGGTGTTGCAGGTGAGGAACGCCTGCGCCCGCGGCAGCGGGCCGTGCGCGTCCTGCAGCAGCGCCAGGTTGTTGACGTTGTGGTTGAGCCAGGGGATGTAGAAGGCGTAGCTCTGCCCCTCGCCCGGCGGGTCGTAGGTGAGCCCGTTGAGGCCCTGGTTGAGGCGGGTGAACCCCGTCCGGAGCGGCGGGGTCGTCTTGCCGAGATCCACCGACGCCAGGCGGAGGTGGTGGACGGGGCTCGCGACCTGCTTGGTGAACGGCCTTATCTGTTCACGGATCGGCGCCGCCGTCTGCGCGAAGACCCCGCGCAGCGCCCGCAGCGCCGACCCGGTCGCCTGGGCACCGGGGATCAGATCGCGGAGCGCCGGGGTCGCATTCAGGGCGAGCTGGTCGGCGCTTGAGAGTGCCCCCTCGGTCTCCCGCAGGGTCGCGGGCAGCTCGCGCAGGGCGGCTCGGATTGCTGACTCCTGGCGGGCGAACGACGCGAGCGCCGCGTTCGAGGAATCGACGAAGTCGGTGACGTCCTGGTCGTTGTCGGCGAGCTCGCGGCTCAGCAGGCTGAAGTTGTGGATCGCACTACGGATGCTCTCCCGCCGCACCGCGAGACCGGCGTTGATCCGGGCGACGTCGCGGGCGAACGGCTCGAGCCGGCGAAGCGCCCCGGAGAGCTTCTCGCCACGGCGCTGCTCGGGGTCGAGCGCCTCGCCGCCGCCGGAGAGGAGCAGCTTCAGGAAGTCCTGGGTATCGGCGTCGAGACCGGCGAGGATCTCATCGGGGTTCACGTTCGGCTGGGTCGACGCGAGCGGCACCGTCGAGCCCTCCTCGATGTCCTTCGACGACGTTCCCGGATCGACCTCGATCACCATGTCGTTCAGCCCCGTCTTCGGGCGCAGGAGCAACGCCGCGTCTGAATTGATCAGGTGGGCCTTGTCGTTGTCGACCGCCATCTTCACCAGCGCGCGGCCGTTCTCCAGCTCGACCCCGGTGATGTCCCCGACCCGGATGCCGGCGATGTCCACCGACTGGCCCTGGCCCGGGGTGATCGACTGAGCCGAGCTGAGCTCCGCCTCGAGCTCGAAGCGGTCGACCCCGAGGAGCGGCAGCCAGCCGGGCAGGGTGGCTCGCTGGTTGGCGAGGATCACCACGGTCGCGAACAGCGCGGCGAGGACGAGGGCGATGATCGCCACGACGTCGCGAAGGTGCTCTCTGATAGCGCGGCTCATGGAATCGCCGCCGGGCTCGGGGGCCCGACCGCCGCGGCTGGGCCGTTCAGGTCAGGCACCGGATTGTTCTGGCAGGCGAAGTCGGTGTTGAAGGGCGGCTTTGCGCCCATCAGCGGACGCGTCCCGATCGGCGCGTCGGGCGCGTGGGCGACGAGCAGCTCGTTCTGGAAGCCGCCGCCGGGCTGCGCGCCGGTCACCGTCACCGGGCCGTTGCCGGCGAACGCGCGCAGATAGTGACCGTTGCCGTCGAAGTTCTGCAGGCTCCCGGCGAGCTGCGCGGCCGCGTACCCGAGCTCCTTGAAGTTCTCCTCCCCGGTGGAGAAGTCGAACCCGGAACCGCTGTCGTCGAGGACGATCCCTCCGGCCGGGAGGAAGACGTTGTTGAAGCAGTTGCTGAGCAGCTCGAGCTGGTTGAAGAGCCCCTGACCCCGGGCAGCGGCGATCGCCGCCCCGGGCGCCGCTCGCCGGAGCTCGTCGGCGATGAAGCCGAGCTCACCGGGACGGAGCAGCGCGTTCATCTGCGTGAGCCAGGGTCCGGACACGGCGATCGTGGCGGGCAGCTCACGGAGACCGGGCTCCAGCTCCCGGGCGAAGCGGCGGAGGTACGGCAGGGACTGGTTGGTGTGCAGCAGGGCCGGCCTCGCCCGCTCCAGGGTCGGGGCGAGGAGCTTCACCGACCGGGCGAGCTCATCCGACTCCGCCGCGAGCGCGCCGACCGTCGTGTTGAAGTTGGTGACGAGGCCCTGAAGCTCCTGCTCGTGGCCGCCCAGAGCGCCGAAGAGGTCGGCCTGGGCGGCGATCATGTTGGAGAGATCGCGTGGCGCGGTGCCGAGCAGCGCCTCGGCGACCACGGCGCTGTCACGCGCCGCCGTCGCCCCGTATTCGAAGGAGTCGTTGATCGCCTCAGCCGCGGTCTCCCCCCGGACGTCCGGATCCTGGGTCAGGTCCTCGGCGGCGGTCGGGCGGTGGTTGAGAGCGGTGCCGTAGCCCTGCAGCAGCTTCTGCAGGTTCTCGCGGTCGGGCAACTGAAGCGCGGCGAGCACCTGATCGAGCTGGACCCCCGTCGAGGTCTGGGTGATCGGGATCGTGCCGCCGTCGGGGACCTCGGCCGAGCCGGGGCTGCCCGGCTTGACGTCGAGGAAGAAGTTGCCCTCGAGGAAGATCCGCGGCCGGACCTCGACCTGGGCATCCTCGTGGATCGGGCGCCCCGAGTCGTTGACCGTGAAGGTCACCTCGGATGCGTTGCCTACGGACCGGGTGCTGACCACCTCCCCGACGTTGACGCCGGCGATTCGGACCGGCGAGTCCTTGCGGATGTTGGCCGAGTTCTCGAAGACGGCCTTCACCTCGTACTCGGGCGTGAACGGAATCGACTTCGTCCACGCCAGATAGGTGCCGACGATCACCAGGGCGATGAGGATCAGGCCGCTGCGCATCCGGTGCGGGGGGTTGCCCTTGCGGTAGATCCGCTCGTCGTAGCTGTTGGGGTCAGCGGGGGTCACTTGCCCTTCTTCTTCTTCTTCGCCTTGGTCTGGGCGAGGATCTGGCCCTTGGTCAGGACTCCCTGGTTCCCCGGCACGTTCCCGATCGCCACCTGCCCCGGCGAGTAGACCTCGTTGCCCGCCTCGCACTCGCGCTCCTGCCCGGGCGAGGCCGTGTTCGGATAGGGGTTGAAGTGGAGGAAGTTCGCGAGGTCGTCGCCACCGCCGCTGGCGGGCGCGGAGCTCGGGCCGGTCTCGCTGTTCGGCCCCGTCGGCTCCCCGAGGACGACGGCGCGCTGGTTGGTCCCGAGGCCGTCGCCGAAGCTGATCATGCTGGCGAGGTTCCGGAACGCGATCGTCGCGTAGTTGCAGACCGATTGCGCCGGGGTGATGAAGGAGAGCGGCGGTGAGAGCACGTTGCTGAACGTGGTCAGGTCGCGGATGCCCTCGCGGGAGACGGGGTCGTTGTTCAGGTTGAGCAGCGACTGGGCGGTCGGATCGAGCTGGGCGTTGAAGGCGGGTGCAATCCGCAACGCCTTCACTCCCAGCGAGATCGCCTCCGCCGCCTGCTTGGAGACCGGGGCGAACGCATGGAAGCCCGGGCGCAGCTCGCCGAAGAGGACAGCCGTGTTGGCGAGGAAGGGCCGGATCCTCGGCAGAGTGTCGATCGCGACGTCCTCGGTCTCCGGGGACCTCGAGATCGTCTCCTGAATGTAGGGACGTGCGACGTCGGCGAATGCGCGGAAGGTGGTGTCGAGATCGACGAACAGCTGCCCCTGGATCTCGGCGACGGGAGCCGCCTCCTCGGCGGTCGCGGTGAGCGCCGAGACGAAGCGGGAGAGCCCCGTGTCGGGGCTGGCGAGGTTCCGCATCACCGGCTCGAGCCGCTCGACCAGGGGGCGAAGCTCGCCGATCGTGTTGTTCAGGCTGACCCCCCGCCCGGCGAGCGCGTTGCCGAACTCGAGTAGGTTCGCCTGGATCGCGTCCCGCGTCGGCTCGTCGAACATGTTGAACACCTCGTCGATCTCGACCGGCTCGGGCTGGGCGGAGGAGAGCGGCACCGTCGCCCCGGCCTGGAAGCCCTCGTCGGAGTCGCCTCGCCGGAGCTCCAGGTACTTGAGGCCGAGGGCCGAGCGCGACCGGACGACCACCGTGGTGTCCTCAGGCAGAGGCTCGAGATCCTGGTTCAGCTCCATGTCGACCTTGGCGCTGACCGAGCCGTCGTCGTGGCACTCGGGGAGAGACTGCCCCTCCCCGCACGGCCCGATCGGCTGGATATCGGTGATCTGTCCGACCCGGAGGCCGCCGATCCGAACGTCGTTCCCGGGCACGAGGGTATTTGCGTTCGGAATCTCCGCTGAGATCTGATAGGTGGGCACGAACGGCAGGCCCTTGTTCGCCTGGTAGGAGAGGAAGACCGCCACCACGATCACGAGTACGGTGACGGCGCCGACCAGGGTGGGGCTGGCGGCGAGGGATCCGAGTCGTCCTCCACCCCTCATGCGCTTCCTCCGATCAGGAAGCGGAGCAGGACGCGGGCCTGCTGCATCTCGGTCTCCATGTCATTCGACTGCGGCTCCGGTTCGATCCCCTCGGCCCCCGGGGCCCCCTCGTTCTCGTCGCCGGGCGGTGGGATCGGCTGATCGAGGGGCGGCAGGGCGGCGGGAGGAGCCGGGGCGGGCTGCGGAGCGGGGGCGCCACGGAAGACCGTGGAGCCGCGTGCCCTCTTCCTCCTCTTCTTCTTCTTCCTCGCGGGAGCGGCAGGCTGCAGGAAGAACGCCTCGCAGCCCTGGAGCACGAACGAGGAGACGTCGATGCAGTTCGTCACCTGGACGTTGATCCGGAGGAAGTGGCCGAAGTCGTCGAACCCGTTGGTGGCGGCGGTCGTGTAGTAGATGAAGTCCGCGAGGGCCGGGAAGCCGCCGGTCTTGATGAAGGTGTCGAACAGCGAGGAGACGTTGTTGCCGACCGGGACGGCAGCGTGGGCGGTTGCCGCCAGGTCGGTCAGCAGCGGATCGGAGGCGGCGAGCTTCGGGCCGGCGGACTCGGCGGCGTCACCGAGGGTGGTGAGCGCCGGAATCGCGGCCCGGCCGAACGGCGTGAGCTCC
Organism: Solirubrobacterales bacterium; assembly: GCA_036377415.1. Lineage (GTDB taxonomy): Bacteria > Actinomycetota > Thermoleophilia > Solirubrobacterales > 70-9 > DASUPK01. Next base: position 19,959 of record DASUYK010000081.1, read on the forward strand.
TGGGTCGCTCTGCTGATGTTGGCGCCCGACGCCTTCAGGTCCGCGAACAGCGGCGTGCCCTGATCCGCGAACTCCTTCAACCTGGTCATCGTCAGGCGGACCTGGTGGAGCGTCGCCGGGAACTTGTTCAGGGCCTCCTCCAGATCGTCGCCTCGCTCCGCGGTGGCCTCGGCCGCGACCGCGGCGTTGCGCATGAAGCCGGTGACGCTCGTCCGGTTCCTGGCAAGCGGCTCGAGCGCGCGGTTTCCGTTGTCGGCCAGGCTCGCGAGCTCCCGGCTCTGAAGCGCGAGGATGTTGAGGACCCTGTCGGTCTCGCGCAGCGCGGGGTTGGCGCGATCGATCACCTCGCCGAGCTCCTCGCCGCGGGCGGCGAGGGCGGCGCCGAGATCGTTGATGATCAGCCGGAACCGGTCGCGGTAGGGGACGCGCTGGATGTTCTGGATCAGGTCGAGGTCGACCGTCGTGCCGTTGTTCTCGAGCGGCAGCAGTCGCTGACCGGCACCGGGCTCGCCGTCGGGGATTTCCTCGAGCTCTGGAGGCGGCGGCTCCCCCGGAGCGCGGGGCTCGGTCGGGGTGCAGTCGATATAGCGCTCGCCGATCAGCGACTGCGGCCGGATCGTGCAGCTCGCATCCGCGCGGAAGTCCTTGAACCCGGACTCGCTGATGTCCATCACGACGACCGCCTTGCCCGGGACGGGATGATCGCCGCCCTCGCGGCTGACGATCTCCTCGTCGTCGGAGACGTCGACCTCCTTCACGGTGCCCACCGTGGCCCCGGCGACCCGCACCTCCTCGCCGTCGACCACGAACGCGCCGTTGTCGAAGATCCCCCGGACCTCGTAGGTGCCGCCGCCGCCGGCCCCGAGGGCTCCGGGGAGGGCGATCAGCAGGCCGATCGCGAGCAGGGCGGCGATTATCGCGAGGATCCGTCTCATGGTCCGGGGAGCACGTCCGTTGCGTCACAGTCGCCGGGGGTCGCCGGCGCGCCGACCGGCTGGCCCGGGAATGGCGGGGCGCTGAAGGGATTGCTGCCCGGGATCGGCTGCGTCGCGCCTCCCGGGCAACGGCGGAAGACCTGGTTGTTGGCGGTCCCGAAGGCGCCGTAGTCGGCGAAGATCTGGTCGACGGGGATCGGATCGAGATTGACGCCGGCTGCGCCCGTGTAGTCGAAGATCCCGAGCCCGGCCGGCGCCGCGCGGACGTAGTGCCCGTCGGCGTCGTAGTAGCCGGCGGCGCGGGTTAGCCCGCTGAACAGCGCGGCGAAGTCGGGCGCATAGGGCCGGAGGAACTGGAGCTCGTCGTCGCCCTCCTGCATCGCGGCGACGGTGGCCGGGATCGCGGTGCTCGCTCGCGCCTGGAGCGGGGCCAGGTCCCCCGCCGCATCCGCGAGGTCGTTCGCCTTCCCCTTGCGGTCGAGGGCGCGCCGGAGATCGTGGATGACCGGCACGGACTTCTTGACCACCGGCCGCAGCTGCCTGAGGAAGGGGGCAAGGTTCTTTGTCGCGGTCTTCGAGGTGTTGACCAGCGGGTCGAGGTCGTCGAGCGCGTCCCGGAGGTTGAAGAAGGTGGTGTTCGCCTGGCGAAGCGCCGGAGGCAGCGCGACCAGAGCGCGGTCGAGTGCCTGGTTCTGCGAGGCGATCGCGCCGAGCGCCTCGTTCGAGTTGGAGACCAGGCCGGAGACGTCATCGCGGCGCTCCGCGACCGCGCTGACCACGCTGGCGCCGCTGACCAGGAACTCAGTCAGCACACGCTCGTCCCGGCCGAGCTCCTGGAGGAGGCGGTCGGTGGCGACCAGGGAGGGGCTCAGGTACCGGTAGGTCTGGTTCGCCTCGGCCGCCCTGCCGTCATAGACCGTCGCCGACCCCTGGATGATGTCCTGAAGCGCCTTGCGCTCGGGTTCGTCCAGGGTGTTGAAGAGCTGGTCGAGGTCGACGGGAGCGGTCGTGTCGACCTCCGTGATCGTGCCGCCATCGGGGATCTCCGGCATGTTGTCCGGTCCGGGGGTGATCGAGATGTAGCGGTTCGCGATCCCTGAGAGGGAGGTTCGGCGAATCACCGCAGAGGTCCCCTCGTGCAGAGTGCGCTCGACGGCGATTTCGATCTCCGCCTGCCCCTCGTCGTTGAGCTTGATCTCGTCGATCTTGCCCACGGGCTGACCGCCGATCACGACCGAGTTGCCAGTGACGAGCTGTCCGCCGGTCTCGAACAGCAGCCGGTAGTGGTTGCTCGGGCCCCCGCTCGAGAACAGGAGGAAGAGGATTGCGATGACGATCAGCGCCAGAGCGCCGAGCGCGGCTACGCGCGGAATCGCTCCGCCCCCGCGTCGGACCCTCGGTGAGCTGGCCTTCGCGGGAGGCGTCACGGCCCGCGCCTCGGCGCAGTCATCGCTGCCCTCGAGTCACGAGCATCAGACCGGGTCCCTATGACGGTCCCTTCCTCCAGCAGCTCCTCACCTGCTTCCCGCGGTTCCTCACCAGGATGCTTCCTGCAGCCCATTCGATCCTACCTAGGACCCCAGCCACACGGTCGGTAATTGGCCGTACTTCGCTCCGGTTAATGGGTGCTTAATCGCCTCGATTTCGCGCAATTTTGCGGCTTCCCTGCCGGAGCAGACCGAGGCCGACCGAACGACGTGGAAAACCCCCGGGTGGCGGGGAACCTTGCGCGGTCTACGTTCGCTCAGGGCGGATTCTCCAGGCAGGGGATCACGGCCCGCAGGTCACCGGAGTCGGCCACCGCCCCCGTGCAGTCCCGCTCGACGTCGTTCTGCAGGTAGGTGACGATGCGCGACTGTCCATTGACTGGCCGGAGTTGCCCGCTTGCATACACGTCACTCGCCAAAGGCAGCTGAAGACGGTCGCTGCTCAGCGATGCCTTGCAAAGGGAGCCAGCACACGTGATGTCGATCCTCTTCTCGCCGATGAAGTTCGGATCATCGACACTGGCGGCGTCGGCTTCGGCCTGGCTCTTGACCTGCTCCTCGAGAGGGGTGAGGGAGCCATCCTCGGTCTGGGCACCGCTGTCGCTCTCGGAGCCGCTGTCGGCCAGGTCCAGCACGAGGGTGACGAGGAGGATGGCGAGCACCAGTCCGAGGATGAGCTTGAACCACACCGGCGCCGCCCGGAGTCCATTCATGACCCTCGTAAGCATCGGGGGCGACCCTACTCGCATGCTGCCCTCGCTGCAGCCCACAGGCTCCCTTTAGTCGGTTGCATCGCGAGCGAGACGCCTTAAGCGCCAGCTCTTCGGCCTTCACGACCGACCAGCGGTTGCGGGCCTCATCTGAGAGCTGCCGCTGTGCGGCTAGACCCGGTCGCCGCCAGTGACCCGGGGTCGAGTTGGGTGGTGAGGCAACTGCGGTTTCGCGATGCAGGTGAACGACCGCAAGCAGCGTACGTGGTCACATGGCCGTCGCGCAGCCTCCTGAGCAGCTGGAAGAGCTTGAGCACGTGGACGAGATACTGCTGCAAGAGCTGCAGCGCGTGGACGAGCTTCTGCTGGAAGAGCTGGAGCGCGTAGACAAGATGCTCCTGCGGATGGCGGCCGCAATCGACCAGTTGCCGGAGCGAGTCGCCTCGGCCGTTAGGAGGGAGCAGCTCGGGTCTGTGCCAGGCAATGGGACGAGAGCAGCCGAACCAGCGCGGAGCCGGGCGTCCACTCGACCGTTCGACCCTTATGGGGAGGACGGGGTCGAGGCGGCCGAGTCAGCGGCTAGGCAGGTGGCCAGGAAGGTGCAGAGCTGGGTAGCAGCTTATGCCCCAGACCGGGAGGCGCTCGGATTGGCGACCCTCTCGCTGGCGGTCGCCTTGCTTGCTACCGCCATCGCTCTGATCGGCTTGGTCGTTGCTGTCGTGCACTAGTCCGGGGGAGGACGCCTGCCGGCAGCGCGAAAAAACCGGCGGCGTCGGAGACTAGTCCGGCAGAGGGCTGGCCTCGGTCCAGCCTTCGAGCGAGCAGACGGGCGGCGCCCCGGTCACCACGGCCTCAGTCGCCCTGTTCGAGAAGCCGGTCGAGCTCGGCGTCCAGCTCGTCACCTCGGGACGATGCAGGCGCAGCGCCCGCTCGAGCGCGACCATCGCGGACGTAGAGCCGTCTCGGGTCTTCTCCGAGAGCAGCACGAGCACCTCGTCGCGGGTCAGGATCTGTTCCTGCTCGTCAGTCACCGATATCTCCTCCCATGATTTCCCAGCCTTTTTTCGCAGCCGGTCATCGGCGGTCGGTGAGCGCAGGACCCATCAGGTTCGACCTCCCCTTCCCCCGCCTCTGAGATGTACGGAGCCGCCGGGGTGCCCTCCCCAGCCCGGGCACCCTCGACGACTCCCTGTCCCGCGTTCTCCGGCCGTAGGGGTTTCAACCGAAGAGAAAGCGGGATCGTCAGATACCCGCAGATGGCGGAGTCGAATTCGAGTGTGCGGAGCATTAACGCGAACTTCATCCAGGAGAGCAGGCGCCCGTCGCAGATCAGATAACCACCGGATGTGTCTGTCGGTCGGCGTAGACGACCGCGCATTCGCTAAACGAGCCGGTCTCGATTCCGCTTTCTTTGCCTCTGCCGTGAAAGTGAGACCGGACCACCACGTGATCACCGGCGTCCACGAACTCCTGCGGGTCAAGCTGAAAGTCCTCAAGCGCCTCGTCCAGCCCCTCCCAAGCGCCTGATCTCCTCCGGGCCTCGACCGGACTCGCCCGGCAAGGACAGGCGGGAGCAGCCACTCGATCTCGGTGTCAAAGGACTGAACGGCAGTGTTGAAATCGCGCCGGTTCCACGCCTCGATGCTCTCCCGGACGATCTCGACGTTCTCCTCCGACATCGCCTACTCCC
>DASUYK010000082.1:0-7455 GCA_036377415.1 Solirubrobacterales bacterium
GGCCGGCCCCTCGGGGCCGGCCGGCCGACGTATGAGGTCAGGCGGAGAGCCTAAATCCCGTAAACCAGGTCGGGTTTGGTAGGTTTTTTTGGATGGAGGCACTGCAGAGCCGACCCGCCTGGTACGTGCTCGGCCCGCTGATCGGGCTGATCGTGATCGCCCTGATGGCGACGATCAACCAGCGGATCGGGGTGATGGGCGGCTACTCGAACGTGCTCGAGCGAGCCACGGGCCGCGCCGCGGAGCTCGACTGGCGGTGGTGGTTCCTCTTCGGCGTCCTCGGCGGCAGCCTCGTCTGGCGCCTGCTCGCCGGCGAGTCGACTGTCGGCGATGGCTACGGCTGGCTCAGCCGGACCTTCGACGACGACGCGATCGTCGCGGCCGCCCTCTTCGGCGGCGGGATCCTGATCGGCTTCGGCGCCAAGACGGCGGGTGGCTGCACCGCCGGGAACGGGATCGGCGGCTGCTCACAGGGGTCGGTGGCGAGCTTCTCCGCGACCGCGACCTTCATGGGGACGGCGATCGCGGCGACGTTCCTGTTGCGGGCGGTGTTCTGATGAAGGGCGAGGCGACGCGGGCTCCGGCGGCGACGCCCGTGCGCGACCGCTCTCCGGCGACCGGGATCGCGGCCGCCCTGCTCGGCGCGGCGTTCGGCTTCCTGCTCTCGTGGGGCCAGTTCACCAGCCCCGACCGAATCCGCGACATGCTCCTGCTCGAGGACCTCTACCTGTACCAGATGATGTTCAGCGCGATCGCGATCGGCTTCCTCGGGATCCGGTTGCTCCGCCGCTTCCACGCCCGGGCCCTGATCGGCGGCGGGCTGGTCGCCTGGGTGACCGAGCGCCCCGCGAAGCACCACCTCGCGGGAGCCGCGATCTTCGGTCTCGGCTGGGCGGTCACCGACTCCTGCCCCGCGCCGATCGCCGGCCAGCTCGCCCAGGGGGTGTGGTGGAGCGTCTTCACGATCGCCGGTGTCTTCGTCGGGATCGAGCTTTACTTCCGCCGGCAGGAGCGCCTGGCCGGCGGAACCGAGGCGAGCGCGCGGGCACCGGTCGCGGTCGAGCCGGCGACGGCCGCCCAGCGGTAGCCACCCCTAGGACTGCTCCGCCAGGGCGTCGAGCGCCTCCCGCTCGGTGCGGTAGACGCCCCACCAGATGCATTTCCCGTTGCGGATGCGGGACACGTGGTACATCGACTGGGGCACGTCGACGCCGCCGACGTTCCCGATCGCCACCAGCCTGGTCAGCACCCCGTTTTCGAGGTCGCGGAACTCCTGGGCATCGAAGCGGACGACTCCCATCGAGCCCGCCACGACCTCCCACCACTCCCTGATCCCGGCGTGGCCTCGGAAGACCGTGCCCTCGGCCTCGGCGATCAGCGTGTTGAACACGATCTCGGGATCGATCAGCTCGAGGAAGGAACCGAGATCCCGTCGCTGGACGGCGCTCCATGCCCGCTTGACGAGTTCGACATCGTCCGTCGACACCGCGGCGCACCCTAGCCGGTGTCCCGCCCTAGTCGCGCTCGATCGGGCGCCCGTTCCGCTCCCAGGTGCCGACGCCGCCCTCGGCGACGTGGAGGATCTTCTCGAAGCCCACCCGCTGGAGCACCGATGCCGCAAGTCCGCTCCGCTTGCCGCCGCTGCAGATCGCCGCGATCACGCGGTCGCGCGGCAGCTCGCCGTGCCGCTCGGGGAGCTGCCCGAAGGGAATGTGGATCGATCCGGGAATGTGGCCCTCGGCGTACTCGTCCGCGTCGCGGACATCGAGCACCACGACCTCCCCGTTCCGCTCCATCCGCTCGGCCAGCTGGTCGGTGTCGATCAGCTCGATCCGCCCCACCGGCCGCCCCTCCGAGCGCCACGCGGTCATCCCGCCCTCGAGGTAGCCGCGCACCCGCAGGCCGACAGAGGCGAGCAGCTCCGCCGCCTCCAGCTCGTAGCCGTCGGAGGCGGCTACGACGATCAGCTCGGAGTCGGGCGAGACGACCTTGGCGACCTTGGTCGCAAAGCCGGTCTCGTAGGCGTTGGCGCTGATCGCGCCGGGGATGTGAGCCTCATCGAACTGATCGTTGGTCCTCGCATCGACCAGGAGGGCGCCCTCGGCCATCCCGACCTCGACGGCGTGCGGGGCGAGCGGGACCGGAGTTCCGATCTGCTCGACAAGCGGGCCACGGTTGAGCGCGACGATGTGCTCGATGTTGGGAGGGGGGTCGCCGAGCGTCGCGACCGCGTCCTCGACGAACTCGCTCTCGCTCCCGAACCGAAGCGCCCGGTTGTGCTCCCGCTCGAATCCGATCGTCGAGGTCGACTTGTGGTCGATCCCGGCGCTCCCACAGGCGGATCCGCCGAGGTGGCCGGGCCAGACCTCGACCTCGTCGGGGAGGGTGAGGAGCCGCTCGTGCAGGGAGTGGTAGATGCCGGCGGCGCCCTCCCGCTTCTCGATCGCGAGGTCCGGCCGGGCGACGTCGCCGACGAAGAGGGAGTCGCCGGTCAGCACCGCCCAGGGGTCGCCGCCCCGATCGCGGGCGCGGAGCAGGAACGCGGTGTGCTCCGGCCGATGGCCCGGGGTGTGAAGCGCCTCGATCTCGACGTCGCCGAGCTCGAGCTTCCAGCCATCGGCGAACGCCTCGTGCGGGTACTCCGCCTCGGCCAGGTCGTGGACGTGGATCGTCGCCCCGGTCGCCGCTGCCAGCCTGCCGTGCCCCGAGACGTGGTCGGCGTGGTTGTGGGTCTCGAGCACGTGCTCGATCCGGACGCCGTGCAGGCGCGCGAGCCGCAGATAGGGCTCGATCGACCACTGCGGATCGACCACCGCGGCGACCCCGGCGCCGGCGTCGCCGACGAGGTAGGAGGCGCAGCTCAGGTCCTCATGGAGGATCTGACGGAAGAGCATCTCAGCCGCAGGCTAGCCGTGGCTAGGCGCCGGTGAAGTTCGGCGGGCGCTTCTCGACGAACGCCATGACCCCCTCGACGAAGTCCTTCGTGTGGCCCTGGTCGCGCTGCTGGTCGGCCTCGGCCTCGAGCTGTCCCGCGAGGTCCGTGTACATCCGCCGGTTCAGGAGCCGCTTGGCGCCGGCGTAGGAGGCGGTCGGGCCGGCGGCGAGCCTCTCGAGCAGCTCGGTGGCGGCGGACTCGAGATCGCCGTCCGGGACGACGCCGTTCACCAGCCCCCACGCGAGCGCCTGATCGGCGGGGACGCGCTCGCCGAGCATCGCCATCTCCGCCGCTCGCGCATAGCCGACCCTGGCCGGGAGGAATGCGGTCGACCCGCCGTCCGGAACCAGGCCGATGTTCACGAAGGCGAGCAGGAAATAGGCCGACTCGGCCGCGAGGATCAGGTCGCAGGCGAGCGCGAGCGAGCATCCGATCCCGACCGCCGGGCCGTTGACCGCCGCGACAGCGGGCTTCGGCATCTCCCGGATCCCGCTGATGATCGGGTGGTAGAGCTCCTTCAGCCGCAGGCTCAGGTCGGGGAGTCCGCCAGACATCTCACGGGTCGCGCTGTCGCGCGCCCTCCCATTACGCTGCTCCTTCAGGTCGGCCCCGGAGGAGAAGCCGCGTCCGGCGCCCATGATCAGCACCGCGCGGACCGACTGGTCCGCCGAGGTGGTCTCGATCGCATCGAGCAGATCGCGGCCGAACCGCTCGTTCCAGGCGTTCAGCGCGTCGGGCCGGTTGAGCAGGATCCGCGCCGCCGGACCGTCCCTGGTCAGGTCGATCGTCTCGTGGCTCGGCATCCGGGACAGCCTATTCTCATCACCCGTGAGCGGATACCTGCCCCGGCCGGTCGTGAGGCTCCTCACCAGGCTGCTCGTGCGCTCGATCCAGCGGCCCTGGATCCCGGTCCGCGTTCAGCGCGCCTGGACCGAGGTGGCGGCGAGGATCACCCGTGCGCCGCGCGGGATCCGGGCGAGCTCCATCCGGCTCGGCGGCGTCCCCTGCTCCCGGGTCGAGGGGGAGGGGGCCGACCGGCGCCGGGCCGTCCTCTACCTGCACGGCGGCGCCTACGTGATCGGCTCCCCGCGCACCCACCGCTCGTTCGCCGCGCAGATCGCGGCCGCCGCCTCCGCGCCCGTTCACCTGCTCGACTACCGCCTCGGTCCCGAGCACGAGCATCCCGCCGCGCTCGAGGACGCGCTCGCCGCCTACCGCGAGCTGCTCGCCTCCGGGCTCGTGCCGGGGTCGATCGTGGTCGCCGGCGACTCCGCGGGCGGCGGGCTCACGCTCGCCCTGGCCACCCGGCTGCGCGAGGCGGGGGAGCCGATGCCCGCGGGGCTCGTGCTGATCAACGGCTTGTTCGACCTCACCTGCTCCGGGCCCTCGACCAGGATCAACCGGCGCCGCGACGCCGGCCTGCTCCGGCCCTGGGCCGTTCGCGGTGGCGATCTCTACCGGGGGGCGACCGATTCGAGCGACCCGGAGCTCTCGCCGGTGAATGCCGACCTCACCGGCCTACCCCCGACCTACGTGCAGGCGGGAACCGACGACATCCTCCTGAGCGACTCCGACCGGGTCGTCGAGCGGGCCCGGGCCGCGGGGGTCGACGTTCGCTATTCCCGCTTCCCTCGGATGTGGCACGACTTCCAGCTCGCCGCGGGCCTTATGCGGGAGGCGGATCAGGCCGTGGCCGACCTCGGCGGCGCGTTCGACGACATCTGGGCGGGGCGGCCGCTTGGTTCCCCCGCCGGCGGGGCGCAGGTCTCCTCGAACGGCGCCGGATGGACCCCGCGGGTGCTGATCATCGGCGCGGGGTTCGGCGGCGTCGGCCTCGGGATGTCCCTGAAGCGCGAGGGGATCGAATCGTTCGAGATCCTCGAGAAGGCGGACGGGGTCGGCGGGGTGTGGAGGGCGAATACCTATCCGGGCGCCACCTGCGACATTCCCTCCCACCTCTACTCGTTCTCGTTCGAGCCCAATCCGGGCTGGACGAGGCGTTACTCGCCGCAGCCCGAGATCCTCTCCTACCTCGAGCGCTGCGTCGCGGACTACGGCCTGGCGCCGCACCTGCGGTTCGGGGTGGAGGTGGCTCGCGCCAACTACGACGAGTCGAGCCGCAGCTGGAGGGTCACGACCACCGCCGGGGAGGAGATCGAGGCGGACGTTCTGGTCTCCGCGTGCGGTCAGCTCAGCCTGCCCGCGACGACCCGGATCCCCAACGCGGAACGATTCCGGGGATCGATCTTCCACTCCGCCCACTGGGACCACGACGTCGAGCTGACAGGGAGGAGGGTGGCGGTGATCGGGACCGGCGCGAGCACGATTCAGATCGTCCCCGCGATCGCCGGCCGGGTCGGCCGTCTCGACGTCTACCAGCGGTCGGCCCCCTATGTCCTGCCGAAGGGGGACCGCGCGTTCCGAGGCTGGGAGAAGTTCCTGTTTCGCCGCTTCCCGCCGGCCCGCCTGTTCCACCGCTTCAAGGAGTGGCTGCTCTACGAGATCCTCGTCGCGGCCTTCAACCAGTTCAAGCCGATGGGCCGGCTCGGTGTGAAGGCGTTCGAGCACCACCTGGAGAGGCAGGTCTCCGACCCGGAGCTCCGCAGGGCGCTCCGGCCCGACCACGTGCTCGGCTGCAAGCGGGTGCTGATCTCGTCCGACTACCTGCCGACATTCGAGCGGCCGAACGTCGAGCTGGTCCACCAGGGGGTTCGCGAGCTGACCGAGCACGGGGTGGTCGCCGAGGACGGGACCGAGCGGCCGACGGACGTCGTCGTGCTCTCCACCGGGTTCGAGAGCACCCGCTTCCTCGCGCCGATGGAGCTGCGGGGGGTCGGCGGGGTGGAGTTGAACGAGGTCTGGCGGGACGGGGCCGAGGCCTACCTGGGGATGACCGTCGCCGGGTTCCCGAACCTGTTCGTCATGTACGGGCCGAACACCAACCTCGGCTCCGGATCGATCATCTTCCAGCTGGAGAGCCAGATGCGCTACATCGTCGACGCGGCGGGGAAGATCCGGCGAGGCGGCGCGACGCTCTCGGTCCGCCCTGAGGTCCAGGAGGAGTTCGACGCCGAGATGCAGGAGCGCCTCTCGACCTCGGTGTGGCAGACCGGATGCAGCAACTGGTACGTCGACGAGAACGGGCGCGACTCGAACAACTGGCCGGGGTTCACGCTCGAGTATCGCCTCCGGACGAGGCGCCTCGACCTGTCGGATTACGAGCTGTCGGAGGGCGGTAACGGCGCCGGCGAGCCGGCGCTCGCTCAGTCGAGCACCCGCGCCGAGTAGCCGCTCTCGGAGATCAGCTGGAGCAGTCGCTCGGCGTGATCGGGGCCGCGCGTCTCCATCACCAGCTCCACCCCCGTCTCGCCGACCGCAAGCCCGACGCCCTCGCGGACATGGTCGACGTCGATCAGATTCGCTCCGCCCTCGCCCAGGCAGGTGAGCAGCGCGGCGAGCGATCCAGGCTCGTCGCTGATCTTGGTGAAGACGCGCAGCCGTCGGCCTCTGGTCGTCTCGTGGTGCCGCGCGATGTCGGCGAGCACGCCGGTGTCGATGTTCCCGCCGGAGAGGACGGCGACGGTGGTTCCCTCGTCGGCCGGCTTGACGACCCTCCCCCGAAGCGCCGCCACCCCGACCGCGCCGGCACCCTCGACGACCAGCTTGGTCCGCTCGAGGAGCATCATGATCGCCTCTGCGATCTCCTCCTCGCCCACCTCGACGGTCTGATCGACGAGCCGGTCGAGCATCGGAGCGGTGAGCTCGCCGCGGTGCTTCATCGCGATCCCGTCGGCGAGCGCCGCGCGGGCGCGGACGACGACGATCTCGACCCCGTCGCGGCTCTCCGAGATCGCAGTCGCGATCCCGGACGCGAGCCCGCCGCCGCCGAGCGGAATCACGACCTTCGCGAGATCGGGGACCTGCTCGAGCAGCTCCAGCCCGATCGTCCCCTGCCCGGCGATCACCGCGGGATCGTCGTAGGGGTGGATGAAGGCGAGGTTCTCGGCCTCTCCCCGCTCGCGGGCTGGGCCGAGGCAGGCCTCGACGGAGTCGCCGCCGAGCACGATCTCGGCGCCGGACTCGCGCGCTGCCGCGATCTTTGCCAGCGCCGCGCGCTCGGGCATGAAGATCGTCGCCCGGAGCCCACGCGCTCGCGCCGCGTAGGCGACCGCCTGGCCGTGGTTGCCCGCGCTCGCCGTGATCACCCCCTTCACGTCCGGCCCCAGTGACGCGATCTTGTTGAGGGCCCCGCGGACCTTGAACGAGCCCGTGCGCTGCAGGTTCTCGGCCTTGAGCGCGATGGTCCCGCCGGTGGTCCGGGAGAGATAGCGGGACTCGATCAACGGCGTCTCGCGCGCGACGTCCGCGACCACCTCGCGCGCCCGCCGAATCCGATCGAGCGAGACCTCCTCCTCCGCCGGCTCCATCACTCGGAACCGGCGGGGAGCGGGACGGTCGCGTCCATCTCGACCAGGGCACCCTTCGGCAGCGAGGCGACGCCGATCGTGGTGCGCACGGGG
>DASUYK010000083.1:0-23268 GCA_036377415.1 Solirubrobacterales bacterium
GGATTCGCCCGGGACCGGGTCACGTGGAGTGTCCGAGCTGTGCCTGCCATCGTTCTACCGTAGCGGTGCCGCCAAGAGCTCGGCCGCGTTCGCCCGCACGAGCTCTCGTTCGAAGATCTCGGCGAACCGCTCCTCGACCACGTCCATGTAGGCGTCCATCTCCTGGGCTGCGCCGAGCTCGCGGCACAGGGAGGTCATCCGGACGCCGTCGATCCCGCAGGGAACGACCCACTCGAAAGGCTGCAGATCGTTGTTGATGTTGAGCGCGAAGCCGTGGGTGGTGACCCCCCGGCTCACGTGCACGCCGATCGAGCCGATCTTGCGGCCATCCGGGGGCCCTCCGCCCACCCAGACGCCGGTCAGTCCCTCGATCACGTCGGCTCGGATCTCGTATGCGGCGAGCGAGTCGATCATGAGCCGCTCGAGGTTGTGCACATAGTCGTGGACGCTGTCGCCGTACGGCCTGAGCGAGACGATCGGATAGCCGACGAGCTGGCCGGGTCCGTGGTACGTCACCCGCCCGCCGCGATCCGTCTCGCAGACCTCGATCCCCTGCATTCGGTACCAGTCCTCGCCCATCGCGAGCTCGCCGGGCTCGGTGCGGCGGCCCTTCGTGTAGACGGGCGGATGCTCGAGAAGCAGGAGCACGTCCGAGATCTCTGCCGCCTGGCGGGCGGCCTCGAGCTCCTTCTGCCAACGGTGGGACTCCTCGTAGGGGACCTGCCCGCGGCGCACGACGAGAACCTCGTCCACACCCACAGTGTGGCAGCGACTACGATGGGCGACGAACTGGGGAGCAAGACGAAACGCCACTGATGGGCGAGGGGGAGTCTCGCGCTCGCTCCATAGGAGCCCGGGACTGGGCACCGCACCGATGGAATGGGCAGAGATCACAATCGTCTTCTGGGCCGCGCACCTGCTCGGTGACTTCCTGCTGCAGACGGAGTGGCAGGCGGAGCACAAGATCGGAGGTCTCGGTCGCGATGCCCGTGCCCGGACCGCCCTCTTCTCCCACGTCGCGGTCTACACCCTCTGTTTCGTCCCGGCTCTGATCTGGATCGGCGACTCGACCGACGCACTCGCGGCGGTCGGTCTCGGCGCGGTGATCTTCCTCCCCCATCTGGTGATCGACGACGGTCGCCTGCTGCACGCGTACATGCTCCGGGTGAAGGGCTGTCCCGAGCCGGTCTCGAAGGGGTTACTGGCGGCGGTCGATCAGAGCTTGCACCTGCTCTGCCTGTGGGGCACCGCCCTGCTCGCGGTCGCCTGATCGAGCCCTGATCCCCCCCGCGATCCGGGCGAAGTAATGTGTTGCGCTCAGTGTCCGGGTCAGGGGGGAGGCACGCAAAGGAGAAACGACCCCCAGGGAAGAGGAAGATGGCGTCGAGCGGCACAACGGCGTTCCTGCGGCGGGTACCCGTGCTCTCCGGTCTTGATGAGGAGCTGCTCGGCCGTTTGGCCGCGGAACTCACCCTGGTCTCGGTGCGGGCGGGCGACTGGCTCGTACGAGAGGGCGAAGCGGCCGAAAGCCTCTATCTGATCCGATCGGGGCGTCTCGAGGTCGTCGCCGAGGGCCCGCCGGAGACGCTGATCAGGGTGCTGCGGCGGGGCGAGATCCTCGGGGAGCTTGCGCTCTTGACCGAGGAGGTGCGTTCGGCCTCGGTCCGAGCCCGGCGTGACAGCGAGCTGCTCGAGCTCGGCCGAAGGCAGTTCGAGGAGCTGATCTCGGGCGCCCCGGGCTTCGCACTTGGATTGACGAGGGCGATGGGCGCGCAGCTCGCCGCGAGTCGCACCCCGGCGGTCACGACTGAACCGCCGAGGACGATCGCCGCCCTGCCGCTCGACGAGGGAGCCCCGGTGGCGGAGGCCGCTGATCTGCTCGTGGATTCCCTCGGACGGCACGGGAGCGTCGCGAGGCTCGTGTCCGAACCCGGCCTCGACTCGGCCGGGATGATCTCGCGGCTCGAACGCGCCGAGGAGGAGAACGACCACGTCGTGCTGCTGGGCGAGTCCGCGAGACCGGGCGAGGAATGGACGGATCTGTGCGTGCGAGAGGCGGATTCCGTGTTCGCGCTCAGTCGCGGCACCCCGAGCCGGGAGTGGCTCGATCATCCCGACGCACTGATCGGTTGTGAGCTCGTCGTGCTCGCCGATCGGGTCGGAGGGGATGTGCTCGAGACCCTTCGGCCTCGTGAGGTGCAGGTGCTGCCCGATGGCTCCGACCTGCAGCCGAGCCTTGATCTGACGGCTCGCCGCCTCGCCGGCAGGGCGATCGGGATTGTGCTTTCCGGGGGCGGAGCGCGCGCCTTCGCTCATCTGGGCGTGATCGAGGAACTGAGCCGGGCCGGGGTCCCGATCGATCGGGTCGGCGGTGTCAGCCTCGGGTCGGTCGTCGGGGCCGTGGTCGCCTCCGGCAGGGGGACGCCCGAGGAGCTCCATGAGCTGTTCAGGCGCGGGTTCATCGATGTGAATCCGGCGGGTGACTACACCCTTCCGGTGTTCTCGATGATTCGCGGTGCGCGGTCCCGCGCGCTCCTCGAGGGCTTCCTCGAGGACACTCGGATCGAGGAGGTGATCACGCGCTACTTCTGCGTCAGCTGCGATCTGGTGAAGCGTGAGACGGTCGTCCACAGGACCGGCCCGATGGCCGATGCGGTCCTGGCGAGCCTCTCGATTCCCGGTGTCTTTCCGCCGGTTGCCACAGATGACGGGAGGCTCCTGGTGGACGGTGGCGTTCTCGACAACCTTCCGGTCGAAGCGATGGCGCGGTCCGGTGAGGGACCGGTGATCGCAGTCGACGTCACCGGGCGGGTGGGCGGCGGCGAGTTCAGGAAGGCGTTGCGACCGGGGATCGCGCGACTGAGCAGACCGATCCGTCGCTACCTGACGGGCTCCGAGGCCGAGGTTCCGCGCCTCGGCGAGACCATCGTCAGGACGATCACCGTCGGCAGCGCCGACACCGCCGAGACGGCCCGCTGCCACGCCGACCTCGTGATCCAGCCTCAGGTCGCGGGTGTCGGGATGCTCGATTGGCGGCAGCTCGACCGGATGGTCGAGGCCGGACGCGCCGCGGCGCGAAGCGCCCTGGAAAGTGCTCCGGCGTGGCTGAGCGGCTCCGGCGGGCAGGACGAGGTCCCACGCCCGGGCGGGCGCTTCGTGCCGGCGGGGAAAGACTCTCGGTCGCGGGTTACCGGATGAGCGCACGTGCCGACAGCGACGGCGCAGCCCTGACCCGCCGCCGGGCGCCGGCGCCCACGACCGTGCTCGCCGTCTCCTCGTTGGGCACGTTCATGGCCTTCGTCGACGCGACGATCGTCAACATCGCCTTCCCCGACATCGGCGAGTCGTTCCCGGAGACCGACATCACGGCGCTCTCATGGGTTCTCAACGCCTACAACATCGTCTTCGCTGCCTTCCTGGTCGCGGCGGGGCGGATGGCCGACCTGCTCGGACGCCGCCGGATCTTCCTGCTCGGGATCGTTCTCTTCACGTTCGCATCGGTGCTCTGCGCCATCGCTCCGTCGGCCAACATGCTGATCGCCTTTCGAGTGCTTCAGGCGCTCGGCGCGACCCTGATCGTTCCCTCCTCGCTCGGGCTCGTCCTGCAGGCGTTCCCGGCCGACCGCCGCGCTCACGCCGTCGCCCTGCTCGCCGCCGTCGCGGCCCTGGCGGCCGGCATCGGTCCGTCGCTCGGGGGCCTGCTGGTCGCGGCCGAGAGCTGGCGGCTCGTCTTCCTCGTCAACCTGCCCGTCGGGATCGCCGCCTACATCCTCTCCAGGAAGCACCTGGTCGAAAGCCGGGAGCCCGGTCGCCGCCGCCTCCCCGACCTCCTCGGCGCCGTGATCTTCTCGATCGCGATCGCTTCGTTCGTGCTCGCGGTGGTGCAGGGGGACGAGTGGGGATGGACGAGCCCCGGGGTGATCGCGGCATTCGTGGTCGCCGCGGTGGCGCTGGCGGTGTTCGTCTGGCGGTGCACCTGGCATCGCGCACCGATCGTCGACCTCGGCCTGCTTCGCATCCGCACCTTCTCGGTCGCCAACGCGATGACGATCGCCGGCGCCGCCGGCTTTTACGGGTACACCCTGGCCCACGTCCTCTTCCTCACCCAGGTGTGGGAGTACTCGGTGCTCGAGGCGGGTCTCGCGATCACGCCGGGCCCGATCGTCGCCGTCGCGGTCGCAGGTCCCACCAGTCGACTCGCGGAGCGCTTCGGCCATCGCTGGGTGCTCGTCGCGGGGGGCCTGATCTGGGGCCTCGGGGTGCTCTGGTTCGTGGAGCGGGTCAGCCTCCAGCCCGACTACATGAGTGACTGGCTACCCGGGATGATCATTCTCGGCATCGGCGCCGGCACCCTTTTCCCGAACCTGAGCGGAGTGGCGGTCGCGTCGGCGCCGGGTGAGGCGTTCGCAACGGCGACAGGGATCAACTCGGTCGCCCGCCAGGTCGGCGCTGCGCTCGGCGTCGCGGTCGTGATCGCGATCCTGGGCACGGCGAATCCGCTCGATCCCGAGTCCGTGTTGAGCGCCTTCGACCGGGCCTGGGGATTCGCCGCGGTCTGCCTCCTGCTCTCTGGCGTCGGATGCCTCGGCGTCCGGCGGATCCGGGCCGAGGACGACGTCCGCCAGACGCCCTCGCTCGGCTCGGCCGCCCGAATGGTCCTGGGGGAGGGCGCCGCCCCGGAATCCGACAGGGCCCCCGCCCCCACCGCGATCCGTTTCGGTCCGACGACGCCGAGCAGGACCGGGAAGCCGCGCCCGGAGTCGGCCGCGGACTTCCTCTCACAGGCCCCGATCTTCGCCGGCCTCTCACAGGAGGCCCGCGAGAAGATCGCCGAGCGCTCACGCACGCTGCACCTGGCCGCCGGCGAGTGGCTCTTCCGGCAGGGAGAGGAGGGCGACGCGCTCTTCGTGATCCGCGCGGGCCGGCTCGAGGTAGTGGCCGAGAAGGGCGGCGACGGCGCCGTGATCCGGGTGCTCGGTCGCGGCGCCGCGCTCGGCGAGCTCGCGCTGCTCACGGAGTCTCCGCGCTCGGCCTCGGTGCGGGCCGCCCGCGACACCGACCTGATCGCGATCGATCGCGCCGAGTTCGAGCGCCTGCTCGCGGCGGAGCCGGAGGTCTCGGTCGCGCTTACCAGAACGCTCGGCGCTCAGCTGCGGGACAGCCGGGGGGTGCTTCCGCAGACCCGGCCGGTGCCCGTGACGATCGCCCTCGTCGCTCTGGACGAGGGCGCTCCAGTGGCCGAGCTCGGCAGTCGTTTGGCCGACGCGCTCGCCGGGTGGGACAGGGCGGACATTCTCGACGGCAGCGAGGCCGAGCCGACCGAGAGCGATCCGGTGGCGGCGTTCGCACCGCTGATCGACCGCGCCGAGGCGGAGAACGATCAGCTCGTCCTGGTCGCCGCCTCCCTGAGCGAGGCCGACCCCTGGACCGCGTTCTGCCTGCAGCAGGCCGACCGGATCATCGCCGTCGGCCACGGAGGCGAGCCGCCCGAGAGGATGGACCGTCCCGAGCTCCGCGGCTGCGATCTGGTCGCCTGGGAGGTGGAACCGGGCTCCGGGGCGCTCTCGAGCTGGGCGGAGGCGCTCGAGCCGATAGAGACGCACGCGATTCACCGCGCGAGCATCGACGACGACATCCAGCGAATGGCCCGGCGCCTCGCCGGGCGCTCGATCGGGATCGTGCTCTCCGGCGGTGGCGCACGCGCCTTCTCCCACATCGGCGTGCTCGAGGAGCTGGAGGCCGCCGGGCTCGTGATCGATCGCGTCGCCGGCGTCAGCATGGGCGCCTTCATCGGCGGGATGTTCGCGACGGGAATGCGAGGCGACGAGATCGATGCCCGCTGCTACGAGGAATGGATTCGAAGGCGGCCGCTGGGCGACTACACGCTGCCACGCTTCTCGCTGATCCGGGGGGACCGGGCCAGGGCGATGCTCGATCGGACCTTCGGGACGACCTCGATCGAGGAGCTCGATCGCTCTTACTTCGCCGGCGCCGCCGAGCTCCGCAGCGGCGAGCTGATCGTCCACCGCTGGGGCCGCCTCTGGGACGCCGTTGGGTCCAGCTTCGCGATCCCGGTGCTCGGCCCCGCGCAGGTTCGCGGGCAGCGGATCCTGGTCGACGGATCGCTGGTGGACAACCTCCCCGTGGCCGAGATGGCCGCGCTCGGCGAGGGCCCTGTGATCGCGGTTGACGTCAAGGCGAGCGTCGATCGCCCGCCGCGGGCCGCGCGCACCGGAGCCGACTCGGACGAGGCCGAGTTGAGAACTCCCAGCCTGGGCGAGACCCTGGCACGGGTGCTGCTTCTGGGGAGCTCAAACACTTCCGAGAGCGCTCGCCGGCATGCGGATTGGACGATCACCCCGCGAAGCGAGGGCGTCGGACTGCTCGAGTTCCATCAGCTCGATCAGGCGAGGGAGGCCGGGCGCGCCGCCGCGCGCGAGGCGCTGGAGAGCGTGCCGAAGAGCCTCGTTGGCTGAGGGAGCGGGAGCTACAGAGCGAGGCCGAGCGGCTCCTCGAGCAGTTCCCTGATCCGCCTGAGGAACAAAGCGCCGTCGGCGCCGTAGAGGATGCGGTGATCGCAGGCCAGGGTGACGCCCATCATCTGGCGCGGCTCCATGTCGCCCGAGTCGGTGACCACCGGCTTCGCCTTCAGTTCGCCGACGGCGAGGATGCCCGCCTGGGGGGAGTTGATCACGGCGTGGAAGTTGGAGATCCCGTACATGCCGAGGTTGGAGACCGTGAAGGTGCCACCGGAGAGCTCCGGGGGGGTGATCGACCCGTCGCGAACCCTCGCGGCGAGCGCGCGGGTCTCGGATGAGATCTGGCGGAGGCCCTTCAGGTCGGCGTCGAAGACCGTCGGCACCACGAGCGCGTCCTGCGCGGCGACGGCGACCCCGACGTTGACCCGCGAGTAGAGCTCGATCCGTCCGTCGCGGTAGGCGCCGTTCGCCCTCGGGTGCTCGCGCAGGGCGATCGCGCAGGCCTTCACGACCATGTCGTTGAACGTGGCGACCGCCTCGCCCTCCTTCGCCATCTCCTTCAGCCTCGCCCGGCCCTCGACCGCCGCGGTCATGTCGAACTCGGCCTGGAGGTAGAAGTGGGGCGCGGTCGCCTTCGACTCGGCCATTCGGCGCGCGACGGTCCGTTGGAGCCTCGTGAGCTCGATCACCTCGACCCGGCCCTTGGCGGTCTCCGGCCTCTCGCTCACGCCGGGTGTCGGGCCGGCGGGCGCGGCGGCGAGGGTCGGGGGAGCAGAAGGTGGTGGCGGGGCGGCGGGTGCCTCGGCCGCCGGGGCCGCGGCGGCGCCGGATGCCAGCGCTCGCTCCACGTCCGCCTTCACGATCCGCCCACCTGGGCCGGAGCCGCTCAGCCCATGCAGATCGAGCCCGCGTTCCTTCGCGACCCGTCTCGCGATCGGCGATGCCTTCACGCGCCCGTCACCAGCGGCGGGGGCGGCCGCCGGGGCCGACGGGGCTGGGGAAGAGGGGGCTGGAGCGGCTGCCGCTGGTGCCGCGGTCGCGGGCGGGGGGGCGGGGGGTGAGGCCGAAGCGCGCTCCGGCCGTTCGATAGCCGGCTTATCAGCGCTCTGGGCCTGCCCGTCGGCCTCGTCGCCGGCCCCGCGTGCTGAGGCGTCGGCTCCCGGCCCGCCCGCCCCATTACCCGTCACCTCGCTGGCATCCCCGACCCGCGCGATCGGATCCCCGACCGGCAGCGTGTCGCCCTCCTGGGCGACGATCTCGACGAGCGTTCCACCGAGGTCCGACTCGTAGACCATGTTCGCCTTGTCCGTCTCGATCTCGACCAGCTCCTCGCCGACGGCGACCTCGTCGCCGACGGACTTCAGCCACTTGAGGACGGTTCCCTCTTCCATCGAGTCGGACAGGCGCGGCATCACTATCTCCGCCATCAGGTCGTTCCCTCAAGCGTCTGGAGTGCCGCGCTGACGACGTGCTCGGCGTGCGGGATCGCCGCCTGCTCCAACCGCTTCGAGTACGGCATCGGCACGTCGGCGCCCGTGACCCGCTCCACCGGGGCGTCCAGATCGTCGAACGCCTGTCCCTGGATCAGCGCCGCGAGGTTGGCGCCGACCCCGCCGTGGGGCCACCCTTCCTCGACGATCACTGCGCGGTTCGTCTTCCGGACCGACCCCAGGATCGTGTCGAGGTCGAGCGGGCGGAGTGTCCGCGGGTCGATCACCTCGGCCTCGACACCATGCTCGTTCGCGAGAGTCTGCGCCGCCGCCTGGGCGGTCTCCGACATCCGAAGGATCCCGACGATCGTCACATCGGTCCCCTCGCGGCGGATCGCGGCCTCCCCGAAGTTGACGATCCCGTTGCCGTTGTCGGGGACCTCGCCCCGCGACCCGTAGAGCGTCTCGTGCTCGATGACGATCACCGGGTTGTCGTCGCGAATCGCGGCCTTCAGCAGCCCCTTGGCGTCTGCGGGTGTGGACGGGCAGGCGACCAGCAGCCCGGGGATCTGCAGGAACATCGCCTCGAAGCTGTGGGAGTGGGTTGGACCGAGCTGGTGGCCGCCGCCTCCGGGCATCCGCACCACCAGCGGGACCCGGACCTGGCCGCCGAACATGTAGGGGATGGCGGCGGCGTGATTGACGATCTGGTCCATCGCCAGCAGGGCGAAGTTCACGGTCATGATCTCGACGATCGGCCGGAGCCCCCCCATCGCGGCGCCGACTCCCATGCCGACGATCGTGTTCTCGGAGATCGGTGTATCCCGCACCCGCTTCTCCCCGAACTCGTCGAGCAGCCCCTCCGTCACCTTGAACGAGCCCTGGAAGACGCCAACGTCCTCCCCCATGACGAAGACGCTCTCGTCGCGACGCATCTCCTCCGCCATCGCGTCGCGCAGCGCCTCGCGCATCCGGAGGGTGGCCATCAGTGCACATCCTCCGGCGGGGCGTCCGGCCGGTCGCCCTCGGCCTCCCGCATCGCCTGAGCCTCCGGCGCGGCGTACGCGGCACCGCGCTCGGCGAGCTCGCGCGCACGCTCTCCCGCCTTCCGCTCCTCCTCGGCGGGGTGGGGGTCCGGAGAGCGCTCGTCGACGCCATACCAGCCGGGGATCTGATCGCCGAGCACGTAGAGGTGGTCGTAGAGGGAGTCGAGCGGCGGCTCGGGTGACTTGTCGGCGGACTCGACCGCCTCCATCACGGTGCTCTCGGCCTGGTCTCGGATCGCCTGGATCTCATCCTCGGAGAGCACCTTCTCCTTGACGAGCCGGGCGGCGAAGGTCTCGATCGGATCCTTGCGCTGCCACTCCTCGACCTCCTTCTTCTCCCGGTAGACCTCCGGGTCGGCGGCGGAGTGCCCTCTGTAGCGGTAGGTGAACGCCTCGACCAGGGTCGGTTTGCGCTCCTCGCGGGCGAGGCGGATGTGCTCGGCGACGGTCTCGCGGACCGCCAGCACGTCCATTCCGTCGACACGCACGCCCGGGACGCCCATTCCCTCCGCCTTGTGGGAGAGGTCCGTGACCGCCGAGTGGCGCTCGAGCGCAGTGCCCATTCCATAGAGGTTGTTCTCGACCAGGAACACCACCGGCAGGCTCCAGAGCGCCGCGAGGTTCATCGTCTCCCCGAAGTTCCCGCTGTTCGAGGCACCGTCGCCGAACATGCAGACCGTGACCTCATCGGTCCCCCGGTAGTCGGAGCTCAGCGCGAGCCCGGCGGCAAGGGGCAGGTTTCCCCCGACGATCCCGTAGCCGCCCATGAACCGGTGCTCGAGGTCGAAGATGTGCATCGAGCCGCCCCGCCCCCCGGAGGTTCCGCCGACGCGGCCGAAGAGCTCCGCCATCACGTTGTTGGGGTGCGAGCCGCGCGCGATCGCATGCCCGTGGGTCCGGTAGGTCCCGATCAGGTAGTCGTCATCGCGCATCACCGAGTTCGTGCCGACGATCGTCGCCTCCTCTCCGATCGCGAGGTGGAGGAAGCCGCCGGCCTTTGCCCGCTGGTACTGCCGGCCCGCCTCCTCCTCGAACCGGCGGATCAGGACCATCATGCTGAGCAACTCCCTGCAGGTCGCCTCGTCCGGCAGCTTCAGCTTCTGGGCCGCGCCGTCCTGGTTCTTCGCAGGCGCGGCGGAGCGGTTCCCGCGCTTGGGCTTCTTCGAGTCGGCCGTCTTGCTCTGCGCCACTTCTCCTCAGCCTACCCGCCGCCAGAGCCCACGGCGGGTGATTGCCCCCCCGGATGACGGGGTCAGGTTGCAGCCTTGATCGCCTCGACGACTTCCTCGAGTCGATCGTCGCCCCAGAAGAGCTCGTCCCCGACGGCGACGGTTGGGATCCCGACCAGGCCGAGCCGAAGTGCCTCGTCGGTTGCCGCTCGGAGCCGATCCTTGACCGACTGCGTCTCGATCCCCTTCAGCACGGCGCTCGGATGAAGCTCGCAGGCCGCCGCGGCCACCAGGACGTTGTCTATCTCACTCATGTCGCGGCCGGCGGCGAAGACCTGCCGGAAGCAGGCGAGCGAGAAGGACACGACCCGCCCCGACTCCTTCGCGTAGATCGCCGCCCGCACCGGGTTGAGACTGTAGTTCTGGATCGGCCACCCGTCCGGATATCGGACCTCGGGAAGCCCCCGCTCGCTCGCGCGCCGCTGAATCTCCGCGAGGTCGGCGCTTTTGTCGTCCTCGTAGGACCACGGGCGCCGGCCGGCCTCCTTCAGGACGTGCCCGAACGAGATCGGCTGCCACTCCGGCTGCTCGATCCCGGCCTCGGCGAAGACGCCGCTGATCCGCTCCGCAGCAAGGTAGGAGTACGGCGAGCTGAAGTCGTAGTAGAAGGTCGCCCTCAAGCGTGAGTGGCCCAGCCGTCCACCGCGCGGGCCGCATCCAGCACCGCTTCCGACATCGTGGGGTGGGGATGGACGATCCGCCCAAGCTCCGGGTAGCCGCCCTCCAGGGCCATCGTGTCGACGAACTCGCTGATCATGTCGCACGCCCGGTTGCCGACGACATGGGCGCCGAGGATCTCGCCGTACTCGGGATCGCCGACGATCTTCACCATCCCGGCTCTGTCGTCGTAGATCACCGAAGCGCCGACCCCACCGAGCTTGAACTTGCCGACCTTGATCTGTCGGCCGGTCTCCTTCGCCTGCTCCTCGGTCATCCCTACGCTCGCGACCTGGGGGTGGCAGAACGTCGCCCCCGGGACGAGGTCGACGTTCACCGCATGCGTCTCGGTGCCGGCGGCGACCTCCGCGGCGACCACGCCCTCCTCCATCGCCTTGTGGGCGAGCGCCGGACCGCGGACGAGGTCGCCGATCGCCATGACGCCCTCCGCGGAGGTCCGCTGGTACTCGTCGACCTCGATCAGGCCGCGCTCGCCCGTCTTCACCCCGGCCGCTTCGACCTCGAGCGTCTCGGTGTCGGGCTTGCGCCCTCCCGCGATCACGAGGTAGTCGGCCTTCAGCTCCTTCTCGCCCGCCTTCACCTTCACTCCAGACTTCTGCTCCTCCACGCCCTCGACCTTCGTGCCGAGCATCACCTCGATCCCGTCCTTCTTGAACTGGCGCTCGACCACCCTCGCCATGTCCTTGTCCTCCAGCGGCAGCACCTGATCGAGCATCTCGACCAGGGTCACCTCGACGCCCATCCGGGCGTATCCCGAGGCGATCTCCGAGCCCGACGCCCCCGCCCCCGCGACCACCAGCGCCTTGGGCATCGAGGAGAGCGACCAGGCGCCCCAGGTGTCGATCACCCGGTCCGAGAAGTCCACGGCCGGGATCGGCATCGCGACCGAGCCCGTCGCGAGCAGGATCGCCTTCGCCTGGTGGGTGTCGGAGCCGACCTTCACCTTGCCTCCGCCGACCAGCGAGGCATCGCCGTGGACGAAGTCGACCTTGTTCTTCTTCCAGAGCATCTCGACGCCTTCCACGAGGGTCTTCGAGACCTTCTCCCGGCGCGCCTGCAACGCCTTCCAGTCGATCGAGACGCCGGTCGACTTCACCCCCAGGTCAGCTCCCTGCTCGGTTACCTCGGCGAACACCTCCGCCGTGTGGAGAACCGTCTTCGCCGGAATGCAGGCGTAGTTGAGGCAACGGCCGCCGGCCTTGTCGCGCTCCACGACGGCCGTCTTCTGGCCGAGCTGGGCGGCGCGGATCGCGGCCACGTAGCCCCCTGGGCCCCCTCCGATCACGATCACGTCGTAGTCGGCCATCGCTTCGACTCTATAGGAGGGGATTTATCGGCTTCGCGCTCAAACGGTCGCGCATACGCGCGCCCTCGCATCTACTCGGCCCCGGGCGGGCGCGGCATCTGGATCCGGGCCATCGCCCGGATCAGGAAGTAGAAGAGGACCCCCGAGCCGAGGATCAGCGCAGTGGTCCCGAGGGCCTCGAGGACGGTGGAGACCAGGACGAGGCCGAGGGCGCTCGCGAGCAGCATCAACAGCAGCAGCGTCTGGAAGCCGAGGACGGCCCAGTAGCGCGCCCTCCAGAGCCCGTAGGTCATCACCCAGAGGATCACCGCGAACAGGAAGAGCGGGGCGGCGTTCGTGTCAGCCCCCGCGGCGTCCACGCCGGCCGCCGCCAGCACCGCCTGGACGGTGATCGCGACGGCGAGGAGGACCGAGATCACCGCCGCGACCGTCACTGCAGTGGGCCGCTCGCCCCGGTCGAGCGGCACGAGCTTCGCCCTGGCCGCGGCGTTGCGCTCCTCCGAGCGCCGAGCCATCCTCTCCGGGAAGCTCTCCTCCGGCGTCGCGGTGGGCGTCCCCTCCACCGTCGCCCGCTCGCTTTCCGGCGTCGCCGTTCGCTCCGTCGAGCGGCGCTTTCGCTTGCGGCGCTCGACGCGCCTTCGCTCGCGGCTGCCCGTCATCTAGTCGGCAGTTCCCGACCGCCCCTCGCGCGCGGCCGGATCGACCGCGTCGAACAGGGCGCTCGCCGCGGCGCGTGGGTCCTCGGCGTCGCGGATCGCCCTGACCACGCAGATCCGCTCAGCGCCCGCGGCGGTCACCTCCGCGACGTTCCCGGTATCGATTCCGCCGATCGCGAACCAGGGGACGGCCGCGATCTCCGCCGCCGTTCTGATCAGCTCGAGGCCTGTCGCCGGCCGACCCTCCTTCGTCGGCGTCTCCCAGATCGGGCCGACGCTGATGTAGTCGACGGTGGTCCTCGCAGCGGCCTCGATCTGATCGCGCGAGTGGGTCGAGACGCCGATGATCGCGTCGGGACCGAGAACCCGGCGGGCCTCGGCCGGATCGATGTCGTCCTGCCCCACGTGAACCCCGTCGGCGTGCAGCTCGCGAGCGAGATGAGGATCGTCGTTGACGATGAAGAGCGCGCCGTAGGTGTCCGCGATTCGGCGGAACGTCTGACCGGACCGCTCGATCACGTTGCGCGGGGTCTCGCGCTCGCGCAGCTCGACCATTCCGACGCCGCCTGAATGCGCCGCTCCCAGCAGCCGCTCCGGGTCCTCCCCATGAGGACGGGCGTCGCAGACGAAATACAGCCGAGCCCAGCGCAGACGCTGTCGACGCAGCTCCCCGATCGCCTCGGGTGGCGCCAGATGGGTCGTGCCGGGCGCAGCGTCGGTCACTTCGGAGCAAGCGTAGACCGTCATCAGACGGGTCGCTCCTCCCTCTCCTAACGGGTGGCTCCTGACGGAGCCCCCTCGCACTGACGGAGCCCCCTGGCACCAACGGAGCCCCCTCGCACACTACGATTGATGGAGCAACGGGAGCCCACCAAGGGCTGAGAGGGCGGCTTTCCGCGCCGCCGACCGTCAGAACCTGATCCGGGTAATGCCGGCGCAGGGAGGTTGGAAGCGCTGAGCCCCTTATGAATCGGCGAGCTCCTGCGAAGCGCCCTCACGAAAGCGGCAATGGCAACGGAGAAAGTCAACTACGACGCGGTATTCGTCGGAGCCGGTGTGATCGGCCTCGCATCCGCGTGGAGCTGCGTGCGCCGCGGCGCGGCCGTCTGCGTCCTCGAACGCGACCATCCTGCGGCCGGGGCGACCGGCGTCGCCGCGGGAATGCTCGCACCGGTCGGCGAGGCGTCGTGGGGCGAGGAGAGCCTGCTCACCCTCAACCGGGACTCGCTGGACCTCTGGCCTCGCTTCGCGAAGGCGCTGGAGCGGGACGCCGATCTTCAGGTGCAGTTCTTGCCGGGGGGAGCCCTGCATGTCGCGCTCGACCGGGACGAGGCCGAGGACCTTCGGCGGCGCTACGAGTTTCATCGATCCCTTGGGCTCGAGTCCGAATGGCTGCCGGCGCGCGGGTGCAGGGTGCTCGAGCCCGGGCTGGCGACGGCCGTTCGGGGCGGCGCCCACGTTCCCGGCGAGGCGAGCGTCGACCCGAGGCGGCTGACGGCGGCGCTGCTCTCCGCGCTCGACCGGCGAGCGGTTCCCGTTCATTCCGGAGCGGAGGTGATCGCGACCGATTCCCTCGAGGGCGGCTGGCGGGTGAGGACGGCGGACGGTCGGAGCTTCGGTGCCCGCGTCGTCGTCCTCTGCGCGGGCTCCTGGTCCGGCCGGTGCGACTGGGTGCCCGAGGAGTCGAGGCCGCCGGTGCGCCCCGTCAAGGGCGAGATCGTCTCGCTTCGTGGTCTCGCGGCCGATCCTGTCTGCAAGCGGATCGTCGCGGGGGAGCGCGTCTACATGGTGCCGAGGGCCGACGGCAGGCTGATCGTCGGAGCGACGATGGACGAGCGCGGGTTCGACCTGACGGTGACGGCCGGAGGCGTCCATGAGCTTCTCCGAGAGGCCTACCGGCTGATCCCGGAGATCGCCGAGCTGGAGCTGCTCGAGACCGGTGCCGGTCTGCGTCCGGGGACCCCCGACAACGCACCCCTGATCGGCTGGAGCGCAACCGAGGGGTTGCTGATCGCCACGGGCCATCACCGAAACGGGGTGCTGCAGGCCCCGATCACTGCCGAGTCCGTCGCGGCGCTCCTCGCCGGTGAGAAGCCTCGCGCGGATCTGGAGCCGTTCTCACCGCGCAGGTTCGGCCGCCCCGCGGCGACCCGGACGGAGGTCCGATGACAGTCGAGCTGAACGGCAGGCGGGTGAATCTCGCGGACGGCGCCACCGTCGCGGCCGCAATCGAGGCGTCCGGCGCATTCTCGGATCGACGCGGCGTCGCGGTCGCTGTGGACGGCGAGGTCGTTCCGCGCAGCGAGTGGGATCGGACCGCCCTCGCCGAGGGCCAGCGGATCGAGGTGCTCGCCGCGATTCAGGGCGGCGCCGAGGACGGTTTCGAGCTCGGTGACAGAACCTGGGGATCACGGCTGATCGTGGGGACCGGTGGCTTTCGCTCGCTCGAGCAGATGGAGGAGGCGCTGATCGCGTCCGGAACCGAAATCGTGACGGTGGCCCTCCGGCGCGTCGATCCCGACGGGGAGGGCTCCGTTCTCGACGTGATCCGGCGGCTCCGGTTGTTCGCGCTCCCGAATACCGCCGGCTGCTACACCGCCCGCGACGCGGTCCGTACGGCGCGGCTCGCCCGGGAGGCGTTCGAGACCGACTGGGTGAAGCTTGAGGTGATCGGCGACGACCGCACCCTTTTCCCCGATGCCGTGGAGCTGGTCGATGCGGCAGAGACCCTGGTCGACGACGGATTCACGGTGCTTCCGTACACCAACGACGACCCGATCCTCGCCCGGCGGCTCGAGGAGGCGGGATGTGCGGCGGTGATGCCGCTCGGCTCGCCGATCGGGTCGGGGATGGGGATCCGCAATCCCTACAACGTCCAGATCATCGCCGAGCGGGCGACCGTGCCGGTGATCCTCGACGCCGGGATCGGGACGGCCTCGGACGCGGCGCTCGCGATGGAGCTCGGCTGCGACGCCGTCCTGCTGGCAAGCTCAGTCTCGCGCGCCGAGGACCCCGCCGGGATGGCGGCGGCGATGCGCTCTGCGGTCGAGGCGGGCTGGGCGGCACGGCGCGCCGGCCGGATCCCGCGGCGCCTTCACGCCGAGGCGTCGACGCCAGTGGAGGGGAAGCCCGAGCTCGCCTAGCCGCGGCGGCGGCCAACGACTCGATCGACCGCCTCGCCGGCGGATCCGATCAGCCACCCGATTCGGTGAGCGGAGCGACTCATGAGTGAGTCGTCCAGAGGCGCCGCCGCCCGTTCCGGATCCGCTCCCAGCTCGACCGCGCCCTCCCGCACCGACCCGAGCTCGGACTCGAGCCGGTCGGCCCAGTGCTCGCAGAAGCCGGCCAGATCGCGATCGTCTCGGGTTCGGGCGAGCTCGGCGAGCTGGCGCAGCAGGGTCGTCAGATGCTCGATGTCGAGGACCGCGAAGCGCACGACGAGGCCGGTATCGGCGCCCCGGTCGGCGATCGCGGTTCGCGCGTCCGCGATCCTCGCGCCCACCCCCTGCGCCATCGGCCTTCCGTGGAGTCCATAGGCGGCGGTGCGCGGTTCCAGCGCGTTCAGGAGCCGCTGCGTCTCGGCGACCCCGCGCTGCAGGCTCGCGCCGACTGGAGTTCCCTCCAAAGCCGGTGAGAGGCGCCGCCACCTGTGGATCAGCTGCCGGCAGGACGCGTGGAGCTCCCGGTAGGCGCGGTGCTCGGCCGGATGAAGTTTCGGTTTCTGGTTCACCACGGTGATGCGAGTCAGGCATCGAGATGTTCCCGCACCCCGGCGAGATCGGCGGTCAGCATCGCCATCGCCTCGGCGCGGTCATCGTCGTCGGCCCGCAGCACCGCAGAGGGGTGGAGCGTTGGTACCGCGGTCCGGCCCAGCCTCGACTCGAGGAACTCGCCGTGGTCCTTCATCACCCACGCCTTCGAGCCGATCACCGCCCTCACCGCGGTCGCCCCGAGGCATACCAGCAGCTCGGGGTCGACGACGTCGAGCTCCGCCTCCAGCCACGGCGCGCACGCCTTGATCTCCTCCGCCCGGGGCGCCTGGTGGATCCGCCTCTTGCCCTTTGGCGTCCACTTGAAGTGCTTGACCACGTTGGTGACGTAGGCGTCGTCGCGCTCGATCCCGGCTTCTTCGAGCGCCTGGTCGAGAACCCGGCCGGCCGGACCGACGAACGGATGACCCTCCCGATCCTCGCGATCGCCCGGCTGCTCGCCGATCAGCATCAGCCGGGCGCGCTTGAGCCCCTCCCCGAAGACCGTTTGGGTCCCCGTCTTCCACAGCGGACAGGCTCGGCACGCCGCCGCGGCCTCGCGGAGAGACTTCAGCGACGCTCGCTCCGGAATCAGCGCGTCGGCTCCGCTGGTCTCTTCGCCGGTGAGGGGGAGCTGGCTCACGAAATTGTCCTACCCGCCGTTCAATCGGGCAGTCGGCTTGACCGGTATGCGAACATCTGTTCGTAACCGATTCACGCAGGGTGGAGATTTCGGATGCGATGGGACGAGCAGAGAGTCGAGCGGGACCGCGATCTCAGCCTGCCCGGACTGGAGGTCGAGCGCGTTCGGACGTTCGATGCTCCCGAGGCACTCGGGATCAACTTCCACGAGGTGCGCGCCAAGTCCGCCCTGAACAGGGTCCCCGGCACGTACCTGCCGTTCAACTGGACCGTCAACGCGTTCCGAGGCTGTGCCCATGCATGTGTTTACTGCTTCGCCCGTAACACGCACACCTACCTCGACCTGAACGCCGGCCGGGACTTCGAGCGCGAGATCGTCGTCAAGGTGAACGTCCCGGAGCTGCTCCGGGCGGAGCTCAGCCGTCCGAGCTGGAAGCGGGAGCTGGTCGCGATCGGGACCAACACTGACCCCTACCAGTGGGCCGAAGGCAGATATGAGCTCATGCCGGCGATCCTGGAGGCGCTTCGAGACGCGGAGACGCCGGTATCGGTTCTCACCAAGTCGTCGCTCGCGGCACGCGACCTCGATCTCTTCCTGGAGCTGGCGGAGGTCGCCGACGTCAGTGTGAACTTCTCCGTCCCGACCCTCGACGAGAGGATCTGGCGGGAGACCGAGCCGCATACGCCGCACCCGCGCAAGCGGCTCGAGGCCGTCGCGAAGTTCAATCAGGCCGGCATTCCCTCGGGCGTCCTGGTGGCGCCGCTGATGCCGGGAATCAACGATTCGTCTGAGCTGGTCGACGAGATCGTCTCGCTGGCCGAGGAGGCGGGCGCGACCTTCGTCAACGGAATCGCGCTCCACCTGCGACCGGGCGTGAAGGAGGTCTTCATGTCCTGGCTCTCGGCTGCCAGACCGGACCTGGTCCCGCGCTATGACGAACTCTACGCGCGCGGCGCCTACGCCCCGACGGCCGAGCGCAAGCGGATCGGCTCTCTCGTTCGTGCGCCGAACCGATCCCGTGACCCCCGCTACCGCCGCCGCGACCAGCTTGCCGAGCAGCGGAGGGCGCGCCGGAGTGCGTCAGCCGCCCCGAAACCTGCCCAGACGTCCCTCTTCTGACCCCGGCTATTCAGCCCTGAACTCCGCTCCTGAGCTGCTGCGCCACGAGGAGGACCCGGTCGGCTCCCGGACGGAGCCCGGTTTGAGCGCTGACGGTCGGGTAACCGAGCGGGGAGAGACGAAGGGAGGCAGCGATGCCACCGCGCGGAGTGAAGAAGGGCTCGAAGTGGGCCAGGATGTACGAGCACGTCAAGGAGAGCCAGCTCGAGGAGGGCCGATCCGAGGATCGCGCCGAGGAGATCGCCGCCCGGACCGTCAACAAGGAAAGGGCGCGCGCGGGTGAGTCCCGAGAGGCGTCCGAGGCTTCCCTTCGCGACATCTCTTCGCACCGCCGTGGCGGCCTGCGCTCGGGCCACGGCGCCGGTGGCCGCACGTACGACCAGCTCTACGGAGAGGCGAAGGACCTTGGGATCAAGGGCCGCTCGAAGATGAACAAGCGCCAGCTGGTGGAAGCCGTGGAAAGGAGGAAGCGCTGATCGCTACCCCTCGACGCCGGTGGCTTCGTGGGGGGCGCCAACCGGCTTCGACTCCGGGGAGCCGCGCTGGCGGAGGAACACCGTGATCGCGACGAACGATCCGACCGCGAGGAACTCCGACTGCCAGTTCTGGAGGGTGGCTTCCCAGAAGTTCGCGGACCCGATGTAGCTCAGCCAGGAGAGCGTCTGCTCACCGTGATCGGTCTGCTCGGCGTTGAACTCGGTCCAACCGGTGACCGACTGCGCGAACCACGAGCCGAGGAAGATGATCGACATCACGATCAGCAGCGAGTTCGAGTAGACGAAGGTCTTGATCCCCCTGGGCTTCGCCCACGCCGGCGAGTCCTGCTCCGCGTGCCCGCCGACCTTCTGCTTCTGGTCGCTCTCCATGCCCTCCTTGCCGGGCTCCTTCGACTCCGGTGAGCCCCGCTCGATCAGCCAGATCGTGGCGAGCATGAAGAGCATGAACTGGAGGTACTCCGACTGCCAGTTCTCCATCACCGCATTGCCGAAGTCCGAGGAGACGAGGTAGCGCCAGAAGGACATCTCCTCTCCCTGGTGGGCCAGGGCCTCCTCGTTGTGGAGGATGTGGCCGGCGATCGCTTGCCCTACCAGCGACGCAAGGAAGATCGCCAGGAAGAAGAGCGAGAGCGAGTGATCGCTTAGGAACCCCGGATTACTTCCCGCGTGCGCCCTGCCTAATCGACCCGTTTCCCAGATTGTCCATTCAAAAACTGGAGATTGTGCTAGCCTGCCCGCTCGCTTTGTCAACTAACTCAATCAGGAAAGGCCAAAAGGGTAAGTACATGAGCAAGCGGAACAACAATCGACGAGGGGGTCGACTGGCCGCCCGGCTTGGGATCGCGGGGATCGCTCTTGCAGCGACGCTCGGGATCGCGGCGTGCGGTGGTGCCGACGCGGACGGCGGTGGCGGCGGGTCGATTGACCTGGTCGCATACTCGACGCCGCAGCAGGCCTTTGAGGAGGGGATCATCCCCGCCTTCCAGGAGACCTCGGGGGGAGACGGCGTTGATGTCTCGACCTCGTTCGGCGCCTCCGGCGATCAGCGACGCGCGGTCGAAGCGGGCCAGCCCGCCGACTTCGTCGACTTCTCGCTGGAGCCCGACATGCTCGCACTGGTCGATGCCGGCCTGGTCGATAGCGCTTGGAACTCGGGCCCGAGCAAGGGAATCATCAGCAGCTCGGTGGTCACCCTCTCAGTGCGCCCGGGCAACCCGAAGGACATCCAGACCTGGGAGGACATCGTCTCCAGCGACGCCGAGGTGATCACTCCCAACCCCGCGACCTCTGGCGGCGCGAAGTGGAACATCATGGCCGCATACGGATCGCAGGTCAACCAGGGCAAGTCGCCCGAGGAGGCGCTCGCGTTCGTGGGCACGATTCTCGAGCAGACCTCTGTCCTCGACGACAGCGCCCGCGATTCGCTGCAGACGTTCTCCAGCGGCAAGGGCGACGTCCTGATCGGCTACGAGAACGAGGCGATTCAGGCCCAGGACGAGGGGATCGAGCTCGAGTACGTGATACCCGAGCAGACGATCCTGATCGAGAACCCCGGGGCCGTCACCGAAGAGGCCAAGGACCCGAAGGCGGCGCAGGCGCTGCTCGACTTCATCCTCACGGATGAGGGCCAGCAGATCTTCGCCGACTACGGATATCGCCCGGTGACCGAGTCGGTCCTGCAGCGGAACGCCGACAAGTTCCCGGAGGTCCCCGGCCTGTTCACGATCGCCGACTTCGGTGGCTGGGCCGCGGCGGACGATGAGTTCTTCGACGACGAGACGGGCAAGGTCACGCAGATCCTGCGCGACCAGGGCGCCCCGCTCGAGTAGGAATCGAAGAGCAACAAATGACGCCCCCGACCGACACAGCGGTTGCCACCCCGCCGAAGGTGGGCCTCACGCCCCCCTTCGGCGGGGAGGTGCTCACCCGCGGCATCGTCATGACCTGGCTCAGCGTGATCGTCCTGATCCCGCTGGCGGCGGTCGTGCTTCGCTCCACCGAGGAGGGGGTGACCGCGTTCTGGAACGCGATCTCGGAGCCCGAGGCCGTCTCCGCGATCAAGCTGACCGTGATCACCTCGCTGATCATCGTCGTCGTCAACGCGATCTTCGGCACCCTGCTCGCCTGGGTGCTGGTCCGAGACGAGTTCCGGGGGAAGCGCTTCGTCAACTCGATCATCGACCTCCCGTTCGCGCTGCCGACGATCGTTGCGGGACTCACCCTGCTCGCCCTCTACGGGCAGGACAGCCCGCTCGGGATCAACATCACCTACACCAAGGTCGCGGTCGGTGTGGCGCTGCTGTTCGTCACCCTTCCCTTCGTCGTCCGGGCCGTTCAACCGGTCCTGATCGAGCTCGACGAGGAGATGGAGGAGGCCGCCGCCTCGCTCGGTGCCAAGAACTCCCGGATCTTCCGCAGCATCGTCCTCCCCAACCTGACCCCGGCGATCATCGCCGGCTGCGCGCTGGCGTTCGCCCGCGCGATCGGGGAGTTCGGCTCGCTGGTCCTGATCACGGGGAACATTCCCTTCGACACCCAGGTCGCCTCCGTCTACATCTTCGGCCGGATCGAGAGCGACAACACCACCGCGGCCGCGGCGGTGGCTGTCCTGCTGCTCTTCATCTCGGTCCTCGTCCTCTTCCTTCTCAACCTGTTCGGGCGCTGGAGGAGCCGTCATGAGCGAGCCTAGTCCGATTGCGCGCTACGGCATGCGCGCCCTCGCGCTCACCTACCTGGCGCTGCTGTTGGCGATCCCGCTGGTGATGATCTTCGTCAAGACGTTCGAGGACGGGCTCGGGCCGCCGGTTGAGGCCGTCACCAGCCCCGACGGCCTCCACGCCTTCTGGCTGACGGTGCTCTGCGTCGGGATAGCGGTCCCGCTCAACACCGTCTTCGGTGTGCTCTGCGCCCTGGTGCTGGTGCGGCAGCGGTTCCCGGGACGGGGTCTGATCAATTCCCTGATCGATCTCCCCTTCGCCGTCTCCCCGGTCGTGATCGGGCTCGCCCTCTTCCTCGTCTGGGGCAAGGACGGATGGTTTGGCGGCCCGCTCGCCGACGCGGGCATCCAGGTGATCTTCTCGACGCCGGGACTGATCCTGGCGACGGTGTTCGTCTCGCTCCCGTTCGTCGTCCGGGAGGTGCAGCCGGTGCTGCAGGAGATCGGGACCGATCAGGAGCAGGCCGCCGAGACCCTTGGTGCCTCGGGCTGGCAGACGTTCTGGAGGGTGACCCTTCCCTCGATTCGGTGGGGGGTCACCTACGGGGTGATCCTCGCAACCGCCCGCGCACTCGGCGAGTACGGAGCGGTCGCGGTCGTCTCGGGAAAGATCTCCGGGCAGACCGAGACGCTCCCGCTGTTCGTCGAGAACGAGTACACCAACTTCAACCTGGCGGGGGCCTACGCCGCGGCGATCGTGCTCGCGCTTCTGGCGATCGTCGTCCTCGTGTCAATGAACCTGCTGAGGAGGGACCCGGACGAGTTGCACGAGCCGGGCCTCCAGGCGATCGCCGAACCCGCAAAGGAGACCTGAGATGAGCACCGACAAGGGCATCGCATTGAGGAACGTGACCAAGCGTTTCGGGGACTTCGTCGCCCTCGACGACGTTTCGATCAATGTCCCGAGCGGGGGCCTCACGGCTCTCCTCGGGCCGTCGGGCAGCGGCAAGTCGACCCTGCTGCGGGTGATCGCCGGCCTCGAGCAGCCCGACGACGGAATGGTCGTGATCTCCGGCGAGGACACGACCGCGGTCCGCGTCCAGGACCGCAACGTCGGCTTCGTCTTCCAGCACTACGCCGCCTTCAAGCACATGACCGTCTTCGACAACATCGCCTTCGGCCTGCGGATTCAGGGCGAGGGGACGGGCACGATCCGCGAGCGGGTCGGAAAGCTGATCGACCTCGTCCACCTGCGCGGCTTCGAGCGGCGCTACCCGAACCAGCTCTCCGGCGGCCAGCGCCAGCGGATGGCGCTTGCCAGGGCGCTTGCGGTCGAGCCGCGGGTCCTGCTGCTCGACGAGCCTTTCGGAGCGCTCGATGCGAAGGTCCGCAACGAGCTGCGGATCTGGCTGCGGCGCCTTCACGACGAGGTTCACGTGACGACGATCTTCGTCACCCACGACCAGGAGGAGGCGATGGACGTCGCGGAGCAGATCGTCGTGATGAACGACGGGAGGGTCGAGCAGTCCGGTGGGCCAAGGGACCTGTACGAGAACCCCGCCTCGGAGTTCGTGATGAGCTTCGTCGGGCCGGCGCACAAGCTCGGCGATGCCTGGGTGCGACCGCACGACGTCGAGGTCCGCCACGAGCCGAACGGGCAGACGATCGAGGCGATGGTCGACCGGGTCGTCCACCTGGGGTTCGAGGTTCGGGTGGAGCTGACCCTGTCGGACGGCGACCACTTCTCGGTCCAGCTCACCCGGGATCAGGTCGAGGAGCT
>DASUYK010000084.1:0-4297 GCA_036377415.1 Solirubrobacterales bacterium
GTCGTGCCCTCCGCCCTCGACTCGGTGATGAAGGTGCCGCCGTACATGATTCCGCCGTACCCGACGACTCCCGGGGTCGTGAAGTTCGTGCGCTGGAACCCACCCGAGAAGAGTTGGGTGCCCTCTGGACAGCGCGCGGTCACCGTCCCCGTCCCCTGCCGCCTGACGAAGGTCGTCTCGTGAGGCGAGGCGTTCGGGACCAGGCCCAGCCCGCAGATCACCTGAAGCACTCCCCGCCGCGGGTTCGTCTGGGCGGTGCTCGGATCGATGAGAACGGGAGTCACGTGGAATCCGCTCTGCACCCCGAGCCGCTCGTAGGAGTGTGGGTAGATGCCCTCCCCGTCGTCGGCAAGCGGGGTCGCGTTGAACATGCCGCCGCCGAGCGGATAGGTGCCCTCGGGGCAGAAAACCTCGAACCGCGCGACCTCGTCGAGCATGTCCATCCGGAAGTCGCTGGTTGCAGCCGTGAGGTCCCTGAGGGGACCGAGCCCGGCGGCCCCCGCTTCCTCGCTGAGCCCTTGGTCGCCCTGCACGTACACCGGGCCGTAGTCGGAATCGAGAACGAAGATCCTCCCCTTCACTCCGGCGCGGATCGCGAGAACGAGGCGATTGCACTCGGTCTCCTCACTGATCACGTTCACCAGGTCGAAGCCCTCGACCGAATCGAGGGTCGGCGCGACGGCAACCTCGATGCCCATCTCGCGCCGGAGCACTCCCGCAATCTCCTCCGGGTCCGGGTAGCACTCATCGTCGGAGCCGATCCGCTCCGTCGCGACGACCTTGAATCCCTCCTCGAGCTCGCTCGTGGCTTCGTCGTAGCCGCCTTGAAGGGGGTTTTGCGCAGCGGCCTCGGCGCAGAGGAGGAACGCGAGGATGAGCGGAAGGAATCTCTTCATTTCGGTAAGGCCCTGCGGCTGAGATCTAATAGCGTCCCGACGCGCAACCCCCGTAGGGGTGGAGAGTTATAGGGACGTGATCGAGAGGACCAACTCGAGGCATCGATTCCGCAGCGCGCTGAGCGGGATGTTGGTGCTTGCCGTTGCAGGCGCCCTGGCGGTCTCGGCGTCCGGCGTCGCGAGCGGCGGCGGGCCGGAGGCGACGAAGTCGATCGCCCCCCTCGCGCAGAACGGCCGGATCGTCTTCCGCGCCATCGTCGGGCCGGACTCCGACATCTACACGATGAACGGCGATGGCTCCAATCCGACGCCGTTGATCACAGGAGCAACCGACGACCGCGATCCGGTCCTCTCATCGGACGGCAGGAAGCTCGTCTTTCGGCGCAGCAGCCCGGCGGCAAGCGACATCTACACGGCGAGCCCCGACGGCAGCAATCTGGTGAACCTGACTGCCGACCTCGCGGAGACCGCTCTCTTTCCGACCTACTCCCCGGACGGCAAGAGGATTGCCTTCGAGGTCCGGTTGCCGACCGGTAATGACATCTACGTAATGAATGCGGACGGCAGCGGCAAGGTGAATCTGACCAACGACGCAGGGACCGACGATCAGTTCGCCAATTTCTCACCGGACAGCGGCCGGATCACCTACTCGCGTCGGATCGGGGTATCGGATTGGGACGTCTTTACGATGAACGCGGACGGCTCGAACAAGGTCAACCTGACCAATGGGCTGATCTCCCAGGACCTGATGTCGTCCTTCTCGCCGGACGGCAGGCAGATCACCTTCTCGAGCAACCGGGATGGCGGCGACTACGACGTCTTCGTGATGAACACCGACGGCTCGGGCGCGGCCAACCGTACACCGGGGCTCGCGACCCCGGAGATCACACCCGCGTTCTCCCCCGACGGTCGGAAGATCGCGTTCAGCATCGGGATCGCGACGGTCAATGACATCGGTCTGATCAATGCCGACGGCTCAGGGTTCATCAATCTGACCGCGGGGTTCACCCCTTCGGCCGCGAGCCCGGACTGGGAGGCGGTCTTCGGCTGCGCCAAGGTACGCGCGACGATCGTCGGCAGTGACGCCTCGGAGACGATCGTCGGGACGCGCCGATCGGACCTGATCGTCGGCAACGGCGGCAACGATGTGATCCGCGGCCTGAAGGGCAAGGATCGGATCTGCGGGGGGACCGGCAACGACAAGCTCTTCGGCGGCGCCGGGAAGGACGGCCTGTTCGGTCAGCAGGGCAGGGACAAGCTCGTCGGCGGCAAGGGCAAGGACAAGCTCGTCGGCGGCAAGGGCAAGGACAAGCAGACCCAGTAGTAGGACTCAGCGCGCGTCGAGCTTCAGCGCGGTCATCGCCAGTCCCGCGATCTCCGTCAGCTCCTCCGAGCTCATCCCGTCTCTCAGCTGGGCTGCCGCGAACCGGATGTGGACGGGGCTGTCATCGGGGCGGCGGCAGCGCTTGGCCACCTCGGCCCGGAGGCGCTCGGCGACCGGGTCGGTCTCGTCGGCCGGAGTCCCGCTCAAGATCAGCGCGAACTCGTCGCCGCCCCACCGGAAGCAGAGGTCGGGCTCGCGGAGGGAGGCGCGGAGGGTGTCCCCGACCTCGCGCAGGGTCCGGTCCCCCTCGGCGTAGCCCCAGCGGTCGTTGATCTCCTTGAAGTTCTCGATGTCGACCATCGCCACCGACAGGCTCAGTCGAAGCCTCCGCGCGCGATCGACCTCGCCGGCGAGGATCTCGTCGTAGGCGCGCCGGTTGTGCAGGTCCGTGAGGCTGTCGACCCGGGCCTGGTGGCGCGCCTCCGCCTGGTCCGCGGTGAGGGTGATCCGCTGCGCGCGGACGCCGCTCATCAGCAGGTTCGCGCCGACTGCGAGGATCGACCAGATCACGAACGACGCCAGCGAGGCACCGAAATAGTCGGAGTCCCAACCGTCGTAGAGGAGCGGCGCCATCAGGACCGCAAGGACGAAGAGCATGAAGGCCGCGATCCGGCGCGGCGGCTGGGTGGCCACGACGAAGACGACCGGCACGAGCAGGAGCTGGCTGAAGGGCTCCTCGATACCGCCCGCGACCCATTGCATGACGCCGATTCCGAGGGCCACGGCGTAGCCGGTCGCGAGCAGCCGTCCCCAGCTCGAGATCCGCCGCCGCCGGCTCAGGATCACCAGGACCACCCCAAGGGCCACCAGCGCTCCGGCGATCGCCCACCCGGCCGCCTCGCTCGGCTCCTCGGGCCCGCTGATGGAGAGGAGAACGAGCGTCAGGAGCACGAGCAGCCCCCAGAGCAGCGTGCTCAGTCGCTGGGCGTTCGCGAGGTCACCGCCGGCGTACGGGTCCTCCCGGCGGGCGAAGTAGCCGCTGACCCGGCGCAGCGGGGTCATGCTCCGCTCCCCCCGTACGAACAGAGCGCCTTAGGAGAAAGCATCCCGATCAACTTCGAAGAGGCTATGCCAGCCTGGGCGGCGCCGCAACCTCCAGCGGATCCTGCGAGGTCAAGCCGCCTCGAGCGAGCGCAGATAGCGCTCGAGCCCGGGCCACTGCTGCTCCGGCGGCACCGCCTGGAGCATCGCCGCGACGGTCTCCGGGTCCGCGGCCCGCATTGCCCGCTCCCGGAGCTCCCGCTCGAATTCTTCCGCGGGGAGCTCGCGCGCAAGCTCAGCCTGCTCGCGCAGGCGGACTCGGACAACCCGGAGGTGCGCGCCCGGGTCCTCGACGCGCCGAAGTGGGTCAGCCCGAGGCTGGTCGGCTCCCATTCGAGGATCCGGTCGATCGACCGGTTCCACAGCTCGAGGTCGATGTCGGGTGGCGGCGTCGGCGGCAGGACGAAGTCGCTCGGCGGGATCCGGACCGCGGCGGTATCGCCGACGAACGCCCGGCCGCTATCGGTGTGCAGGTAGCTGACGTGATGCGAGGCGTGGCCCGGCGTGTAGGCGACCTCGAACCCGAGCAGCTCCTCGCCGCCGCTCAGCGGCCTCAGGTTCCGCTCGGGAACCGGCGCGACCTCGCCCCAGAGGTGCTCCATCTGATCGCCGTAGAGGCGGCTGGCGCTCGCGAGCAGCTTGGCCGGGTCCGCGAGGTGGCGAGCTCCCCGCTCATGGACGTAGACCGGCAGCTCGGGCCATCGCCGCACGATCGTCCCCGAGGCACCGGCGTGGTCGAGATGGATGTGGGTGAGCAGGAGGGCCCGCGGCGTCTCCCCGCCGAGCGCCTCGAGCAGGTTCTCGAGCGAGCTGGTCGGGCCCGGGTCGATCAGGACGCCGTCGAGAACCCAGCATCCGATCACGCGCTCGCGCCCGAGATGGCGTACGTCGATCAGCCGCACTCTAGGTCGCGAGCTCCACCGCCTCCCAGACGATCGCGAGGGTGACGAGGAAGACCGCCGCCTGAAGCAGGTGG
>DASUYK010000085.1:0-8690 GCA_036377415.1 Solirubrobacterales bacterium
CGCCGATGACGTAGAGACCCAGGGCGATCATGAGGAGACCCCAGGGCAGGAAGGGGGCGTCGGCAGGATCCATCATGGAAGCTCCACGAGCTCCACCTCCCCGAGCGGCATCTGGAGGAACCTGGTGCCGAGCTCGCGGAACGACGCCGCGTCTCCGGTGCAGAGGAAGCTGTAGGTGCCCTCGCCGCTGCTCTCGGTGGCGAGCCCGGACAGCTCCAGCGTCCGCTGCGCCATTGCCGCGATCGCGTGCCCCGCGGTTACGAGCCGTACGTCGCGGCCGAGGACGCGCTGCAGCATCGGCGCAACGAGCGGGTAATGCGTGCAGCCGAGGATCACGGTGTCCACCTCCGCGCGCTTCAGCGGCGCGCAGTAGGAACGGACCATCTCCACCACCCCCTGCTCGAACGGGAAGCCGCGCTGGATCACCGCGGCCAGGTCCGGGGCCTCGACCTCGGTGATGGTCAGCGCCCTGTGCTGCTCGGAGAGAGCCCTGAGGTAGGAACCGCTCCGCACCGTCGCGGGCGTGGCGAGAACTCCGACGTTCCCGGACTGCGTGAGCGCGGCGGCGACCTCGGCCTCGGGCTCGATCACGGCCACGACTTCGACCCCCGACTCGGCGGCGATCTCCCGGGCCACCTCCTGCCCAGCCGAGGCCGCGGAATTGCACGCAATCACGAGCAGCTTCGCGCCCCGGCCCAGCAGGAACCGGGTGACCTGCGCGACATGCGCCCTGAGCTCGTCGGTGCTCCGAGCGCCATAGGGAAAGCGTGCGTCATCACCCAGGTACAGGTAGTCCTCCTCCGGCAGCGAGACTAGGCACTCGTGGAGGACGGTGAGGCCGCCGACCCCCGAGTCGAAGACGGCGATCGGCATCGCGGTCCTGGAATCGGCGTTCATTCGGAGCTCGAATGACCGGCTAGGGCCCCGCTCGGACGAGCGCCCAGCTCGTCCGATCGCAGCAGAAGCGCGGCCCAATCCCCCTCGACGAGCCGCGTGGACTCCCGCAGGCCGGCCGCCCCGAAGGCTTCGGAGACGCGATCGAGCTCCTCCTCGAGCATCCCGGAGCAGACCAGCGTGGCGGGCACGCCCTCGCCGCGATCGAGGTGTCCCGCGCAGTCCTCGAGCAGGCTCGCGGTGAGGTTCGCGACGACGGTCGGGGCGACCGGCGGCGCGTTCTCGCGAACGTCGATCCGCTCGATCGCCACCTCGACGCCGTTCGCCTCGGCGTTCGCCTCGATGGCCTCCAGAGACGCCTGCTCGCGGTCACACGCGGTGATCGGACTCCAGCCGAGCTTTCCGGCGGAGATCGCGAGCACACCGGAGCCGGTCCCCCAATCGGCGATCGGTCCAGCCGCCTCGCCACCGTCGGCGAGTCCGACCAGCAGTTCGAGGCAGAGCCGGGTGGTCGGGTGGCCGCCGGTGCCGAAGGCGCGACCCGGATCCACCACCACGTCGATCAGACCCGGCGTGGCTTCCCACCAGGACGGCCGGACCCCGATCCGGCCGCTCACCTCGATCGGACGATGAAAGTCGGTCCAGCGGTCGGCCCAGTCGTCGGGCACCGAACTGGTCGTGACCTCCACCAGGCCCCCGCCGGCGGCCGCCTGCAGCTCGCCGACGTCGGGGACCTCGCCCGGCGGCCCGTAGATCGCGTACTCGACCCACCCCGGCCCGTGCTCCTCCTCCACGCCGTTTGGGGCTAGCTCAAGCAGGTTGGCGAGGACGTTGTCGGCGTACTCCGGCGCGCAGCGAACCGCGAGCCTGATCACCGCGCGGCAGGCTTCCTGGTCAGCGATTCGGCAAGGCGCTCCGCCGCTGCGCGCTGCTCGTCGTCCAGGTCGGTCGGAACGACCAGCTCGAAGACCACGTGCTGGGAGCCGCGCCTACCGCCGTGAAGCGGAGGCAGTCCGCGCCCCGCGAGCGCCGCCACGTCCCCATGCTGGGTCCCCGCGGGAACCTCCACCGCCATCTCACCCTCGAGGGTGGGCACGAGGACCTCCCCACCGACCACGGCCGTTATCACCGGTACCTCCGCACGGCAGATCAGCTCTGTGCCCTGACGGGTGAACCGGTCGTCGGGCTCGATCCGCACCTCGACGTAGAGGTCTCCCTGGCGGGTCCCGCCCGAGCCCGCGTGTCCCGCCCCGGCGATCCGGATTCGCTGCCCGTCCTCGATCCCGGCGGGAATGTCCACCTCCCAGGTGCGCATCTCGTTGGTCCTCCCGGCACCCCTGCAGCGATCGCACGGGGTCTCGGGCACTCGCCCCTCGCCCCCGCAGCGATCGCATGGCATCGCCCTGACGACCTGCCCGAAGATGCTGCGGCTGACCTCGCGGAGCTGACCGGTGCCTCCGCAGCGCTCGCAGGTCTCGAGCGGCGTACCCGGCTCCGCCCCGTTGCCGCGACAGTGCTCGCAGACGCTCACAGCCTCGAAGGAGACCTCGCGCCGCTGCTCTGAGAGGACGTCCTCGAGCCCGATCTCCACGATCGCGGCCACGTCCGCCCCGGCCCCGCGCCCCCCGCCGAATCCGCCGAACGGATCGCCGCCGCCGAAGATCACCTCGAAGATGTCCTGGATGCTCCCGAATCCCGCCCCGGGCTCGAATCCGCCCGATCGAAGCCCCTCGTGGCCGAATCGGTCGTAGGTCTGACGCCTGCCCGCGTCGGACAGCACCTCGTACGCCTCCGCAGCCTCCTTGAACCTCTCCTCGGCATCGGGGTCATGCGCATTCACGTCGGGGTGGAGCTCGCGGGCGAGCTTTCGAAACGCCTTCTTGACCTCGCCCTCGGAGGCACCTCGATCGACCCCGAGGATCTCGTAGTAGTCGCGCTTGGCCATCGGGCCCGCCTACTCGTCGTAAACGGTCGCGAAGAAGCGGGAGAGCTCTCCCGCCGCGCCCCGGACGCTGGCGATCGCGGTCGCGTAGTCCATCCGGAGCGGCCCGATGATCCCAACCGCCCCGAGGTTCCGGTAGCCGAGGCCGTAGTTGGCGCCGACGACGCTCACCGAGCGGAGCTCGGGTGCCGGGTTCTCCTCACCGATCCAGACGAAGACCGAGCGCTCGTCGAGAACCGAGCGCAGCGCCCGGAGAACGTTCACCCGGCGCTCGAGCGCGCGCATCAGGTCGTCCGCGTTCGGCAGGTCGGCGGCGTGCTCCTCGGAGAGGAGCCGCGCCGCGCCGTCCACGTAGAGCGTCTCGTCGGCGGACTCCTCCAGGTTCGTAAAGGCCGCCTCGAGGTCGGAGATGAACCCACGCTCGGTCGGGCCCAGCTCCGGATCCCGGA
The DNA here is from genome assembly GCA_036377415.1 of Solirubrobacterales bacterium. Lineage (GTDB taxonomy): Bacteria > Actinomycetota > Thermoleophilia > Solirubrobacterales > 70-9 > DASUPK01. Next base: position 3,286 of record DASUYK010000085.1, read on the forward strand.
GGCGGCTCGCGGCCATCCGCGCTCCGATCCCGAGACCGGCGAGCCTCTCGTTCAGATAGCTCCCGGCCCACTCGACCAGGCCCGGGTCGACCTCCGAATCGAAGGTGAACACGCGCTTGGTGACGCCCCCGTTCGACGCGATCACGACGACCATCACCACCCTGGGCTGGAGCCGCAGCACCTCCACCCGGTGAATCGTGGCTGTCGCGAGCGGCGGCGCCGTCACCAGCGCGACGAGATCGGTGATCCGCGACAGGGCGCCGGTCGTCTCGCGGATCGCCTCGTCGACCTCGCGCCGCATCCGCGTGATCTGGAAGTCGGTCGGCGGCACCTCGGGGAGGCGGTCCTGGGATGCGAGCAGCTCCCCCACGTAGAAGCGATAGCCGGAGTCGGTCGGCACCCGGCCCGCCGACGTATGCGGGTGGGTCAGATACCCCTCCGCCTCCAGCGACGCGAGCTCCGACCGGACCGTCGAGGGACTCCACGAGACCTCGGGCCTGGACGCGATCGCCTGCGAGCCGACCGGTCGCCCGTCGGAGACGTAGCGATCGACCACCAAGCCGAGAATCGCCTGCTGTCGTCCGCTCAACACGAGGCTGATTCTAGGAACGTCCCGCCTTGCTAGCCGGCGTTCAGCTCCGCCTGGGCGTTTCTGATCAGCTGGTTGTCGTCCTGCTCGGCGACCGTGTCGGTGACGATCCTGCCGTTGGAGGCCTCGGCGACGGTCGCGGTGACGACCAGCTCCTTCTCGGGGAACCCCATACCGCGGAACTGGACCGCCAGCCGCCGCAGAGAGCGCGGATCTCCGCCCGCGGCCTGGGTGTGGGCGCGGGCGACCTGGGCCATCATCCACAGCCCGTGGAGGATGTTTCCCGGCAGGCCGACCTGCCGGGCGAACTCGGGGTCGATGTGAATCGGGTTGAAGTCTCCGGAGGCCCCCGCGTAGCGGTGCGGCAAGTACTTATCCGGGGTGATCTTGAGTTCGGGGAGGGAGTCGCCCTGCTTCAGGTCCTTCAGCTCCGTGATGCGAGGGGGCTCCGCAGGCGAAGCCGAGGAGCCACCCGTCATGTGATTCCCCTGACGATGTTGGTCCAGGTTCCCTTCACGGTCCGATCCCCGCTCTGGTTCGTCGAGATCGACTCGAAGACGTAGAAGCCCATCCCGTTCTTCTCGTAGATCTCCTTCAAGGTCGTCGTGGTGCTGATCAGGTCGCCCGAGCAAACCGCCTCACCCCACTCGAACTCCTGACCGCCGTGAAGCATTGCGGCAAGATTGATCCCGACCTCGGGATCGAGGATCGCCGGGCCCATCGACGGTGCGCTGTAGACGACGCAGAACATCGGTGGCGCGACCAGGTCGCGGAAGCCGGCGGCCCTCGCCGCATCCGGGTCCTGGTAGACCTCGTTCGTCTCCCCACTGGCATGGGCGAACTCGCGGATCTTCTCTCGCCCCGCCTCGTAATCGACGGCGGGCCATTGCTTTCCGGCTGCGTCTGTGTTCAGCGCCATCGGCGCGGGATTCTAGGTAGTGCGGAATCGATGTGGCTGCGTGCGCAGCGGTTCGGGCCGCAGGGCTAGGGTAGGCGGAGAGCAGAGCATGTCCCCGCACCTGACCACGCGTGACCCCGAGGGCGGAATGCGGTTCCGTCCACTCGCGATTCCGCTGCTGATCGCGGCGATCGCCGTTCCCGTTGCCGCCGCGATGGCGCTGTCCGGGACCGGGATCGGGGCCGGGGTCGGGATGGCGGTCGGCGCCGCCGCCGCCACCTCTCTCATCGTGTTCGCGGCGCGTTCCAAACCGCAGCGCCGCGTCGAGGTCGCCGAGAGCGAGGACTCCGGGCGTCGGGTGCTCGTGGTCGCGATCGCGGAGGCGACCGCCGACTCGGCCCAGCGGATCTCCGATCTCGCCGGGTCCCCCGCCGACGTCAGGCTGGTCGTTCCGGTGCCGAGCCACAGACTCGACCGGTGGCTCTCCGCGGAGGACGACGCGAGGACGGAGGCGGAGCGGCGGCTCGCGCACGCGGCCGGGGCGCTGGTCGCGGCCGGTCTTCCGGTCAGCGGTTCTGTGGGCGACGCCGACCCGGCGCAGGCGCTCGAGGACGAGCTGCGGGGATTCCCCGCCGACGAGGTGATCCTGCTCACCGATGACGGTGGGAACGCCCTCGCCGGCGTAGAGCCGCGGCTCGGCCTTCCGCTAAGGCGCGTCAGCACCCGCCGCAGGTAGACAAGGCTGCAGCCGGCCTCGATCTCCGCGCGTGCGGTCCGCTCACGCTCGGAGCTACTTGCCACCGCCATCCATCTCAAGGACCGCGAGGAACGCCTCCTGCGGGACCTCGACCGCTCCCACCTGCTTCATCCGCTTCTTCCCCTTCTTCTGCTTCTCGAGCAGCTTCCGCTTTCGCGTCACGTCGCCGCCGTAGAGCTTCGCGGTGACGTCTTTGCGAAGCGCCTTGACCGTCTCACGCGCGATCACGTTCGAGCCGATCGCCGCCTGGACCGGGACGTCGAAGAGCTGGCGGGGAATCGTGTCCTGGAGGCGCTCGACCAGCGCCCGGCCGCGGATGTGCGCTGCGTCCCGGTGGACGATCAACGAGAGAGCGTCGACCCTGTCGCCCGCGAGGAGGACGTCGAGCTTGACGAGGTCGGAGGGACGATTGCCGATCGGCTCGTAGTCGAGAGATGCGTAGCCCCGGCTGCGCGACTTCAGCTGGTCGAAGAAGTCGAGGACGATCTCCGCGAGGGGCAGGTCGTAGCGGATCTGCACCCGCTCGGGAGAGAGGTAGTGCATGTCCACGTGGCTGCCGCGCCGCTTCTGGCAGAGCTCCATCACCGCGCCGACGAACTCGTTCGGGGTGATGATCGTCGCCCGGATGTAGGGCTCGAGGATCCGCTCGATCGCAGCCGGGTCGGGCATCTCGGCCGGCGAATGCACGTCCTCGGCCTCGCTGCCCCTGACCTCGACCGAGTAGCGGACGTTGGGAGTGGTGGCGAGGAGCTCGAGATCGTACTCGCGCTCGAGGCGCTCGCGGACGATGTCCATGTGGAGGAGGCCGAGGAACCCACACCGGAAGCCGAACCCGAGAGCATCCGACGTCTCCGGCTCGTACGAGAGGGCGGCATCGTTGAGCGCGAGGCGGTCGAGCGCGTCGCGGAGGTCCTCGTAGCGGTCGGTGTCGATCGGGTAGAGGCCGCAGAAGACCATCGGCCGCACCTCCCGGTAGCCGGGCAGGGCCTCGGCCGCCGGCCGCTCCCTGCTCGTCAGGGTGTCGCCGACGCGCAGCTTCGTGACGTCCTTGATCCCCGTGATCACGTAGCCGACCTCCCCCGCCGACATCCCCCTGGCCGGGGTCATCTCGGGGGTGAAGAAGCCGATGTCGTCGATCTCGGCAAGCGTCCCGGTCTGCATCGCCTTGATCGGCTCGTTCTTGGAGAAGCGGCCGTCGACCATCCGGACGTAGGCAACCACGCCCCGGTACTGGTCGAACTCCGAGTCAAAGATCAGGGCTCTCGGCGGCGCCTCGGCCTGTCCCTCCGGGGGCGGGATCCGCTGCACGATCGCCTCGAGCACCTCCGGGACCCCCTCCCCGGTCTTCGCCGAGATCCGCAGGGCCTCGGACGGATCGCCGCCGAGCAGATCCGCTACCTGGCCCGCGACGCCGTCGGGATCGGCCCCGGGTAGGTCCACCTTGTTCAGCACCGGGATCAGCTCAAGCCCGGCATCGATGGCCGAGTACGCGTTGGCGACCGTCTGCGCCTCGACTCCCTGCGCGGCATCCACGACCAGCAGCGCGCCCTCACACGCGGCGAGGCTGCGCGAGACCTCGTAGGAGAAATCGACGTGGCCCGGCGTATCGATCAGGTGAAGGTTGTAGGTCTCACCGTTCGGGGCCCGGTACGGGACCTGCACGGCCTGCGCCTTGATCGTGATCCCCCGCTCGCGCTCGAGCTCCATCGAGTCGAGCATCTGGGGGAGGTGCGTGCGCGCGTCCACGGCCCCGGTGAGCTCGAGGATGCGATCGGCAAGGGTCGACTTGCCGTGATCGATATGGGCAATGATCGAGAAGTTGCGGATTCGGTCCATCAGCGGACAAGAAGGGTAGGCCCCGACTCGGTGTGGATATTGTCGGCCTCCCCATGGAGTGGAGCCTGGGCCACTACGAGGTGATCGGCGAGCAGCTGCTCCCATCCGCGGAGGTCGTCGTCGAGCGGGCGGCTCCGGCGGACGGCGATCGGGTAGTGGACCTGGGCTGCGGAACGGGCAACGCGGCCCTGCTCGCTGCCGAGAGAGGGGCTCGGGTGACCGGAGTCGATCCCGCCCAGCGGCTACTCGACGTGGCCGCGGCCCGGGCGGCAGAGGGCGACCTGGATATCGCCTTCCGGCTCGGCGATGGGGCATCGATTCCGATGCCCGACGAGAGCGCCGACATCATGCTCTCGGTCTTCGGAGTGATCTTCGCGCCGTCGCCGGAAGCCGCCGCCGTTGAGATCGCGCGTGTCACCGGCCGCGACGGCCGAATCGTTCTCTCGGCATGGATCCCGGAGGGCGCGATCTCAGAGGGGGTACGGATCAGCCGCGAGACCATCGCGGCAATCCAGAACCAACCTCCGGGTCCGCCGCCGTTCGCGTGGCACGAGGACCACGCGCTCGGCGAGCTGTTCGGTCCACACGGATTCACGGTCTCGACCGAGGAGCACAGCCTCGCGTTCAGCGCGCCGTCCGCAAGGGAGTTCGTCGAGACTGAGCAGGAGAACCATCCGCTCGCCATCGCAGCCCGCCCGGCCCTGGAGAAGAGCAGGCAGGTCGAAGCACTTCGCGACCGGCTGGTCGAGCACTACGAGGCAGCCAATGAGGCTCCGTCGTCCTTTCGTGTGACGAGCCGGTATGTGGTCGCCGAGCTCAGGCGGTGACGCGAGATCGAGCTCGATTCCGTGGGCGGCACCCTCGCCATGGAATGTTCCAGACGATCTCGGGATGGAAGAGCTCGCTCGCCGCGTCGAAGTCGCCGCGGTTGAAGGCGTCGTAGGCCGGCGAATCCCTTCGATCTCCTCGTCGCCGATCTCCGTCACCGGCGGTATGCCGTCGCTCAGATCCGCCGCACGAGCCGGAGGATCTGGTGCGCCTCGGGTACGCGCAGGGCGAGGACGGCGGCGAAATAGGCGACCGCCCCGGCGACGAGCGCGGCGCCGAGCGAGAGGATCTGGGCGAGCGTCCCGCGGCCGAGCGCCTCGTCGAGGCCGTACCAGACCAGATAGCTGACGCCCGCGAGGAGCGCAGCCGCCGCGGTTACCCGGATCGCTCCGTCGAGCATTCGCCCGAGCTCGATCCCGCCGAGGTCGCGGCGGAGGATCGCCGACTGGGCGACGACGCTAGTGCCGGTTGCCAGGACGGTGCCGAAGACGATCCCC
>DASUYK010000086.1:0-2234 GCA_036377415.1 Solirubrobacterales bacterium
GGGCAAGAAGTCCTCCAAGCTGCTCGACCAGTTCGGGCGCAACCTGACCAAGCTCGCCGCGGACGGCAAGCTGGATCCCGTCGTCGGGCGCGAGACGGAGATCGAGCGGATCATGCAGATCCTCTCCCGCCGGACCAAGAACAACCCGGTGCTGCTGGGCGAGCCGGGCGTCGGCAAGACCGCCGTCGTCGAGGGCCTCGCCACCCGAATCACCAACGGCGAGGTGCCCGAGCTGCTGAAGAACAAGCAGATCTACACGCTCGACCTGGCCGCGCTCGTCGCCGGCTCCAAGTACCGCGGCGAGTTCGAGGAGCGGCTGAAGAAGGTGATGAAGGAGATCACCCAGCGCGGCGACATCGTCCTCTTCATCGACGAGCTGCACAACCTGGTCGGCGCGGGCGCCGCCGAGGGCGCGATCGACGCGGCCTCGATCCTGAAGCCGGCCCTGGCCCGGGGCGAGCTGCAGACGATCGGCGCCACCACGCTCGACGAGTACCGCAAGTACCTCGAGCGCGACTCCGCGCTCGAGCGCCGCTTCCAGCAGATCAAGGTCGAGCAGCCCTCGACCGAGCAGACGGTGAAGATCCTCGAGGGCCTGCGCGAGCGCTACGAGCAGCACCACCGGGTGAAGATCAACGATGAGGCGCTCCAGGCCGCCGCGGAGCTCGCCGACCGCTACATCTCCGACCGCTTCCTCCCGGACAAGGCGATCGACCTCGTCGACGAGGCCGCCTCGCGGATGCGGATCAAGTCGATGACGCAGCCGCCCGTCTATCGCGACCTCGAGGAGGAGATCGAGACGACGCGGCGCGAGAAGGAGGCCGCGATCGACGCCCAGGAGTTCGAGAAGGCCGCCAACCTGCGCGACCAGGAGCGCCGCCTCACCAATAAGAAGAAGGAGCTCGAGCACGAGTGGAGCTCGGGCGAGGGCGGCGAGCGTCCCGAGGTCGGCGACGAGGAGATCGCCGACATCGTCGCGATGTGGACCGGCATCCCCGTCTTCAAGCTCACCGAGGCCGAGTCGAAGAAGCTCGTCCGGATGGAGGACGAGCTCCACAAGCGCGTGATCGGCCAGGACATGGCGATCACCGCGGTGTCGAAGGCGATTCGCCGCTCGCGCGCCGGGATCAAGGACCCGAAGCGCCCGGCCGGCTCGTTCATCTTCCTCGGCCCCTCCGGGGTCGGCAAGACCGAGCTGGCGCGGACGCTCGCCGAGTTCCTGTTCGGCGACGAGGACGCGATGGTCCGGATCGACATGTCCGAGTACATGGAGAAGCACGCCGTCTCGCGCCTGGTCGGCTCGCCCCCGGGCTACATCGGCTACGACGAGGGCGGCCAGCTCACCGAGGCCGTGCGCCGCAAGCCGTACTCGGTGCTGCTCCTCGACGAGATCGAGAAGGCCCACCCGGACGTCTTCAACATCCTCCTCCAGATCCTCGAGGACGGGCGCCTCACCGACGCCCAGGGCCGCTCGGTCGACTTCCGCAACGCGATCCTGATCATGACCTCGAACATCGGTGCGGCGACGATCTCCCGCAGCACCCCGCTCGGGTTCTCCGTCACCGACGAGACCGGCATGTCCTACGAGGACATGAAGTCGCGGATCATGGGCGAGCTGAAGAAGGTCTTCCGGCCCGAGCTGCTCAACCGGATCGACGAGGTGATCGTCTTCCACAAGCTCACCAAGGAGGAGATTACCCGGATCGTCGATCTGCTCCTCGTGCGGCTGCAGAACCAGATGAGCGACCACGGCCTCGCGATGCGGCTCACCGACGAGGCGAAGGACCTGCTCGTGGAGCAGGGCTACGACCCCACCATGGGGGCGCGGCCGCTGCGCCGGGCGATCCAGCGCCTGATCGAGGACCCGCTCTCCGACCGGCTTCTGTCGAAGGACTTCCCCGAGGGCAGCACGGTGGTCCTCGACCGCGACGGCGAGGAGATGAAGCTCGTGATCCAGGAGCCCGAGCCGGAGGCGGTCGGCGCGACCGCGGGCGGGACGGCCGAGGAGTCGCCCGCCGGCTCGAGCGAGTCGTAGTCATCCCGCAGGGGTCTCGCGTGGCGCAGACGCGCGCCAGGGCGGTCTACACGTGCGGGGCCTGCGGTCAGCAGGCCCCGCGGTGGCTCGGGCGCTGCCCGTCCTGCGGCGAGTGGGGAACGGTGTCCGAGGCGCCTGCGGCGCCCCGGCCACTACGGGAGGCGCCTGTCGTCACCCGTCTTTCCGAGCTCGTCGATGA
>DASUYK010000087.1:0-8813 GCA_036377415.1 Solirubrobacterales bacterium
ATCGCGCCCGCCGGGATCGCCAGGACCAGCGCCGCCGCAACCAGCCAGGGAATGATCCGGCGTCGGGCCTCGCCGATGAAGGCGGCCGCCACCAGCGCCGCGCCGATGGCGATCACGACCGCGGCGATGACCGTGCCATGATCGGTCGCCGCCGCCCATGCGCTCACGGCGGCGAGGAAGGCCGCCACGCCGAGCGCGAGCGCGACCAGGATGCAGACCAGCACGACCTTGCCGAGACGCGCCCAGACGCTCTCCGGCACCGGCTTCCCGGTTCCGTCGTCCTCCGGCAGGGCAACGGCCAGGACCAGGTAGGCGAGCAGCCCCGCCCCGCCGAAGAAGCTGGTGATGACGAAGGCGAGCCTGACCAGGATCGGGTCGAACCCGATATGTGCCGCGAGGCCGCCCGCGACGCCCCAGACCTTGCGGTCGCTGCGCGAGCGCAGCAGCGGACGCCGGGGGCCGACCTCGCTCTCGTTCTTCTTCTTGCTCTTGCTGTTCTTCCGTTGATTTGCCATGACCTGACGATGACGGTCGGGAGCATTGCCGTCTATCGGGAATGACCCCTAATCTCCCCCATTCGGGCCCTGATCCCGCGCCGGGTCCGGGGGCGCGATCGGCGGTCGGTACGCTCGAAATATGGAGTCCCGGCGCATCGTGGGGAGCCACTTTCGCAAGGACGGCAAGCCGAAGACCGGCTACAAGAGTGAGGCCGTCGCCCGCGCCGAGGCGGCGCGGCTCGGGATGACCTACTACCGCTGCGACTTCTGCGACCGTTTCCACCTGACGTCCGAGGGGAAGGGATCCACGTAGTTCACCCTTAGGCAGTCGACCAGGGGGTTTGCTTAGATCCGCCGCGATGGAGGCAGTCCTCGCGCCGATCGCGGACTCGGGCTCCAACCTTCTGGCCGCCCGCTACCAGATGGCCTTCACGCTGGGTTTCCACATCATCCTGGCGTGCTTCGGTGTCGCCTTCCCGGCGATCATGCTGATCGCGGAGTATCGGGGCCGGAAGTACGGAGACGAGGACGCGCTCCGCCTCGCCCGCCGGTGGTCGAAGGCTGTCGCCGTCCTGTTCGCGGTCGGAGCGGTGAGCGGCACCGTCCTCTCGTTCGAGTTCGGTCTCCTTTGGCCGGGGATGATGGACCGGTTCGGGGACGCGTTCGGGATCGCCTTCGCGATCGAGGGGATCTTCTTCTTCCTCGAGGCGATCTTCATCGCGATCTACATCTACGGCTGGAAGCGGCTTCCCGGCTGGGCCCACTTCTGGAGCGGCGTCCCGATCGCGATCTCGGGGATCGGCGGGGCGCTCTCCGTGATCGCCGCGAACGCGTGGATGAACACCCCCGCCGGCTTCACCCTCGGGCCTGACGGGAGGGTCGACGACGTCGATACCGTCGACGTCCTCTTCAACACCTCGACGGCCCACGAGTTCGTCCACATGTGGGTCGCCGCCTATCTGGTGGCCGGGTTCCTGGTCGCCTCGATCTACGCGGTCAAGCTGCTTCGGGGAGATCGAAGCCACTACACGCGGCTCGGCTTCCTGATCCCGTTCACGGTCGCGGCGATCTTCGCCCCGGTGCAGGTGATCGTCGGCGACTTCGTCGCCCGCGACGTCTACGAGGACCAGCCGATCAAGTTCGCCGCGATGGAGTGCGTCTATGAGACCGGCCCCGACCAGGCCGAGCACCTCGGCGGGATCTGCACCGATGGGGAGGTGAAGGGTGCGATCTCGATCGACGGGCTCGATTCCCTGCTGGCCGGGTTCAGCACCGACACGGTGGTCGAGGGCCTGAACGACGTTCCGCCGGACCTCCAGCCGCCGACGCCGACGACGATCCACCTCGCTTTCGACGCGATGGTCGGGATCGGCACGATTCTGGCGCTGCTCGCCGTCTGGTTCGCGTTGTCCTGGTGGCGGCGCAGGGACATCCCGGCGACACCTTGGTTCCTGCGGATCGCCGCCGCATCCGGCGTCCTCGCCGTGATCGCGCTCGAGGCGGGCTGGGTCGTGACCGAGATCGGACGCCAGCCCTGGATCGTCCACGGCTACATGAAGGTCGAGGACGCGGTGACGAATGCCCAGGGGATCTGGTGGGCATTCGCACTGACGATGCTGATCTACGCGGGGCTCACGGCGGTTGCGATCTACGTCCTTCGCGGTCTTTCCCAGCGCCCGGACGAGGAGGCCCCGGGGGGCGACATCCCGTACGCGCCGCGTTCAAGAGAGGGGGCGGCCGAATGAGCAAGGCGGACGTCGTCGCGGCGATCCTCTGGATCGGGGTCACTCTCTACGCCGTCTTCGGCGGTGCCGACTTCGGCGGCGGGATGTGGGACCTGCTCGCCGGCCAGAGCGAGCGCGGCCAGCGGGCCAGGAGACTGATCGATCATTCGATCGCGCCCGTCTGGGAGGCGAACCACGTCTGGCTGATCTTCGTCCTCGTGGTCCTCTGGACCGCCTTCCCGACGGTGTTCTCCGCGGTGATGACCACGCTCTACATCCCGCTCGCCCTCGCGGCGCTCGGGATCGTCCTGCGCGGCGCCGGATTCGCCTTCCGGCACGCGCTCCCCGGCCCGGTTCGACGGCCGGCGACGCGGGTGTTCGGGATCTCCTCGGTGCTCACCCCGTTCTTCATGGGCACCGTGGTCGGCGCGGTCGCCTCCGGTGAGGTTCCATCCGACGGCGGCGGGGACCCAACCGGGAGCTGGACCGGCGTCCTGCCCTTGCTCACCGGGGTGATGTTCGTCGCCGTCGCCGCGTACATAGCAGCTGTTTTCCTGGTTCGCGATGCTGCCGCGGCGGGCGACGAGGACCTGCAGCGCTATTTCGTCGGCCGCTCCCTCGTGATGGCGGTGTTCGGCGGCGCCGCGGCGTTCGCCGGGATCTTCGCCCTCCACGAGCACGCTCGCTACGTCTACGACGGCCTCACCTCCTGGCCGGGGATCGCGCTTGTGATCGGATCCGGGATCTGCGGGATCGCCGCCCTGGGCCTGCTCGTCACCAGGCGGTTCCTGAGCTGGGGGATGCGCCCGGCGGCGGTGGGCGCCGTGGTCACCGTGATCTGGGGCTACTTCGCCGCCACCTTTCCGTACATGCTCCCGACCTCGGTGACGATCTCGGACGCCGCGGGGACGTCGGACACGCTCGTCGTGGTGATCGTCGTCTTCGTCGTCGCCGCCCTCACCGTTATCCCCTCGCTCGCTCTGCTCTACGTCCTCTCGCAGCGACAGGCCCTGGAGTAGCCCTCCCGCCCACGGGTAGGGTTGGCCGTGTGAAATGGCGAAGGGCGAAGCGCGGCCCGGACGTGATCGACCGCCGCTCCGCCGGCGGCGGGCGGGCCGGCGGGATGGGCGGATTTCCGATCCCGCTCCCGCGCGGGCGGATCGGAAGGGGAGGGATCGGCTCGGTGCTCGTCCTCGTCGTCGTCTACCTGCTCTTCATCCGCGGTGGTGGCACCGAGGGCTTCGACATCCCCGGTGGCACCGAGGCCTTCCCCCAGGTCCCGGCGACGGGCACGGGGGAGGGGAGCATTCCCCAGGGGCCTGACCCCGAGAGGAAGGAGCTCGACTTCGTCTCGTTCGTCTTCAACGACACCCAGGGATTCTGGGGCGAGCAGTTCGGCGCCGCCGGCAAGCCCTACGAGAACGCGAAGCTGGTCGTCTACCGCTCCGCGACCGACACCGGCTGCGGCCCGGGCAACTCGGCGGTCGGGCCGTTCTACTGCCCGCTCGACAAGCGCGTCTACCTCGATCTCGGCTTTTTCGACCAGCTCAACAGCCGCTTTCAGGCTCCGGGCGACTTCGCCCAGGCCTACGTAATCGCGCACGAGGTCGGCCACCACGTCCAGCAGGAGCTCGGCATCGAGCGGGAGGTCCGCCGCCAGAGCCAGGAGAACGCGGACGACGCGAACGAGCTGTCGGTCCGCCTCGAGCTGCAGGCCGATTGCATCGCCGGGGTCTGGGGACGCTCGACCTATGACCGGGGAATCCTCGAGAGCGGCGACCTCCAGGAGGGCCTCGATGCCGCCTCGGCCGTGGGGGATGACCGGATCCAGTCGCAGGCCCAGGGGCGGATCGACCCCGAGAGCTTCACCCACGGGACCTCGGAGCAGCGGGCCGAGTGGCTGCAGGCGGGATTCGACTCCGGGGACCTCTCCTCCTGCGACACGTTCTCAGGAGACATCTAGAGATACCGCCGACCCCTCCCGCGTGGTACACCCAACATGAACGCCCTGGCTGCTTCGCTTCCGACGCCGCCGGGCGTGTAAACGATCGAAGGAGCGACGAGAAGCATGAGCGACCTGTTCCAGAGCTATCCGTACGCCGAGCGCTTCGGGGTCAACCGCGAGCTTCCCGACGAGGGTCGCTCGCGCGAGGAGATCCTCAGCGAGCTGAGAACGATGGCCACGGAGGAGGACCGGGTCTGGGAGGACGGCCGCTGCTCGGGGACGATGTACTGCGGCGATCGCGATCATTACGCCTTCCTGAAGGAGGCGTTCGGCCTCTTCGCCCACCAGAACGCGCTCCAGCGGGACATGTGCCCGAGCGCCACCCGCTTCGAGGGCGAGATCATCGCGATGGCGCTCGACCTGATGCACGCCGACGCCGTCGACGACGGGGAGCCGGCGGGGATGGTCACCTCGGGTGGCAGCGCCAGCATCGCCCAGGCGATGCTGGCCTATCGCGAGCGTGGCCGCGAGCAGCGGGGAATCACCGCGCCGAACGTCGTCAAGCCGGAGACCGGGCACCCGGCCTTCGACAAGGCCTGCCACCTCTTCGGGATCGAGCTTCGGCGGGTCCCGGTCGACCCGGGGAGCACCCTCGTGCGCCCGGCCGATGTCGCGGACGCGATCGACGAGCGGACCGTCGCGATCGTCGGATCGGCCGGCAACTACGGGTACGGGACGATCGACCCGATCGGAGAGCTCGCCGAGCTCGCCGCGGAGCGTGGCACGGGCATGCACGTCGACGGCTGCCTCGGCGGCTACATCCTTCCCTTCGGGGAGGAGCTCGGGCTCGGCATTCCCGAGTTCGACTTCAGGGTTCCCGGAGTGACGAGCATCTCCGCCGACACCCACAAGTACGGGTACGGGCTGAAGGGAACCTCGACCCTCGTCTTCCGCGACCGGGCCCTGCGGAACGCGTGTTACTTCTTCATGCCCGAGTGGAGCGGCGGCAAGTACTTCTCTCCGGGTATGGAGGGGTCGCGCTCGGACGGCCTGCTCGCGGCGACCTGGGCGTCGATGGTCTCGCTTGGCCGCGAGGGCTACCGCCGCTACGCGAAGGAGATCTTCGAGACCTCCGCTCGGATGCAGGAGGCGGTCCGCGCCCATCCGGAGCTTCGGATCCTGGGCGAGCCGACCTTCCTCTTCGCCTTCACCTCGGACGAGTTCGACATCTACCACGTGAACGACGAGATGAAGCGGCGGGGATGGCGCTTCAACGGTCTCCAGTACCCGAACGCCCTGCACATGGCGGTGACCCGACCACAGACGCAGCCGGGGGTGGTCGAGGCGTTCGCGGCGGACCTCGAGGCCGCGGTCGCCTACGCGCGGGAGCGCGGCGACCAACCGGCCGAGTCGGCGGCGCTCTACGGCGGTGTCCCCGGCGGGCTCAACGTCGAGGCCGAGGAGATGATCCGGACCGTGATGGCCCAGCTGATGGACGCGCAGCAGAGCGTGATGCAAGGGTCCTCCGATGACGCGAGGGTGCGCCCCTAGGCGCAACCCGCTTCATTCCGAGGAGGAACCCGTTAGATGGCGAAGCCGAGCGACCAGTACGCCCTCGCGATCGATCTCGGCAGCGGGGCGCTGAAGGTCGGGGCGGTTTCCCTCACCGGGGAGGTGGGGGCGGTCAGGGAGACCGAGGTCGAGACCGAGCGGCCGGCGCCGGGCGCCGCGGTGCAGGACGCCGCACTCTGGTGGGAGAGCGTTCGCGAGCTCTCCAGGGAGGTGCTCGCTGCGATCCCGGCCGAGCGGGTCGTGGCCGTCTCGTGCACCGGGCAGTGGGCGAGCACGGTCCCGGTCGACGCCGAGGGGATCCCTGTCGGCCGATGCGTCACCTGGCTCGACACGCGGGGCGCGCCCTACTCCCGAGAGGTCGTCGGCGGCCCGGTGATGGGCTACGCCCCCGGCGCGATCGCGGCCTGGATACGTAGGGCAGGGGGAATCCCGTCTCCCCACGGGGGCGATCCCGTCAGCCACATGCTCTTCATCGATCGCGAAGAGCCGGAGGTCGCCGCCGCGGCCCGCTGGTACATGGAGCCGGTCGACTACCTGACGATGCGGTTCACCGGCCGGGCGGCGGCGACACACGCCTCGATGAGCGCAGCGTGGCTCACCGACAACCGCCGCCTCGAGCGGCTCGAATACGACTCTGAGCTGGTTCGTCGCGCAGGCCTCGAGATCGAGAAGCTGCCGCCGCTGGTCGAGACAGGCTTCGTCGTCGGCGGCGTCCTTCCGGACGTCGCGGCGGAGCTCGGGATCGACCCCGGCGCCCAGGTCGTCACTGGCAGCCCGGACCTGCACTCCGCCGCCCTCGGCACCGGCGCGATCGGCGAGGGCGAGCCCCACATGACGATCAGCACCACTTCCTGGATCTCCCTGCCGTATGGGCGAAAGAAGACCGATCCGCTGCGCTCGATCGCGACGGTGCCGGGGCTCGACTCGCGAAGCTATCTGGTCGCCAACAACCACGAGGCGGCCGGCCTCTGCCTGCGGTGGCTGCGGCAGGCGTTTCACACGAGTGAGCCGGCGAGCTTCGATCGCCTCGTCGAGCTCGCCGAGACGGCGGCACCCGGCAGCGGCGGCGTGATCTTCACTCCGTGGATCGCGGGCGAGCGATCGCCGGTGGACGATCGCAACGCCCGCGGGGGCTTCCACAACCTCTCGACTTCCACGACCAACGCCGAGCTTGTCCGCGCGGTGCTCGAAGGCGTCGCGTACAACAGCCGCTGGCTGAACACGGCGGTGGAGCGGTTCGCCGGGAGGCGCCTCGAGCCGCTTCGGATCTTCGGCGGGGGTGCGATCTCCAGCCTCTGGTGCCAGATCCACGCCGACGTGATGGACCGGGCGATCGAGCGAGTCGCCCAGCCGCTTCACACCAACATCCGCGGCGCCGCACTGCTCGCCGCTCTCGCACTCGGCGCAGTGGACCGCGCCGAGGTCCGCGACCTGGTTCCCGTGGACCGGGTGTTCGAGCCCGATCCGTCGACCCGCGACGCCTACGACCGGCTCTACGCGGAGTTCCCCGGCCTCTACAAGGCCCAGCGGAAGATGTTCGCTCGGCTCAACGGGTAGGGCGTCACCTCGAGCGTCTGAGGCCGGCGAGCACCAGCGACTGCACATGCTCGTAGTCGGTCGCGATCTCGGGATCCGACCAGGACGCCGCGTTCGCCGGGTCGTGAAATCGCGAAGTAGCGTCGAACACCGCCCGGGCCGCGCGATGCGGCTCCGCCACATCGAACTCCCCTTGCGCGATGCCGTTGGCGATGATGCGTGCCAGCTGATCGACGAGGGAGCTCACGTGCTCGGTGATCACCTCCCTCGACTCACCGGCGATTTGGACGTAGGTCGCGAACAGCTCAGGATCGTCGCGCGCGCGCTCCCGCTTCGAGGCGGCGAGCATGCCGAGCCAGTCTCGGAGCCGCTCCGGCGCGGGCCCCTCCGCGTTTGCCACCTCAGCCAGCGGCTCCGAGACACTCGCAAGCCAGCGCTCGGCGACGGCATCGCGAAGGGCAGCCTTGCTGTGGAAGTACCGATAGACGCTGCCGTGACTGACGCCGAGCTCCCGGGCGACGTCGACCACCGTCGCCTTTGCGGGCCCGTACCGCCGGAGAACGCCCTCCGACGCTTCCAGGATCCGGTCGGCTGTCAACGGACTCGCAGCGGTCACGGATCAGCTGCGCTCGCTGTCGAGGATCGCCATCTGGTGGTCGTCGTAGCGCCCTCCCGCGGCCGCGCCCGCCGGAATCGCGTTCTCGATCGCGGCCAGGTCCTCCTCTGAAAGGTCGATCTCGAGGGCCCCGAGCGACTCGCTGAGGCGCTCCCGCGTCCGTGCCCCAGCCAAGGGCACGATGCGATCGCCTCGGGAGAGCACCCAGGCGATCGCGACTTGAGCGACCGTTGTCTCCTTCCGATCGGCGATCTCACGGACCGCCTCGACCAGCTCGAGGTTGCGGCCCAGGTTCTCGCCGCTGAAGCGGGGCGCGTGGCTGCGGAAGTCGGCGGGGCCGGTCTCGCGTTCGGCGCTCCAGTGGCCGCTTAGCAGCCCGCGTGAGAGCACGCCGTAGGCGGTGACGCCGATTCCGAGCTCCTCGCACGTCGGCAGGATCTCGGCCTCGATCCCGCGGGAGAGCAGCGAGTACTCGATCTGCAGGTCGCTGATCGGATGCGTCGCCTGGGCCCGCCGGATCGTCTCGGCGCCCACCTCGGAGAGCCCGACATGGCGCACGTAGCCTGCCTCCACCATCTCGCCGATCGCACCTACGGTCTCCTCGATCGGCACCTCAGGGTTGTAGCGGCCGAGGCGGTAGATGTCGACGTGATCGGTCCCGAGCCGGCGCAGGGTGTAGGCGAGGAAGTTCTTGACGGCCTCCGGGCGCCCGTCCACCCCGCTCCAGCCGCCGGCCGGGTCGCGCAGGACGCCGAACTTGACGCTGATCACGGCGGAATCGCGATCGCGTCCCTCCAAGGCCCTACGAATCAGCATCTCGTTCTCCCCCATCGCGTAGTAGTCGCCGGTGTCGAGCAGGTTGACGCCGGCGTCGAGCGCGGCCTGGATCGTGGCGATGCTCTCGCCGTCGTCGGCGGACCCGT
>DASUYK010000088.1:0-15949 GCA_036377415.1 Solirubrobacterales bacterium
TGGAGGCGGAGGCGAGCGTCAGCAACCTGCATGAGCTCCGCAAGCGGGCAAAGGACCTCTGGTATCAGCTGCGGCTGATCACAGAGGCCGATCCACCGCGGATCGGGTCACTCGCCGACCACGCACACGACCTCTCCGATCACCTCGGCGACGACCATGACCTCGCCCTCCTCCGCGAGGAGGGCGCCCGCCCCCATGCCGCCTTCTCCGACGCTGGGAACCAGCGCTACCTGTTTGAGCTGATCGACCGACGCCGGGGCGAGCTCCAGTTCGCGGCGATCTCGCTCGGCGAGCGGATCTACTCGCGCAAGCCGAAGAAGTTCACAAACCGCCTGGAATCGCGCTGGGAGGGATGGCGCGAGCGCGAGCCCGCAGTCTCCTAGCCGGCGCGGCTGTCACAACCTCGGGGGCTCTCTCGTCCGTCATATAACCGGACGAAAGGAGTTGCCATGAGAGTGTTCGTCGCAGGAGCCACGGGGGCGATCGGTCGCCACCTCGTGCCGAAGCTGGCCGCCGACGGCCACGAGGTGGTCGGGATGACCCGGTCTCCCGGGAAGGAGGATCTGATTCGGCACTTGGGGGCCAGCCCGGTGGTCGCCGACGCGCTCGATCCCGAGGCGGTCGCCGAGGCCGTCGCCACGGCCGAGCCGGAGGTGGTGATCCACCAGCTCACCGCGATCGACGCAGTGTCGATGACGCGCAGCATCGACAAGGCGTTCACCCTCACGAACCGCCTGCGCACCGAGGGGCTCGATCACCTGCTCGCCGCAGCCCACGCGGTCGGGGCGAAACGGTTCATCGCGCAGAGCTTCGCGGGCTGGCCCTTCGAGCGGACCGGCGGCCCGGTCAAGACCGAGGAGGATCCGCTCCAGGAGCGGCCCCCGAAGTCGGTCAGCCAGACGCTCCGCGCGATCCGTCGCCTGGAGGAGACGGTCACGCGGGCGGAGGGGATCGAGGGAATCGCCCTCCGGTACGGAGGCTTCTACGGTCCCGATACGTCCCTGAGCATCGAGCCTGACGGGGAGCACATCGAACTCATCCGCAAGCGCCGGCTGCCGATCGTCGGTGATGGTGGCGGGATCTGGTCCTTCGTCCACATCGACGACGCTGCAGCAGCGACCGCCGCTGCGCTCGACCGCGGCACCCCCGGCGTCTACAACGTCGTCGACGACGAGCCGGCCCCGGTCCGGGTCTGGCTCCCGGAGCTGGCGAAGATCATCGGGGCCAAGCCGCCCCGGCGGATCCCCCGCTGGGTCGGAAGGGTGCTCGCCGGCGAAGGAATGACGATCATGATGACCGAGGTGCGCGGAGCGTCGAACGCGAAGGCGAAGCGGGAGCTCGAGTGGGAGCCGGGCTATCCGAGCTGGCGGCTGGGCTTCCGCGATGGGCTCAAGCCACCTGACAGGACGCCGGTGGGGAGTATCGCTTGAGCGAGGCGATGTCCGACCTGCTCGACGACCTCCGCCCCCGTGCATTCGCGATCGCCTACCGGATGCTGGGATCCGTGAGCGACGCCGAGGACGTGGTCCAGGAGGCCCTGCTCCGGGTGCACTCGGCGATGGACCGCGGCGAGGAGCTCTCCTCGCCGCGGTCGTACGCGGCGACGATCGTCACGCGGCTCGCAATCGACGAGCTCCGCTCGGCCCGGGCGCGCCGCGAGAGCTACGTCGGTGAATGGCTTCCCGAGCCGATCGCAGAAGCTGAGGAGGACCCGGCCGCCCGAGCGGAGCAGGCCGACTCGCTCTCCCTCGCCTTCCTCGTCCTCCTCGAATCGCTCACCCCTGAGCAGCGCGCCGCGTTTCTGCTCCACGACGTCTTCGACTACGGGTATCGGGAGGTCGCGGAGATCGTCGGGACGAGCGAGGAGAATGCCCGTCAGCTCGCCTCCCGAGCCCGCCGGCACGTGCATGAGGGCAGACCGCGGTTCGAGCCGTCCGCCGAACTCCGACAGCGGCTCGCCGACAGCTTCTTCGCCGCCGTCGAGAACGGCGACTTCGAGGCGCTTGAGGCGCTACTCGCGGAGGACGTCGAATTGCACGGCGACGGTGGTGGGCTGGCCCCGGCCATCAAGCACCCGGTTTTCGGTCGGGTCAAGGTTGCGCAGATGCTTCGAAGCTGGTGGCGGCTCGGCGAGAAGCTCGGCGCCGCCAACTACCGCCGGGTACAGGTCAACGGCCAGCCCGGCGCGGAGTTTCTCGACGCCGAAGGTCGTCTGATCAGCGTCCTCTCGCTCGACATCGCCGAGGGCCGGATCCAGGCGCTCCGCTCGATCGTCAACCCGAAGAAGCTGGGCCATCTCGGGCCGGTCGCCGACGCGAAGGCGTTGCTTGCCGAGGTCAGTCGGCGGCGCGAGGACCGCCCGCGATGACGTTCACGAAGTTCTCGAGATGCTTGGTCGTCCAGCACTCGAAGGCTCCGTCGCAGTAGGGCTCGTAGGCGGCCATCACCGAGTCACCGTAGTTCCAGTAGAGCTTCGGCTCCGGATTGAGCCAGAAGGTGCGGCCGGCGTGCTCGGCGATCGTCCCGAAGGTCTCGGCGTGCGGCTCCCGCCCGTTCGTCCGCGCGTCCCCGAGGACGATCACCGTGGAACGCGGTCCGAGCTCCTCGGCGATCTCCTCGCGGAACTCGAGCCAGACGCGACCGTAGTCCGTGTAGCCCGAGACGTCGGCGACGCCGCCCTCGGAGGAGACCCGCTCGGAGATCTTTCGGAAGTCTCGCTCGTGCTCGAAGATGTCCGTCACCTCGCTGATCCGCTCGATGAACACGAAGCTGCGGAGCTTCCGGAACGAGTCGTGGAGGGCGTGCAGGACGGAGAGGAAGAAGACGCTCGCGCTCGACACGGAGGTCGAGACGTCGCAGAGAACGTAGATCTCCGGCCGCCGCGGCCGCTTCGGGCGGTAGCGCAGCCGCAGCGGCACCCCGCCGGTCTCGAGCGAGGCACGCATCGTCCGGCGGACGTCGACCGCTCGCCCGCGGGCCCTGCCGCGCTGCTCGTGTCCGAGGGTTGCGATTCGCCGCTTGAGCTGGGCGACCGCCCGGTGGACGGCCGCCAGGTCCTGCGCCGGGCTGGTGGGGAGTGCGCGGTCGAGTTCGGCGAGGGGGCGGGAGGGGGGGAGCTTCCCGGTCCGCTCGATCGTCGCACGCTCCAGCTCGCGCCGGAGGTGCTGCTCGAACTGCCTGACGTTCTCCGGATCGAGCGGCTGCGCTTCCCCGGCCGAGCCCCGCCCGCGGGCCTGGAGGCCAAGCGCCCGGCGAATCCTCTGGACATCGACGCCGATCACGCCCGAGCGCTCGCCACGCCGCCCGAAGGCGACCATCGCCAGCCTCGCGAGGTCCCTCATCTCGCCGTCGTTGCCGGCCGTGATCGCGCGCAGGATCGCCTCGCGGAGCTCGTCCAGGTCGATCCTGTCGCCGGCCGCCTCGTAGCGGCCCTCGTCGAGGCCCTGCTCGAGCGCCTCGGTCTCTGCAGCCCGGAAGAAGTGACGGTCGAAGAGCAGCTCGAAGATCCGCCTGTCCTCCTGCGACTTCGCGATCGTCGCGGCGAGCGACTCGCGGAAGTCGCGCTGGTCGGTCCAGCTCACCTCGTCGAGCGCGGCGAAGGCATCGAGGATCTCGGAGGTCCCGACCGCAACCCCCTCGGAGCGGAGGTCCTCGAAGAAGGCGAGCAGGCTGCTCGCGGTCGTGCTCACCGGATCAGCCTCCGGTCGAGCCCGCCGGACCGCCGGGCGCGGCGCCCGGGACCCCGTCGCCGAGCTTGACCGCGACCCGCTCCGCGACCAGGTCGATGTCGGAGCGGTGCTTGACGAGGATGCTCATTGAGCTCTCGAACGTCTCGCGATCGATGTCGTCGGCGCCGATCAGCAGCAGCGTGCGCGCCCAGTCGATCGACTCGGCGATCGAGGGCGGCTTCTTCAGATCGAGCTGGCGGATCATGTGGACGATCTCGACCAGCCGCCTGGCGAGTCCCTCGTCGAGGTCGGGGGCATGGAGGCGGACGATCTCGAGCTCGCGGTCGACCGAGGGGTAATCGAGCCAGAGGTAGAGGCAGCGGCGCTTCAGCGCCTCGGTGAGCTCGCGGGAGTTGTTCGAGGTAAGGACGACGATCGGCTGGGTGCGAGCCTCGATCACGCCGAGCTCCGGAATCGAGATCTGGAAGTCCGAGAGGACCTCGAGCAGCATCGCCTCGAACTCCTGATCGGTCTTGTCGATCTCGTCGATCAGGAGGACGACGGGATCCTCGGCGCTGATCGCCTCCATCAGCGGCCGGGTGAGGAGGAACTCCTCGCCGAAGATGTCCCCCCGAGTGCGCTCCCAGGATCCGGGGCCCGCCTCGGCCTCACCGGAGGCCTCGGCCTGGATCCGAAGCAGCTGTTTGCGGTAGTTCCACTCGTACAGGGCCTTCGCCTCGTCGAGACCCTCGTAGCACTGAAGCCGCACCAGCCTCCTGCCCGTTGCCCGCGAGAGCGCCTTCGCGAGCTCTGTCTTGCCGACCCCGGCCGGCCCCTCGACCAGCACCGGCTTTCCGAGTCGCTGGGCGAGAAACGAGACGAGCGCCGCCGCCTCGTCGGCCAGGTAGCCCACCTGGCCGAGTCCCTCGCGAACCTGGGCGACCGACTCGGGCTGCTGCGACTCCGGCATCTGGCGGATGATAGATAGCCCGTGATGCTCGCCATCTCCCTGCCAGACTCGCTCGCGCCCTATGCCGTGCTGCTCGCGATCGGATTCCTGATCGGCTGGTACGGGCACGGCGCGAGGAGCAACTGGCTGATCGCGTTCGGGATCGCCGTGATCCTGGCCGCGGTCGGGCTGCTCCAGGTGGCGATCACGACCCACGACGGCCGCGCCCCGACGGGATTCTGATGATCGCTTCTCGATCCGAGGATTTCTGATGGGACGGCTCGACGAGCTCGATCTATCGCTGAAGCTCTCCCGGGAGGAGGAGGCCGCCGGCCTCGAGCGCGGCGGGCGCCGGCTCGCTCAGCTCCGGCTCACGCTGGGGGGGCTGATCGGCGATGGCAAGCTCGGCCCACCGGTCTGTGTGCTCTTCGAGGGTGAGGACGCCTCGGGCAAGGGCGGCGCGATCAAGCGGCTGGTCACGCATCTCGATCCGCGCCACGTCCGCGTCGTCCAGTTCGCCGCTCCCAGCCACGACGAGAAGCGCCACCACTTTCTCTGGCGGTTCTGGCCGTCGCTGCCGGGGTGGGGCGGGATGGCGGTCTTCGACCGCTCCTGGTACGGGCGGGTGCTCGTCGAGCGGGTGGAGGGGTTCGCGACCCGCGAGCAGTGGCTGCGCGCCTACGACGAGATCAACAGCTTCGAGCGCACCCTCGCCTCCGAGGGGATGATCCTGATCAAGTTCTGGCTCCATATCTCGGGCGCGGAGCAGACGAAGCGGTTCAAGCGTCGCGAGAAGGACCCGCTGAAGAGCTGGAAGCTGACCGACGAGGACTGGCGCAACCGAGAGAGGCGGGACCAGTACAAGGAGGCGGTCGAGGACATGGTCGCCCGGACGAGCATCGAGCCGTACGCCCGCTGGCACCTGGTTCCGGCCGAATCGAAGCGCTACGCCCGGGTCGCGGTGATCGACACCGTGATCGCCGAGATCGAGGACGGCATGCGCCGCGTCGGAATGGAGCCTCCGCCGCCGCTCGACGACTAGTCGGGTGGGCGGGGGCGCTTCCGGCGCTCGCTCGGGCGCATTCGCAGCCCCGCGGCGATGATGATCCCGGCGCCGGCGAGGGCGACGAAGATCGCGTAGTGGAGGTCATAGGGCTCGTCGTGGCCCTCGAGCGTGTATTGGGGCGGATCGACGATCCGGTAGAGCACGATCAGGGCGGCCCACGCCCCGGCGGCGACGAACAGGGCCCACTCGCGTAGCGGCCGGGGCGGCACGTATCCGCCCCCGCCCACCAGCGCGAAGAAGGTGGTCGCCCCGGCGATCAGCACGAGCGCCGCCTCGGCCCAGCCGAACGCGCCGAACCCGGTGACGACCAGGTCGTTGGAGATCGGAGACTCGTACCAGGGAAGCAGCAGGCTGCCGACCATCACCGCCGCACCGATCACCGCGATCCGCTCGTTGTCGCCAAGCCCTCGGAGATCCCGCGAGAGGCGGCCGAGGGCGGAGCCGAGCACCTCAGTCGAGCGGGTCGCGGCCACGGTAACCGGAGTCGAGCTCGTGCCAGAAGGCGACGTCGTCCTCGCCGAGCTCCCAGCAGAGATAGACCTCATGGTCGTCGAGCACGGCGGGGAAGTCGACCAGCCCGCGGTCGATGTCGCGGAGGACGATCCCGGACTCCTCGATCGCCGCGAGCAGTCGCCTGACCTCGAGGAAGGCGACGCCGACCTGCCGGCCAACCGCGCCGCCGCCGTTCGTCGACGCGGCCTCGGAGAGCGCCTCGTGAGCCTCGGCGTCGGTGAGCTTGTCCTTGGAGCTCCGGAGCTGGAGGAGCATCTCCTTGAGGCGGGGGAGAAGCGCATTCGCCTCTTCGCGGGTGAAGTGCCTCGCATGGACCAGCCCGGTGCCCTCGTCCGCGGTCTCGCTCACGCGGCGATTATCTCAGCGGGCCGAGATCCGTCGCGCTCGAGGCGGGGCATCCTCAGCGCGAGGCGGGGGTTCGCTTCAGCGCCCGACGCAAGTTGTCCACCGCCGTCTCGGCGGAGCGGCGCAGGTAGCTCTTCGTGTGCATCGCGCTCGTCACCCTCGCCCTCAGGCCCGCGATCGGCTCGACCCCAAGCTCAACCTCCGCGAAGGTCTGCCCCTGGGCCTCGGTCAGGAACCAGTGCGAGTAGAACCCGCTCGTCTGGCAGCGGAGCTTGATCTCGTGGAGGTCGTCGAGCTCCTCGACCACGAACTGGGTTGTCGGCTGCATTCCGAACGGCGAGCGGGTCGTCATCGTGAAGCTGGATCCCCTCTCGATCTTGGTCGGGGCGCCGGTCACCGCAATCGTGTCCTCGTTCCACTCGGAGTACCGGGCCGGGTCGTCGAGCAGCGCCCACACCGCCGACACCGGTGCCTCGATCAGCGCCCGCTCCTTCACGGATGACATCAGGCCTCCACCCTCTCGCGGACCCGGGCCGCGAGTGCCGGGGCGCCGAGCGACTCGTACTCATCGGCCGCCGCGGCCAGCAGGTCCGACGCCGCCTCGGGGTCGTCGGCGAGCAGCAGGCGGCCGCGGACCACGAGGCAGCGGGACGCATCGAGGGGTCGCCCTAGCTCGAGCCAGCGCCGGCGCGCCTCATCGATCCGGGCGGCGGACTCCGCAGGATCAGCGGCGGTGGCGCCCGCGGCCTCGGCGGTCGCGGCCTCGCCGACCGGGTAGTGCAGGCGGCTGGAGAGTCTCTCGGCCTCCTCGGCCGCGGCGCGAGCCTGCTCGCCGCGGCCGGAGAGCGCGAGCACGACTGCGCGGGCCGAGATCGCCTCGACCGACTGAGCGATCAGCCCGGCGCGCTCGCAGATGTCGAGCGCCTTGGTCAGCTCCGCCTCGGCGGCCGCGAGGTCGCCGCTGTCGCGGAGCGTGATCGCCAGCCAATGCAGGGCGGTGAACGCGACCTCGGATCGCCCCACCTGCTCGCCGAGCTCGTGTGCCCGCCGGAAGTGCTTCGCCGCGTCCTCCCAGTCGCCGTCGCGCCAGCTCAGCACGCCGCGCATCACGTCCGGGAAGCAGAGCTTGCCGTGAAGCCCCTCGCGCTCCGCGAGCCGGGCGCTCGCCTCCGCCGCTCGCTCGACCTCCTCCCACTCGGCCGACTCGACCGCGAGCTGGCCGAGCGAGGCGTGTAGCTCGACCTGCGAGGGGAGGTCGCCGACCTCGTGGGCGATCTCGAGCGCCTCCCGGTAGGCCTCGGTCGCGCCCGCGTAGTCCGCCTCGGAGACCTCGAGGTGGTAGCCGAGGGTAAGGAGTGCCCTGACCGCCTCTGCGCGGTCCGAGTCACGGGCGAGAGCGACCGAGCGCTCCAAGTTCTCGCGCGCTTTCTCGGAGTCGCCGATTCGCCCGAAGACGCGGCCGAAGATCCCGTGCGCCCGGCTCGCCGCCCTCGCCTCGTCGAGGCGCTCGGCGAGCCGCAGCGCCTTCTCGGAGGCGTAGATCGCGAGCATGTTGTCGCCGGTGTGCATGTAGAGGGACGCGGCCTCCTCGTAGAGCCGGACGAGCTCGATGCAGGGCGGCCCGTCCTTGAGCAGGTCGATTCCGCGCTGGTAGTTGTCGATCGAGGCCCGGCGCTCGCCCTTGTGCCAGAGGGCCGCGCCGATCTTCCGGTGGAGGTCGGCAACCCGGGCGAGGTCCTCCTGGGCGCGGTGGTACTTCAGGCAGCGCTCCCAGACGGAGACCGCCGCATCCACCCGGCCGATCCGAAGGGCGACGTCGCCCTGCTTCTCGCCGATCCGCGCGACGTCCGCGTCGTCGAGGGATTCGGAGAGCTCGAGGGCGGCGGTGTAGCGGTCGAATGCCTCGGCGTTCGAGTAGAGCGCGGCGGCCGCGTCGCCCGCGGCCTCGAGTGACTCGAGCGCCTGCATCTGGAGCTGGGCAAGCGCATCGGAGTCGAGGCCGGCCTCGGACCCGAGCGCGGCGGCGCGAGCGAAGTGCTCCGCGATCAGGCCGATCAGGGCGTCGCTGCGCTCTCCCGCCCGGTCCCGGATGAAATCCCCGACCTCGACGTGCTTTCGGCACCGGACCGATTTCGGCAGCATCGAGTAGGCGACATCGCGGATCAGGACGTGCTTGAAGGCGTACTCGCGCTCGCCGGTGAGCCGGCTCCCCTCGCTCGGCGCGAGCAGGTCCTTCTCCTCGAGGGCCGCGAGCGTCCGGCCGAGATCCAGGCCCTCCTCGGCGGCCGTCGCGGCGAGGGCGCCCTCCCAGAAGGTCTGTCCGACGACCGAGGCGGACTGAAGCAGGCGTCGCTCGAGCCGGTCGAGCGAGTCCAGCCGGGCCGCGAGCAGGGCCTGGACCGTGGTCGGCAGCGCCTCGGCCTCGACGGTGTCCTCCTCGAGCAGCCGGTTGACCATCTCCTCCGCGAACAGCGGGTTGCCGCCGGAACGCTCCGCGACCTGCGGGACGACGTCGCCGCCCTCGATCGGGCCCCCGTCCTCGTCGGCGCCGGGGCGCTTGGGCATCAGCGCGGCGACCAGCTCCCGCGTCTCGTCCGCGGTGAGCGGCTCCAACGAGATCGTCGTCGCATTTCGCCGCCCGCCGCCCCAGCCGGGCCGGCGCTCGAGCAGCTCGTCGCGCGTCAGGCAGACGAGCAGCAGCGGCGCCCGCACCCACCGGGTCAGGTGATCGATCAGGTCGAGCATTCCCTCGTCCGCCCAGTGGATGTCGTCGATCGCGAGCACAAGCGGGCGGCGGCGCGCGATCGCCTCGACCACGGCGCGGGCCGCGGAGAAGAGCGCCTCTCGCATTCGCTGCGGATCGGCGTCGACCTGGGTCGGTTCCTCCTCGGCAGGCTCCAGGCCGAGTGGGATCGCGAGCAGCCGGGCGTTTCGCTCGCCGGCCTCCCGATCGCCGAACTCCTCGAGCAGTCCGGTCACTCCGGCGCGTAGCTTCTCCCAGGCGAGCTCGGGCGAGTCGGTGTCGAGAATCTCGAATTCCTGGTTGAGGACCTCCGCGAGCGCCCAGTAGGCGATCCCCGATCCGTACGGCGGGCACTGGCCGCTGCGAATCGTCGGCGGATCATCGGAGTCGATCAGGGTCGAGACCAGCTCGCGAAGCAGCCTCGACTTGCCGACTCCGGCCTGGCCGATCACGGTGACCAGGTGGGGGCGCCCCTCATGTCCGATGCGCTCGACGAGCGAGAGGAGCAGGCTCGCCTCCTCCTCGCGCCCGATCAGGGGGGTGCGGGCGCGCGAGATCCCCCGGCGCGGTTCGGTCAGCGCCCGGGTCGCCTCCCAGGCGGGCACGGGCTCCTCCTTCCCCTTGAGCTGGAGCGGCTCGAGGCGCTCGTAGGAGATCACCTCCCTCGTCGCGCGATAGGTCGACTCGCCGACCGTGACGGTCTCGGGCCGGGCGGCCGCCTGAAGACGCGCCGCGACGTTCACCACGTCGCCCATCACCGTGTAGCGGTCGCCGACGGCGCCCGCCATCACCTCGCCGGAGTTGATCCCGACCCGAAGCGAGAAGGAGACGCCGTGCCGGGCCTGGCCCTGGCGATTCGCCCCCTCCATCGCCTCCTGCATCGCAAGGCCGGCCCGGACCGCCCGCTCGGGATCGTCCTCGTGAGCGATCGGCGCGCCGAACACGCCCATCACGTTGTCGCCGATGAACTTGTCGATCGTCCCCCCGAAGCGCTCGATCTCCTCACCGAGGCGGCGCAGGGTCCGGTCGACGAGCGCCTTGACCGCCTCCGGATCCATCCGCTCGGCGGCCGCCGTGTATCCCGAGAGGTCGGCGAACAGCACGGTCGCCTGTCGCCGCTCCTCCGGCGGCGCCTCGGCGGCGATCTCGGGGCGCGGTTCCGGCCCTGCGCCGGCGTCCGTGAGGGGGGACCCGCACTCGATGCAGAACTTGGCTCCGCTCGGGTTCTCCGCGCCGCAGGAGGGGCAGATTGGAGCGAGCTCCGCGCCGCACGACATGCAGAACCGTGCCCGTGCAGGATTCTGGGCCGCGCAGTTCGGACAGCTTCTCCCCTCCATCGAACTGAGGATAGGCGAGCCGCCGCCGCCCGGACCGGCGATTCCCGGCCGGGAAAGGGCTTGCGCTACGCTGCCCGCTTCGCCGACCAGCACCCTCGCATTCGGAGAGGAACTTGAAGAGGATCCGCGCCGCCGTAGCATTCGTCCTTGCCCTGGGCGCGATCCTTTCGATCAGCGCGTGCGGCGGTGACGACGGCGGCGGGGAGGAGGATCCCCAGCAGGTCCTCACCGAGACCTTCGACAATTCGATCCAGAGCGGGGTCTTCGATTTCGACCTGAACATCGAGTCCTCGGGGGGGAGCGACCCCGGGACCTTCGAGGCGAAGGCCGGCGGCCCGTTCCAGGGGCAGGGCGATCGCTTCCCGCAGTTCGATCTCGACGTCTCGCTGAAGGTCGAGAGCGGCTCGCAGAGCATCTCCGGTTCGGGTGGGCTCACCTCCACCGGGACCACGGCGTTCGTCAACTTCCAGGGAAGCGAGTACGCCGTCGATCAGGAGCTCTTCGACCAGTACGTGAGCACCTACACGAGGCTCCGGGAACGCGGCGGTTCCGGGGATGGTGGCCTTCTCGGGACCCTCGGGATCACCCCCACCGACTGGCTGACCGACCTCGAGAACGAGGGGACCGAGGACGTCGAGGGGACCGAGACGATTCGGATCTCGGGGAGCGCAGACGTGCCGAAGCTGATCGAGGATCTGAAGACGATCGCCCGGTCCGCCGGGGGCGCCACGGGTGCGATCGAGCCGGAGCAGTTCGACCGGCTCGAGGAGACCGTACAGGCGGCGGACTTCGAGGTCTTCTCCGGCGAGGAGGACAGGATCCTCCGCAGGCTCGCGGGCACCCTGGAGCTGGAGCCCGGGGAGGGGACCCCCGGCGCGCCGGACTCCGTGGACCTCGAGTTCGAGCTCACGATCGGAAGCGTGAACGAGCCGCAGACGATCGAGGCGCCGACCGGGGCGCGGCCGCTGAGCGAGCTCCTCTCGTCGCTGGGAATCGATCCGCGCCGGATCGGTCAGGCCCTGCGGGGCGGGCTGCAGAGCGGCGGGGCGCTTCCGGAGACCGGGGGCTCGACCACCGCTCCCACGGAGGACGCGGTTCAGGCGTACCAGAGCTGTCTGTCCGAGGCGCAGGGCCAGGCCGAGCTACAGGAATGCGCCGCTTTGCTCGGGGAATAGGGCCGCTGTCATGTACCGAAACGTCGTGGTCGCATATGACGGAAGCGGGGGGGCGGACGCCGCCCTCGCCCGGGCGGTGGAGATCGCCCGGAGGGACGAGGCGGCCCTGACCGTCGTCGAGGCGACCGCCGAGCAGATTCCCTCGCTGGTCCCCGGGGCGCCGCGGCAGGCTCCCCCGGAGGCCGCCGCGGAGGCCCGGAAGGAGCTCCGCGAGGCGGTCGAGAGGCTCGATCCCTCGCTCGAGGCGAGCCCGTGGGTGGTCGGCGGCCCCGCCGCGAAGGCGATCCTCGCCGTCGCCGAGGACATCGAGGCGGACCTGATCGTCACCGGCTCCCGGAACCGAGGTGCGGTCGCCCGAACGGTCCTCGGGAGCGTCTCGACGGAGATCCTCCACGGTGCCGGTTGCGACGTGCTCGTCGTCCAGCCCGGGTCGGACTGAGTCAGAGCCGTCGGGTCAGTCGACGTCGGGCGGGGCGAGGGGGTCGATCGCCATCGGCTCCTCGTGCCACTCCACCGGCAGCGAGACCTCTACGTCGAGTGCCTCCACCGGCGGCTCGCCCTCGATCTGCTGCTCGGAGTGGTAGAGCATCGGTGCGAGATAGCGGCCGCTGATCTTTTGCGGCGGCCACCAGAGCCGATCGAGGCTGGCGACGCCCTCGCCGGCGCCCCCGGTGACGTCGGAGCGCATCTGGAGCGACGCATCACCCGTGAGGAGCTGGCCGCGGAGCACGGGGTGGAAGGGCTCGACCTCCACGGCCGCGCCGAGGCGGTGGGCGATGTCGGCCGCCGCGGCGTCCGCCTGCTGCGTGGCGAGGCCGCCCTGCTTGATCGGGAAGCTCGTTCCGTCGCCGGCCGCATAGACGTCGTCCGCCCCGCGCACCCGCGAGTGCTGGTCGACCGGGATGAACCCGTCCTCGTCCGCCGGCAGCCCCGGGATCGCGGGTCCCGTCATCTTTGGCAGTGCGATCACGCGGTCGGCCTCGACCCTGCGGCCGCCCGGGGTGAGCACCAGCTCGCCGTTCTCCTCGTGGGCCCGGCAGCCACAGACCGATTCGATCCCCCGTGCCTGCAGCAGCTCGGCGACCGCGTCGCTCGCCGCCCGTCCGAACACGGCGAGCGGCGTCGCCTCGGGGGTAACCAGGGTCAGCTTTACCTTCTCGCCGCGCTCCCGCGCCCGCCGCTCGCACATCAGCGCCACCTCGTAGATCGGGAGCGCCCAGATCACCGTGGGGGGGACGACGAACGCGATCCGTCCTCCGCCGGCGCTCGCCTCGTCGAGGACCGGGTCGATCTGAAGCGGCTCGGGGCCGCTCGGGAAGGTGATCGCGCTCGGGAAGGCGGGCTCGAGGCGGCCGCCGACGCAGACCGCCAGATAGTCGTACCGGGATGTGGAGCCGTCGTCGAGCTCGACACGGTGCTCGTCCGGCTCCACCGCGGCGAGGGCGCGAAGCACGAACTCGGCGCCGTGCTCCTCGGCGAGCGGCTCGAGCGCGTACTGCTCGGGCGGGCCGAGGCCGAAGGGCTCCTCGACGAGGAGGGGCTTGTAGACGAAGTCGGGCTCCGGGGCGACCATCGTGATCTCGGCGCGATCCCCGGCCATGTCGCGCAGGGCGAGCAGAGCCTCGACGCCCGCGACGCCGCCGCCGATGATCAGGACCTTCTTCGCCACGAGGCTGAGTCTATTCCCGTCCGCGTAAGCTCCCGCGTCCGTGGAGGCAGGCAAGACCCCCGACCGAGGTGCCCCGTCGTTCGGCCCGCGCTTCTTCCTGACACCGCATGGCTGGCCCTACCTGCTCCTCCCGTTCATCCCGATTGCGATCGTCCTCGAGCTGAGCCACGCCGCGGCCGGCCTGATCTTCTTCTCGGCGGCGCTCGGCGTGATCCCGACGGCCGCGTTGATGGGCAGGGCGACCGAGGAGGTCGCGGCGAAGTCCGGCCCGGGGATCGGCGGGCTCCTCAACGTCACCTTCGGCAACGCACCCGAGCTGATCATCGCCCTGTTCGCGCTCGAGGCGGGCCTGCACGAGGTCGTCAAGGCGTCGATCGTCGGGTCGATCCTGGGCAACATCCTGCTCGTTATGGGAGCGGCAATGCTCGCCGGCGGTCTCGCCGGCGGGCGGAAGATCCAGCGCTTCGACCGCACCGCGGCGAACGTCCAGTCGCTGATGCTCTTCCTGGCGGTCGCGGCGCTGGTGATGCCGGCGATCTTCGAGCTCGTCGAGGGCCAGGGCCTACCCGGCATCGAGCAGGAGCGGGTGAGCTACGACGACACGGTCGAGGACCTGTCCCTCGCCGTCGCGATCGTCCTGATCGGGACCTATGCTGCCGGGCTGCTGTTCAGCCTCCGCACCCACAGCGAGCTCTTCAATCCCCACAGCGCGGAGGAGCCCGAGCACGACGACACCTGGGGCTGGTCGATCCGGACCTCGGTGATCGCCCTCGCCGTCGCCGGGGTCGCGGTCGGCGTGATGTCGGAGATCCTGGTCGGCTCGATCGAGGCGGCGTCGGATTCGATCGGGCTGAGCGAGTTCTTCATCGGGGTGATCGTCGTCGCGATCGTGGGCAACGCGGCCGAGCACTGGGTCGCGGTGCTGGTCGCGATCAAGAACAAGATGGACCTCTCCGTCAACATCGCGATCGGATCGAGCGCCCAGATCGCGATGTTCGTCGCCCCGGTCCTGGTCCTGCTCTCGTTCGTGATCGGGCCGGGTCCGATGCCGCTCGTGTTCAACGGCTTCGAGATCGCCGCGATCTTCCTCGGCGTCCTGGTCGCCTACCAGGTGACGAACGAGGGGGAATCCACCTGGTTCGAGGGCGTCCAGCTGCTCGCCCTCTACGCGATCCTCGGTCTGACCTTCTACTTCGCCTGATGGGCCGAGGATGAACGCGATCCTCCTGTTTTTCAGCTTCGCCGTGATCCTCGCCGGCGCCCTCCTGTTCACCAACGCGGTGGAGTGGATCGGCCACCGGCTCGAGATCGGCGAGGGCGCGGTCGGCAGCCTGCTCGCGGCGGTCGGCACGGCGATGCCGGAGACGCTGATCGCGATCGTCGCCCTGGTCGGCGCGACGAAGAGCGAGGACGTCGCGATCGGGGCGATCGTCGGTGCGCCGTTCCTGCTCGGGACGCTCGCGATGGGCCTCGTCGGGCTCTTCGCCTACAGCTACCGGCGGCGCCGCCCCGATGGGACCACGCTGCGCGCGCACGTGCCCACCCTCGACCGCGACCTGGTCTTCTTCCTCGCCTTCTTCGCGCTCGCGCTCGCGCTCGGGTTCGGTGCACCGGAGGGGGTCAGGCTGGCCGCGGGGATCCTGTTCTTCGTCGCCTATCCGATCTACGTCTGGCGCACCCTCGTCCGCGGCGGGGAGACACAGGATGAGGAGACGCTCAATCCCCTGATCATGGAGCGCCGCTCGGGCCGGCGAATGAATCCGAGCCTCGTCATCGCCACGATCCAGTTCCTGGTCGGGCTCGCGGCGATGGTTGGCGGCGCGCACCTGTTCGTCGAGGAGCTCCTTCACGTCGCCGAGGACCTGGGAGTGGAGGCGATCGTCCTCTCGCTGATCCTCGCGCCGCTCGCGACCGAGCTGCCGGAGAAGGTGAACAGCTTCTTCTGGGTCCGCGAGGGCAAGGACTCCCTGGCGCTCGGCAACATCACCGGGGCGATGGTCTTCCAGTCCACGATCCCGGTCGGGATCGGCCTCGCCTTCACCGACTGGGACCTGAGCGGCAACGCCGCGATCTCGATGGTGCTCGGCCTCGCGGGGGGTGTGCTCGCCTACTGGGCGCTGCGCCTTCGGGGCCGCTTCGAGCTCCCGGCGGTGATCGCCTGGATCGTGCTCTACTCGTCGTTCATCGTCGTCGTGGCGATCTAGGGTCAGCCGGCCTGAGCCGGATGGGCGAAGAGGGCCGGCCGTCGGCCGGCCCTCAGGCTCACCCAGGTCGCGTCACCTCGGCTGAAGACCTGTTTGACAGATCCCAGCCTCAGATCAGTGGACGAGCAAGTACACCGCCATGTCGGCGATAACTGCAGCATTGTTGTACGTCTGCACGGTGAAGTCGTCGACCCCGCTCGGGCAACCGAAATTGGCGGCTGGGATCCTCACCTGCGGTGCGGTTGCACCTGAAGGGGAGTTGTCGTAGTCGACCGTGGCC
>DASUYK010000089.1:0-15969 GCA_036377415.1 Solirubrobacterales bacterium
GGACGAGGAGGAGTAGTCCCCCGGCACCTTGCCGCGCGACTGGATTGCGCGAGAAGCGAGCGCCAGTCCGGACAGTGCCGCTTTCCATGCAAAGCGGCACCCTGCGCTCTCTGGGGCCGGGAACCGCGGTGGACCATCACGTCGCGCCAGACGGCTTCGCCACACACTGCCGCCACAAAGACCGCGGCCGGACCTACGCCTTCGCATGCTCCTCGGCCTCGGCGCTCGCGCTCCGGATCAGGTGACGCCAGTTGGTCGTCCTGAACACGAACACGAGGGCGAGCGCGGCGAGGATCGCGGTCCAGGCTGCGATCGCGATCTGCTGGCCGACGGAGTAGGTGAGCACCGCGATCGGTCCGGGCCCTACCAGGGTCGCGACCAGGAGCGCTTGCTGCGCCCCCGCGCCCCCGGGCGTGAGAGGCAGCAGCGTGGAGATCGTCGCGACGCTCATCACGAGCATCACGTTCTCGAAGGAGCCCCCGATGTCGAAGGCGTCGAGGAAGAACCAGATCGCGAAGAACCGGCAGAGCCAGCCGATCCCCTGCCAGGAGGCGACCGTGCGCAAGTAGCGCCCGGGATTGGTCAGGACGACCGCGCCCTGCTTGACGTGGTCCCAGAACGCCTCGACCCGCCGGGCGAGGAGGGCGAAGGTGATGACGACCGCGATCCCGAGGACGGTGAGGAAGAAGAGCAGGAAGCTCGGGTTCTCCGCCCAGAAGGAGATGTCGAACGCCGGCAGGTCGGGAAGCTCGGGCGGCTGCGGGAGAAGGCCGAGCGAGAGGGCATAGAGGAAGACGAGGATTCCGGCGGTCGTGTCGAACACCGAGCCGACGAAGAACGAGGAGACGACTGTGGTGTAGGTCGATCGCCGGATTGAGCGCTTGGCGAGGAAGATCTTCACGGCGTCGCCGACCCGGGCGGGGATGAAGCTGTTCAGGCCCGCCCCGGCGACGTAGGCGGCCGCGATCTGCGGATAGGGGATCTCGCGGTCCGGATAGGCGGCGCGGAGGACGTTCTGCCAGGCGCGGCTGCGGGCGAGCAGGTGGGCGAGATAGAAGGCGAGCGCGACCGCCATCGCGAGCCAGTCGATCTCCGCGAGCCGGCGGAAGAACTCCTCCGCACCGTGACGGAAGCTCTCGACGCTCTGACCGAGGTCGACCCCGAGGGGCGGTGTCATCGGGCTCCGCCCCGGACTCGTTGCGACTCGGCATTGAACAGCGCACCGAGCAGGAACGCGAGATTGCCGAGCCAGAGCCAGATGAGCAGCGAGATCATCGCGCCGAGCGTTCCGTAGGTCTTGTCATAGGACCCGAAGTGCGCGACGTACAGGGTGAACACGAGCGAGACCGCGAACCAGAGAGCGACGGCGAGCATGGCCCCGGGCATCACCGATCGAAGCGATCGCGTGCCGCGCCGCGGCCCCTTCCGTGGCCCGAGCGAATAGACGAGCGCGAACGCCGCGAGCAACGAGAGGGCGCCGATCGGCCAGCGCGCATAGCCGACCAGGTCCTTGAGCAATCCCTCGAAGCCGGCGGCATCCGCGATCGTCCCGAACAGGGGCCCGGCGACGACCACGGCGAGGAACGCGATGAAGACCAGAACCATGAGCAGGAGCGTGAGCCCGAGGCGGACGCCGAGGTTGGGCAGGAAGCCCCGTCCGGCCTTCACCCGGTTGATCGACTCGAGCGAGCGCATCGCCGCTCCGATCGCGCCCGAGGCCGAATAGACGGAGATCAACAGGCCGACCCCGAGCAGGGCGCCCGCGTTCCCGCGGTCCGAGAGAGCGTCACGCAGCGCGCTGTTGATCGTGTCGACCGCGGTGCCGGGAGCGGCGTCCCTGAGGGTGTCGACGATGCTCTCGTAGGTCCCCGGGTACTCACCGAGGAGGGCGAGCAGGGCAACCGCTACGAGCAGGCCGGGGAATAGGGAGAGGACCGAGTAGTAGGTGAGCGCGGCGGCGCGGTCGGTGATCTCCACCTCTCCGAACCGGTCGTACATCGCCTTCGCGATCTTCAGCCACTGCTCGCGGCCGAGCTCGCGCCAGCGTCTACCAGACGACATCGTGCGCCTCCATCACCCCCAGGCCGGAGTCGAGCGGAAGCCCGTTGAGGGTCCCGCTGAAGCGTCCGAAGGGCGCTTCGTAGTCCGACCTCGCGATGAGGGGGATCCCCTCGTGATGGATGCGCTGGGTCTCGGCGGTGAAATTGAGGCGCGACTCGTCCTCGAAGTGGATCGAATCGAGACCCTGGAACTGGACGGGCCCTGCCTCGGTCGGCACCCCCGAGACCCAGATCGTCCGCTCGCTCGCGCGGGGTGGGTCGTTGATCCCGGTGACTAGGTTCCAGGCGACCGATCGTCCGTCGCGGGCGGTGCCGACCCCCGCAGACCACTTCCAGGTCACGTAGCGGGGGTGGTATCCGGCCGAGTCGTCCTCTACCGCGAACCCGCGGAGAGGGTTCGTTCGGCTGCCGATCCGGACCTCTCCGGTGACCGGGACGCCGGCGAGCTTCCGGGTCCAGGTGTACCCCCCCTCCCCGTTCGGGCACATGCACTCGATCGCGAGCCCATCGTCCAGCTCCAGGTCGAACTCGACGCTCCTGGCCCGGACGTGCACCGAGCGCCCCGGCATCCGCACCTCGGCCCGAGACCAGGGGAACCCCCGGCGCGTGTTCTCCCAGAGCCGGCGGCGCTCCCGGTCCCAGACCCCCCAGAACGTCATCGAGGCGGGGCCCACCTCCACCAGCGCCGCGAAGACGATCAGGTTCTCTGCGAAGGCGCCGACCCACCGCCACCGCTTCCGCATCCGGCGACGATGGAACAGCGGCATGTGCGCCGGCGGCACCGGGAGACGCGGGCGCTCCTCGGGCGATCCGCGCCAGGGCAGGCGGGCAATCTCCGCATCCCTCACGCCTGATCCAGGAAGCGGAGGATCCGCTCGGCGATCAGCTCACCGCGATCCTCCTGGAGGAAGTGAGCCGCGCCCTCGATCGCCGTCTGCTCGTCCGCCGTCGGGATCGTCTTCGTGAACCGCTCGCCGGCGCGCGGGAACGGAAACACCGGATCGCTGTCGGAGAACGCGACGAGGGCGGGCTTGTCCCACCTCCCCAACTCGTCGGCCATCTCCCTCTGCTGAACGGCCATCGGATCGTCCTCGGACATCGGCACCAGGAGCGGGAACTGGGCCGCGCCCGCCTTCGACTCCGGCGTCGGGAAGGGCGCCTCGTATCCGGCGACCACCCGATCCGGGAGCTCGGTCGTCGTGGCGCCCTGAACGATGACGCCGACCGGCAGGTCCGGGTTCCGCTCGGCGAAGTCCCGCCAGGCCATGAATCCCTTCGAGACCCGGCCGGTGAACAGGCCGGTGTTGAGGATCACCAGAGCCCCCACCCGGTCCGCGTTCTCGACCGCCCACCGAAGCCCGATCGGCCCGCCCCAGTCCTGCACGATGACGGTAGCGTCGCTCAGGTCGAGGCCCTCGAGCAGTCGCCCGATCAGCTCGCAATGCCGCTCGTAGCTGTACCAGCCGCGGTCCGTCGGCTTGTCGGAGCGGCCGAACCCGGCGAGGTCGGGGCAGATCACGCGATGCCCGGCCGCGACCAGCGGCGGCAGCATCTTCCGGTAGAGGAAGGCCCAGGTGGGCTCGCCGTGGAAGCAGGCGACCGGTCCCGCCCCGTTCGCTCCGCCGTCGGGGGACTCGTCGGCGTAGTGGAGGCGAAGGCCGTCGAGTTCCGCATAGTGCGGCTCGAACTCGTAGCCCGGGAGCCCCTCGAAGCGCTCGTCAGGAGTCCGAAAGACGTCCACCGGGAGAACATACGTGACTGAATGACGGCTTCGCCGGTTACGGCCGCCACGCACACCGCGGCCGCTCTACACTGCTCGCCTTCATGGCCGCCCGCGCCAGTCCCCAGACGGGTCGCGAGACGCCCGCGCGCACGCACGACCCCGCCGACGAGGCGATGTGCTTCCGGGCGCGAGAGCGCTACGCCGCCGACCGGAAGCGAGGCGGCCGCGTGCCCAGGCGGCGCCGGCGCCACGCCGCGCTCCCCAACCTGATCATCATCGGCGGGCTGAAGTGCGGGACGACGAGCATCCACCACTACCTCGGGCTTCATCCCGAGGTCGACATGTCGAAGCCGAAGGAGCTCAACTTCTTCGTCGAGGAGCTCAACTGGGACCTGGGCCTGGAGTGGTACAAGGGCCGCTTCGATGACCGCTTCCAGGTCCGCGGCGAGTCCTCACCCCACTACACGAATTTCCCCTACTTCGCGGGCGTCCCCGAGCGGATCGCCGAGCACATCCCCGACGCCAAGCTGATCTACATGGTGCGCGACCCGATCTCGCGGATCCTCTCGCACTGGCGGCACGCCGTCGGGGCCGGCTACGAGACCCGGCCGATGGAGGAGGCGCTGGCGCGCCCCGACCAGACCTATGTCACGCGGTCGCGCTACTGGATGCAACTCCAGCCCTATCTCGAGCGCTTTGATCCCGGCCAGATCGAGGTGATCACCCAGGAGGAGCTTCAATCCGACCGCGAGGGGACGATGCGCCGAACACTCCGCTTTGCAGGCGTCGACGAGAGCTTCTACTCCGAGCAGTTCGAGCGGGAATGGGAGAAGTCGACCGCGAAGGAATCGGACAGGTACCAGGTCATGGAGAAGCTGATCAAGCTGCCCGGGTTTCGCTCGTTCGATCGGAACTTCGATCGCCTCCCTGAGCGGATGCGCTGGATGGTCGAGAAGGTCGTGCACGATCCCGACGCCCCCTCCGCGCCGAAGCCGAAGCTCCCGGATCGGATCCGGGACGAGCTCACCGCTCGGTTCGGCGAGGACGTCGCCGCGCTCCAGCAGTTCGCCGGGCGCGAGTTCGCCGGCTGGAAGCAGTACTCGTAGTCCGCGCCCGACCGCCGCTGTGGCGCGCGCATCAGGCCGTCGCGGGAACGCTCCGCCGACGCAGCCGACGAGGTCAGCGAGAAGCCGCTCAGGCCGGAGGCGGCGAGGAGTGCGGTCAGGAAGACCATCCTCGATCTCTTCGCTGCATAACCTGATGTCATGAAGATCGCCGTAGCGGCGGATGAGCGGGTGGGGGTCGCCGAAGCCGTGCTCTCGGAGCTTCGAAAGCGCGGCCACGAGCCGATTCCGCACGGCGCGCTGGCCGACGACGAGCGCGACGACTGGGCCTGGGCAAGTGAGGCGGCGGCGCGCGACGTCGCCGAGGGCCGGGCGGATCAGGCGGTCGTCTGCTGCTGGACAGGGACCGGCGCATCGATCGCGGCGAACAAGGTGGCGGGGGTCCGCGCCGCCCTCTGTCCCGACGCGCAGACCGCCGACGGCGCCCGGAGGTGGAACGACGCGAACGCGCTCGCGATCAGCCTCAGGGCGACGTCCGAGGCCGAGCTCGGCGAGATCCTCGATGCATGGTTCGGCGCGGAGCCGAGCCCCGACGCCGGCGACGTCGCCAACGTCGACCACCTCTCCGAGATCGAGGACGGCGGTGGACACGAGGGTGCTCCGATGACGCGAGGGCGCGCCGCCAGGCGCGACCCGTTTGATGC
Organism: Solirubrobacterales bacterium; assembly: GCA_036377415.1. Classification (GTDB taxonomy): domain Bacteria; phylum Actinomycetota; class Thermoleophilia; order Solirubrobacterales; family 70-9; genus DASUPK01. Next base: position 5,552 of record DASUYK010000089.1, read on the forward strand.
CGGAGGAGCAACCCCTAGATGATGGGCGCCGCCGAGGCGGCCCCCTCCCGGATCCCCGGGGAGACCCACGTCGTGAGGCGTCTCCTTCCCGATCCCGCCGAGACCACGGTCGCCGAGCAGCTCGCCGAGCTCGACCTGAAGCCGCTCGCCCACCCCCACCGGCCGTACCTGATCCTCAACTTCGTCACCACGCTCGACGGGCGCGCCGCGATCTCGGGCCGCTCCGGTCCGATCGGAAGCGACACCGACACGGAGATGCTCCAGCGCCTCCGCACCCGGGTGGACGCCGTGATGATCGGCGCGGGGACGATGCGGGCCGAGCGCTACGGCCGGATGGTCTCCGATCCCGAGCTGCGCGCCTATCGCGAGCGTACGGGCCTCGCCCACGACCCGCTTGCGGTGATCGTCTCCAACCGGCTCGAGCTCCCCTGGGACGCGCCGCTCTTCACGGACGGCGGCGGCCGCTGCGTGGTCTTCACCGCTTCAGGGGATGACCCGCCGGACACTGCTACTCCCGTGACCTGCGTCCGCCACCCGGACGGGGTGGACCTCGACCGTTGCCTGGAGTGGCTCCGGAAGGAGCGCGGGATCCGCTCGGTCCTCTGCGAGGGGGGCCCAACCCTTCACGGCCGCCTCCGCGAGGGAGGCCTCGGGGACGAGCTATTCCTGACGATCGCTCCAAAGATCGCGGGCGGCGAGGGGCCCCGGATCCTCGAGGGAGCGCTCCCCGACGTCGACAAGGTGGAGCTCGCCTGGCTTCTCTCCTCCGACGGCGAGCTCTTCGCCCGCTACCGCGGGATCGCGTAGCGTTCAGCGCGTGGACTTCAAGCCCTCGCCTGAGGTCGAGTCCCTCCGGGAGCGCATCGAGGCGTTCATGGAGGAGCACTGCTATCCGGTCGAGGCCGAGGCGACGCGCGCGCTCGACGAGGAGGTGAAGCCCGGCGTCCCGTACCCGGAGATCCTCGTCGGGATCAGGGCGAAGGCGAAGGAGGAGGGGCTCTGGAACCTCTTCCTGCCCGACAGCGAGTTCGGCGCCGGTCTCAGCAACTGGGAGTACGGGATCCTCTGTGAGCAGATGGGTCGCAGCCCGGTGGTCGCGCCGATGGCCTTCAACTGCGCCGCACCGGACACGGGGAACATCGAGATCCTCGTCGACCATGGAACCCCGGAGCAGAAGGAGCGCTACCTGCGACCGCTGCTCGAAGGGCAGATTCGAAGCTGCTTCTCGATGACGGAGCCCGAGGTCTCCGGATCGGATCCGACCACTCTGCAGGCGCGAGCGGAGCTCGAGGGGGGCGAGTGGGTGATCAATGGGCACAAGTGGTTCACCTCGGGAGCCAACGGGGCGGACTTCGCGATCGCGATGGTCGTCACCGACCCCGAGGCTCCGCCCTACACCCGGGCGAGCATGATCCTCGTCCCCGTCGACACCCCGGGCTTCGAGCTGATCCGCAACGTCTCGGTGATGGGGCACGATGGGGGGCCGGGGCACTGCGAGATCCGCTACACGGACTGCCGGGTTCCCGAGTCGAACCTGCTCGGCGAGCGAGGCGCCGGATTCCTGATCGCCCAAGACCGGCTCGGGCCAGGGCGGATCCACCACTGCATGCGGGCGATCGGGACCGCTGAGCGAGCGATCGAGATGATGTGCGACCGCGCGAACAACCGTGAGGGTTTCGGCGGCCCGCTCGCAGACAAGCAGTTCGTCCAGGAGTTCATCGCCACCTCGCGGATGGAGGTCGACCAGGCGAGGCTGCTCACCCTGTACGCCGCCTGGCAGATGGACAGCGAGGGGAAGCGGCGCGCGCGGCAGGCGATCTCGATGATCAAGGTGGTCGCCGCGAACGTGGTCATGGACGTCCTCGACCGGGCGATCCAGGTTCACGGCGCGCTCGGGATGTCCGACGACACCCCGCTCGCCGGCATGTGGCGCTTCATGCGGATGCTGCGGGTGGCCGACGGACCGGACGAGGTCCACAAGATGGTGATCGCGCGCCGCGAGCTGAACCGGGCCGCGAAGCGGGCGGAGGCCGTTGCGGGCGAGCGGGCGAACGGCGCCGGCCAGGCGGAGCCCGCAGAGGCGACGACCTAGGTGAGGACGGCGGCCGACCTTCGCGGACCCTAGGCCAACCTGTTCACGGCAGCGTCGGCCGCCTCGGATAAGCGCTGCACGATCTTCGCGAACTCCTCGAATCCCTCGTCGGTCTCGCCGTACTGCCCCGACGAGTAGCGGGCGTAGACGCCCTCGAGGATGATCGCCAGCTTCCAGTAGCCGAGGGCGACGAAGAAGTCGATCCGGGAAAGGTCTCGGCCGGAGCGCTCCCCGTACAGGGCGCGCACCTCGTCGCGGTTCGGAAATCCGGGTGTGATCGTGGCCGGGGAGAACAGCGGCATCAGCTCGTCGCCCTCCTCCGACCAGTAGACGAGCAGCATCCCGACGTCCGCAAGCGGATCACCGAGCGTGCAGAGCTCCCAATCGACCACTGCCGCGACCTCCCCCGCCGGTGTCAGGATCATGTTGTCCAGCCGGTAGTCCCCGTGGACGATCGTGGCCGGCCCCTGCTCGGGGACCCGAGCGGCGAGGCGGTCGTGGACGTCGTCGACCAACGGCAGCTCCCGTGTCCTCTGCTGCTCCCACTGCCCGTACCAGCGCTTCAGCTGGCGCTCGACGTAGGCCTGCTTGCGCCCGAGCTCCCCCAGACCGACCGCGTCCGGGTCCACATCATGGATCGCGACGAGCGTGTCGACGACGCGCTCGCCGATCGCCCGGCGCTCGCTCTCGTCGAACCGCTTCGCGTCCTCGGCCGAACGCAGGACCGGCCCCTCGACGAACCCCATCACGTAGAAGGGATCGCCGTTCACCGATTCGTCCTCGCACAGGCCGACCACCGGAGGGACCGGGACCGGAGTCCCCTGGAGCGACGAGATCACGCGATGCTCGCGTCCCATGTCGTGGGCGGAGCCCAGCCGCTTTCCGAGCGGGGGGCGACGCAGCGCCCAGGCTCCTCCGGCCGAGTCGTGGACCCCGAAGGTGAGGTTCGACCGACCTCCCGAGATCCGCTCGAAGGTGAGCGGGGGTCTCGCGCCCGGGACGTTGGCCTCGAACCAGCCCTCGATGCCGGCGCGGTCGATCCCCTCGGGGGCCTCCGCCGTGGCCGCCTCGTTAGCCTCCTCGCCCATGGCATCAGCATATGACGGCGCCTCCTCCCAGATAAAACGGGTCGCTCCTGAGCGGAGCGCCCTCGCATCAATCGGGGCGCCTCGCCTCACATGGGCAGGCCGATCGTGAGCGAACCTCGCCTTCGGGCCGCCCTCTTCGACTTCGGGGGGGTCCTCACGACCTCGGTCTGGGACAGCTTCGCGGCCTTCTGCCGTTTGGAGGGCCTCGATCCGGGTGCGATCAAGAACCTCTTTCGCACCGACCCGGAGGCTCTCGCGGACCTTCGAGCGCTGGAAACAGGCAAGCTGAGCGAGACGGAGTTCGAGACCAGCTTCGGCCGGCGTCTCGGGCTGAGCAGGTCGGATCGCCTGATCGAAAGCATGTTCGCTGGGATGAAGCCGCTCGAGCCGATGGTCGCGGCGGTCCGCCGGATCAGGGACGGCGGTCTGCTCACCGGCTTGATCTCGAACTCGTGGAGCACCGGGCACTACGACCGGGAGCTGCTCGCCGAGCTCTTCGACGATGTCGTGATCTCGGCCGAGGTCGGGCTGCACAAGCCGCAGCCCGAGATCTACCGGCGTGCGGCCGAGCGACTCGAGGTCGAGCCGGGAGGTTGCGTCTTCATCGACGATCTGCTCGAGAACTGCGAGGGCGCCGAGGCGGTCGGGATGACCGCGGTCCGCCACCGCGAGCCTTTGGAGACGATTGCGCGGCTCGCGGAGCTCACCGGACTGGAGCTACGCGCCGCCGCCTAGGGCCGTCAGCTCTGGATCCGCTCCTCCAGACGGACCGTGGCCACGTCGCCGGCCTCCTTGTCGATCGCCATCCTCACCTCCGCGGGACCCGCCGGGAACCGGGGACTGATCGGTCAACTTCCCCCGGCGATCAGGCCGACGCCGACGAGAGCGAGGATTACTCCCCCCCATTGGATCTGGGCGAGCCGTTCGCCGAGGACGCCGTGGGCAAGCGCGATCGTGAATGCCGGGTACATCGAGCCCCCGACGGCGACCACCGGCAGGATCCCCTTGGTCGAGGCGACCGCGAAGAGCCCGTTGGCGAGGACGTCGAAGAAGCCGATGGCGACCAGCACCGGGAGGGCAGCCGGCACCCGGCCGAACCCCGGCCTCGCGACGATCAGGGCGAGAGCGACCGCGGTCACCCCACCGATCCGGACGGCGAGGATCGCCCACCCCGGGCGATCCGGCGAGGCGGCATCGATCCCCGTGAAGAAGAGCCCGAAACCGAGCCCGGCAACGATCGCGAGGACGATCGAGCGTCTCGCAACGCCACCGTGCTCCGGATGCTCCTCGTAGCCCAGGATGACGACACCCGCGATCGCGACGACGAGCCCGGCAAGCTGCACGGAGCCGGGGTCCTCCCCCTGAGCGAGCCCGAACGCGATCGGCACGATCACACCGAGAGACGCGATCGGAGCGACGACGCTGACGGTCCCCATCGCCATCGCCGCGTAGAACGCGCCGAGACCGCCGAGCGAGGCGGCGCCGGCGCAGAAGGCGATCGCGAGCTTGTCGGCCGAAACGGGATCCGCACCGGAGAGGGGAATCAGGATCGCGATGAACAGCAACCCGGCCGGCTGGGACACCGCCAGCACCGCGAGCACCGGCAGCCGACGGCTCTGGACACCCCCGAGGAAGTCCGAGACCCCCCACGATGCAGCGGAGGCGAGGCTGAGGACGAGTGCCAGCAACCCGCCGGAGTCTGACGAGCGCCGGGCCCGGTCGGGCTACTGGCCGAGCAGGCCGTTCACGGTATTGCCGACGCCGTCGACGACGCCGTTCACCGTGTCGTCCCAGACTCCCGCCGCCGCTGGTGCCACCGTCGCCACCACCGCCGGGGGGGCCGATATCCGGGAGATCGATCGTCGGGGGACGGCGAAGAGAATTGCTCCTGCGAAGCCGCGCGCCACAATCCCCCCCGCCATTGCGCAAGTAACCCTTTACCCATGTGACTCTTGCGCTTAGTGTACGGGAGGAGGGCACCTCCACAAAAACGATGAGATTCAACCCCTCGTTAACAACGAGGCTGCGGATCGGATTCGCGGTTCTCTTCGTACTCCTCGGCATCGTCTCGCTGCTCGGGGTCGGACGGCTGTTCCAGATTCGGGTCAACTACGAGGACGACGTCAGCCAGTACTTCGAGCTCGAGCTCGACGCCGAGAGGCTCCGGTCGGCCTTCATCCTCGAGCAGGCCGCGATGCGGGCGCCCTCCACACGCCAGAGGCCCAACCCGATCGAGCTGAACCGGGCGGCGGACAGCTTCGCCGACGCGGCGGCTCGGGCTCAGGAGGCCGCCGCAACGGAGGCCGTGCTGGCGGCGAATCTCGAGCAGCTCGTCGCGAGCGAGACCGCATGGAGGCAGGCCGTGGCGAGGCCTCTCCTCCGAGGTCGGGCGCCCCCGCCGCGAGTCGAGCGCCGACTCACCTCGGCGGTGACGACGAGCACCGACGAGCTCGCCAATTCGACCCGCGCCGCCCGCGATGGATCGCGAGACGACGCGCGGACGGATACCCGGAACACGACCATCCTCGTCGCGGCCGCGCTGATCGGAGGGGTGCTCGCCGCGCTGGTTCTCTTCTCCGGGCTGATCAACTCGATGCGCGCGCCCCTGGGCCGGCTGGTCGAGGGAGCGCGGCGGCTCGCCGGCGGCGACTTGAGGACCCGCGTCGAGGTCGGCGGCCCGGTCGAGATCTCGACACTCGGCATGGCGTTCAACGAGATGGCCAACTCCCTCGAGCGCGACGCCCGCGAGCGCGATCGGGTCGACCAGATGAAGGACGACTTCGTCCTCACCGTGTCGCATGAGCTCCGCACTCCCGTAACCGTCGTCAAGGGATTCTCGGAGATGCTCACCGCCCAGCCCCGGTCACTCAGCTCTCGCCAGCTCGAGGCCGCCGAGGTGATCGCCGAGAGTGCCGGGCAGCTCCAGAAGATGATCAACGACCTCCTCGATCTCGCCCGAAGCGACGCCGGCAAGCTCCGGATCGAGCCCGAGCCGACCTCGGTGCGCTCCCTCGCCGAGCGGATCGGCCGGCAGATGCGACCGAACTTCGAGGACAAGGACCAGCACCTCAAGGTCAGCGTCGAGAGGGGGCTGCCTGACGTGATGGCGGATCCGGGCAGGATCGGGCAGGTCCTCGCGAACCTGCTCACGAACGCGAACAGGTACGCGCCCGAGGGAGCGCGTGTCCGGCTCGCCGCGAGCCGCGTCGAGGACGAGATCGAGTTCGAGGTCACAGACGATGGCCCCGGGCTGGGCGAGGAGGAGCTCGATCACGTGTTCGATCGGTTCTGGCGAGCGGAGAGCGGCGACACCCAGGCGGTGGGCGGCACCGGACTTGGACTTGCGATCGCGAAGTCCCTGGTGGAGCTCCACGGAGGATCGATCTCGGCGCGCTCGAATGCTGGAGAGGGCGCTATTTTCCGGTTCGTGTTGCCGATCGACAATCACGGACGGCCGCCGCGCAAGGGTTCCACTCGCAAGGTCAAGGCTGAGGCCGCCGGGTGACCCGCCTCCTCGTCGCAGACGACTCCGAGACAGTCCTGCTGATGCTCCAGCGGCGCCTGGAGATGGAGGGCTACGAGGTGATCACCGCGACGGACGGGCTCGAGACCCTGGAGCGTCTGAAGGAGGCGAGCTCGAACCAGCTGCCCGATCTCATCCTCCTGGACGCGATGATGCCGAACATGTCGGGCCTCGAGGTCCTGGAGGAGCTCCACAGCTCGGGCTCGAAGATCCCGGTCCTGATGATCTCCGCCCACCTCGAAGCCCAGGAGCCGGAGCGGCTGCGCAAGCTCGGTGTGACCGACTGCATCCCGAAGCCGTTCGAATGGGAGATTCTGATCGGGAGGATCGAGGAGCTGGCCAACCCCTAGCGGGCGCCGCGAAAACGGATCGGATTACGCCCCTCGCACTAACCGCTTGCATCTCGGGCGATCTCCATCCTGACCTGCTTGCCCTTCAGCTTCGTCCCGTCCAGATACTCGACCGCCCGCTCCGCCTGCTCGGCGTCCACCTCGACGAATGAAAAGCGGTCGAGGACGCGGATCGAGTGGATCGCTTCCTCGGGAATCACGGCGCCCTCGCGAAGCGCCCAGCTCAGGTCCTCCTCGGCGATCCCTCCCCGCTTGCCGCGGTTCACGAAGAGCTTCACCTTGCCGTCCGGGAGAGGCTCAGGCGGGCCCTCCCGGTGGCGGGGACGAGGCGCGTGCTCGAGCCGCTCCTCGGGCGGCTCCCACTCGCCGATCGGCGCCTTCACGGTGCGCTCGATCGTCTTCAGGTCCCCGGCCTGCTTCTGAGTCGCGAAGGTGATCGCTCGCCCCGTCCGGCCGACGCGCCCGGTCCGCCCGATCCGATGCACGTAGATCTCGGGGTTGTTCGGGAGGTCGTAGTTGATCACGTGGGTGACGTGCTCGATGTCGAGGCCGCGGGCAGCGATGTCAGTGGCCACCAGCAGGGGTACCCGATGCTCTTTGAACGAGATCATCACCCCGTCGCGCTGACCCTGTGTCAGGTCGCCGTGCAGCGCCTTCACCCGCAGCCCCTTGTCTGCGAGGGCCTTGTCCAGCCGGGCCGCCCCGATCTTGGTGCGGGTGAAGATGATCGCCTGCTCCGGCTCCTCAGCCTTCAGAACCTCGACCAGGCGCTCGAGCTTGTTGCGCGGCTCGACCATCACGTACGCCTGCTCGACCGAGTCGACGGTGAGCTTCTTCGGCGTCACCCGGATCGTCACCGGGTCGTACATGTACCGCTCGGCAAGGCGCGCGACCGGCCCCGGAATGGTCGCCGAGAACAGCAGCGTCTGCCGACCGCTCGGGCACATCCGCAGGATCTTCTCGACGTCCTCGATGAACCCGAGATCGAGCATCTCATCCGCCTCGTCGAGGACGACGTAGCGCGCCGCAGTCAGGACCAGGGACCTGCGCGAGATCAGGTCCTTCATCCGGCCGACCGTGGCGACCACGATCTGCCCTCCGGCACGGAGGCGCGCCTGCTGGTCGCGGATCGGGGCGCCCCCGAAGACCGCGACCACGTTGACGCCCTCGAGGTGCTCAGCGTAGGTCCGGAGCGCCTGGGTAACCTGGATGCAGAGCTCGCGGGTCGGGGTGAGCACGATCGCCTGGGTCTCGTCGTTCCCCGGATCGAGGTACTCGAGCAGCGGCAGGCCGAAGGCGGCGGTCTTGCCGCTGCCGGTCTGAGCCTGGCCGATCACATCGTGGCCGGCGAGCAGCTCAGGGATCGCCTGCGCCTGGATCGGCGTCGGCTCCGCGTACCCCAGCTCGTCCAGCGTCTGCAGCAGGCCCTCGGAGAGGCCAAGCTCCTTGAACGACTTCGCGGTCTGCTGACCGCCCCCGTTCTCGCTCATCAACCGGCCGGATCCAGCAGCAGCTTGCCGCTCGTCCGGCGCTCCTGCATCTCGGTGTGGGCGCGGGCGGCCTCGCTGAGCGGGTAGACGCCCCCGATCACGACCTCGAGCTCGCCGGAAGCGACGGCGCCGAGCAGCTCGCCGATCACCCGGGCGACGAGGTCGCGCCGCCGGACGATCAGCGGGGCGAGCCAGAAGCCGAGCACGGACTTCGAGGTCCGCAGCAGGTAGTTGGTCGCCACCTCGTTCGGTTGCCGGGCGGCGTTTCCGAAGACCACGATCCGGCCCAGCATCCCCAGGGCGCGAAGCTCCGGCTCGAACCCGGTGCCGCTCATGTGCAGGACCACGTCCACTCGGTCGCCAGCGTTGGCTTCGAGGATCGCCTCCTTCAGGTCAGCGGCGCGCGAGTCAGCGGTGGCATCGGCGCCGAGCCGCTCGGCGAGCGCGCGCTTCTCGTCGCTCGAGGCGAGCGCGATCACCCTCGCCCCCGCCCGCTTGGCGAGCTGCACCGCGAGGCTGCCGGTGCCGCCCGCCCCGGCCTCGACCACCACCGTCTCGCCCTCCTGCACGTGCGCACAGACGTGGAGCAGCGAGTGGGCCGTCAGCCCCTGGAGCAGGAGGCCGGCCGCCTGGTCGTCGCTCACCTCGTCGGGAAGCGGGACCAGCCAGGGCTCCGGGACCGCGACCTTCTGCGCGTACCCCCCCGCCTGAAGGATCGCCGCGACTCGGCGCCCGTCCGGCGCGGTCCCGCTCACCTCGGCGCCGGGGATCAGTGGAAGGGTCTGCTCTGCGAGGTAGTCGTTGCGAATCGCGTGCGTGTCCGCGAAATTCATCCCGGCGCGGGCGACGTCGACCACGACCTCGCCGTTCGTCGGCTCCGGATCCGGCACGTCGACCAGCCTGAGCTTCTCGGGGCCGCCGAATTCCTCGATCTGAATAGCCTTCATGGCCCCAGGATATGTCGCTCACCGTTGTCGGGTCCATTGCCTTCGATTCCGTCCGCACCCCTTTCGGGGAGCGGGATCGGATGCTGGGCGGCTCGGCCGTACATTTCGCGCTCGCGGCGAGCTTCTTCACCGAGGTGCGGGTCGTCGGCCCGGTGGGCGACGACTTCGGCGCGGATCAGCTCGCGGTTCTCGAGGGTCGCGGGGTCATCACCGACGACATCGAGCGGGTCGCCGGCGGCGAGACGTTCTCCTGGCATGGTCACTACGACTTCGACCTGAACGTTGCACACACCGACGACACCCGGCTCAACGTCTTCGCGGACTTCGACCCGAAGCTCTCCGGCGCCTCCCGCTCCTCGGAGATGCTCTTTCTGGGAAACATCCAGCCGGAACTCCAGCGCCGGGTCCGAGCATCGTGCCGCCACGCCGAGTTCGCGGCGCTCGACTCGATGAACCTCTGGATAGAGACCGAGCGGGACGCCCTCGAGCACGCGATCGCCGAGGTCGACTGCGTGCTCCTGAATGATGCCGAGATCAGGGAGCTGACCGGCGAGCCGAACCTGGCGAGGGCGGCCCGGGCGGCGATGGAGATGGGGCCCGGCGTGATCGTCGCGAAGCGGGGGGAGTACGGCGCCGCGCTCTTCACCAGGGACGAGTTCTTCGCGATTCCGGGCTACCTGCTCGAGGACGTCCGCGATCCGACCGGGGCCGGCGACAGCTTCGCCGGGGGTTTCCTCGGATACCTCGACAGCCGCAGGGCCGCGGGCGAGTCCGTGACTGACCACCGCGCTCTCCGCCAGGCGATGGCCTACGGCTCGGTGCTCGCGTCGTTCAACGTCGAGGACTTCGGTACCGGGCGCGTCAGCCGCCTCACCCGCGACGAGATCGAGGACCGTCTCGCGGAGTTCAAGCGCCTGACGCACTTCGA